>CAYJQV010000004.1:1994-67236 GCA_964372395.1 uncultured Planctomycetia bacterium | reverse complement strand
AAGACGATCTCGTATCGGCCGGGGTCCCCTGTCTCCAGGCGCTGCCCTTCCCAGCCCGCGGGCACGCAGAAGAGCGGCCGCTCCTCTGCGCCCGGGAACCAGACCACGCGGCCCTTCTCCTTCCCGGCCTGCTCAAGCGCCTGCACCGCATCCCGCAGGAAGAGCGCGCTCTCAAAATGGGGGGCCTCCACACAGGCGCGCTGGAAGAGCTCCTTCGCCTGGGGAAGCTCCCCACGAGCGTAGCTCACCAGACCCAGGCCGATGAGGGCGGCCGGATGGGACGGCTTGAGTGAGAGGGACCGGGTGTAGGCGATCCTCGCCCCATCCAGCTCTCCCAGGCCCAACCGCAGGCCGCCCAGGGCAAGCTCTGACTCAAAGTCGAGGGTCCCCAGCTCGCGCGCCTTCTCATACGCAGCCGCCGCCTCCTCAGGATGCCAAAGTGCCTCATGGGCCCGGCCCAGAAGGACGTAAAGCTGGGAAACCTGCGGATGGGCGGTCAAAGCCCGTTTCGCCTCGGTGAGCGCCCGGTCGGCCTCCCCCTTCTCCAGGAATCCCAGGATCCGGGATTGGTACTCCTCCACGGAGACCATCCCCTCCGGCAGGGGAGGAATCCCCACCACCCCGCCGAAGAGGGCCAGGTGGAAGATCGCCTCGGACATCTGCCGGACCTTCTCCTCGTCCCAATCCGGGCCGTAGATCTGGAGGGCCCCGTAGGTGTCGTTGAACGAGTCGTAGAAGCCGAGACTCCGGCCAAACAGCCGGCGGCCCTGCCGATCCTCCGCGATCACCTCCCCGACACAGTACGAGGCGTTGCCCCGCCTGCCGGTCCAGGGATGCAAATCGGCGTCCCTGAGGGAAAAGCCCCAGACATCCAGTATATCGCGCAGGGTCTGCTGGCTCATGAACCGGGCAAACTCTCCCGGCTCCCTTGGGACGGCTGCATACCTCGGCTCCGCAGTGGGGGAGGTGGCGTGGTAGGTGACCCTCCCGTCTTCTCCAAAGACCTTCTCCCCGCGCCGGTAAGGTCCCTTCAGGACCTTGGGCAGCGGCCCCTTGGAGGCGTTCTGGTAGACGGAAAGAAACAGAATCCCTCCCAGATGGAAGCGTTCCTCCCGCTCGAACACCTTGCCAGAGCAGAAGACGAATGTGAGCTTCCCCGCCTCGGTCAGGAACTCCTTCCTCTGCCGCTCCCAACCACCCGGGTAGGCGATCTGCAGGCCGCCAGACGGTTCCGGATACCAGACCATCCAGGCCGCCGGCCACTGACCGGTGAGGTTCATCAGCGCATCCAGCGCCAGCTGCGTCTCTACGTCCTTCGGATCGGCCTCAGCCAGCGCCTGAAAGGTTTCGATCGCTCCGCGCCCGTCGCGCAGGTAGTACCGGGCGTAGCCAAGCTTCTTCCTGAACCCGGCGCTGAGCGCGCCTGCCGCCTCGGCCTTCTCCAGGAAGGCATTCGCCTTTTCAAAGTGCCCAAGCCGGAAATGGGCCAGGCCGAGCGTGCCGTTGAGCTCCACGCCTCCCCAGCCGGCCTGGGCCGCCGGCTCCAAGGCCTTCACCGCTTCGTCAAAGCGACCCAGCCCCATCTCCGCCTTCGCCAGCAGAAGCTGCAGACGGACGGACTTGGGGTACCGCTTCAGCGCGGCCCGGGCCTCCGAGGCGGCCTCCCGGAACGATTCCCCGTGGATCATGGAGCGGATCTGACCCAACACGCGCTGGGGGGGATCCGCCGCGCGCCCGCAGGAGGTCGCAAGAGCTGCGAGCGCGACCATCAGCGCAGCAACGGGGAATCTCCACGGCTGCGGCAACGGGTTTGGCTCCATCGAGCATATGGTATCATCGGCCACGACGAAGGCGAAAGGACCGGTGCGATGAAGATCCTCACCCTCAACACCTGGGGAAAGAACGGGCCGACCGAGCGCCGGTCCGTGCTCGTGCAGGCCATCCTGGATCTCGCCCCGGACGTCGCCTGCCTCCAGGAGGTCACCGACCCCGCCCTCCTGGAGGCCTTTGCCAATTATCCGGTCCGCCTGCATGCGCCGCAGGCAGGCCTGGCGATCTTAAGCCGGTTCCCGGTGAGCTCGTCGAGAACCTTCACCTACTCGGCCGTCTCCCCGCTGGAGCCGTACCGCAGGCAGCTGTTCCTGGCTGAGCTGTCCTGCGCCGCCGGCCCGCTCTGGCTCGGCAATACTCATCTGGCATGGAGGGCGGAGGATGAGCCGACTCGCCTGGCGCAGGTGGAGCAACTCCTGTACTGGGGGGCCTCCCTTTCGTTTCTGTCCGGGAGAGTCCCGCATCGCGGGGCCTCCCTGAAGCCGACGGTTCTCCTGGCGGGCGATTTCAACGCGGCACCGGATCAGGCGCCGATCGCCCGGATCCGGGAGGGCGGATTCACCGACCTCTTCGGGCAGCTCCATCCAAACGAGGCCGGGATCACGTGGGACAACGCCAATCCGTACATTCAGTCGCATGCGGTCCGCTTTCCGGATCGGCGCATCGACTTCCTGTTTCTCCGGCAGGATCCTGCGGGCCCCTTCAAGCCGGTGCAGTGCGAGGTGGCCTGCCGGCAGCCGTCCGCCGCCGGGGGCCACCCTTCCGACCACTACGGGGTCTTGGCCACCCTCCTGCCGTAGAGCCACTGGCCGAGGAGCGCCCCGGCCAGGTCAAAGAGAAGATCGAACCCGCTGGGATTCTTCATCGGGACGAAGGACTGGTAAAACTCATCCAGAACCCCGACGACAAGGGCGTATGCCCCGCCGGCCATCCAGGCGCGGGCCATCCCGATGGAACGGAAGGAGCGGGTGATCGCCCGCAGCACAAAGCAGCCCAGCGGAGCGTATTCGGCCAGGTGCCAGAGCTTGTCCATCTGGGCAAAGAGCTCGATCCCGGGAACCGGCCGGTAGACGGAAGAGACCCAGAAGATGAGGGCGGTGTAACCGGCCACGGGTAGCCATAGGGAGAGAAACTTCACTGCCGTCATTGCGAGCCCCGGAGGGGCGAAGCAATCCTGCTTTCAAAACCAGATTGCTTCGTCGCTATCGCTCCTCGCAAAGACGTTTTCCTTCAGCGGCGCTCGACGAGGGCCGACCCGGCCAGGCCGCCGGCGGTGCAGATCCCCAGAAGAGCGCGCCGGCTGTTCGTGTCGTGCAGATAGGCGATCGCCTGGCTGAGCATGCGGGCACCCGTGGCGCCGAAGGGATGCCCGTAGGCGATGGAGGATCCCCAGGGGTTGAGCCGGGCCTCATCCAGGATCCCAGCGTCGTAATCGACCCCGTAACTCTCCCTCCGGTGACGGAGGTTGTTCACCGCATCCACATTGCACAGGACCTGGCCGGCGAACGCCTCGTGCATCTCCAGATAATCCAGATCGCTCCACCGCAAATTCCGCCGCTTCAGGATCCTCAGCATCGCCTTCCCCGGCCCCATGAGCAATCCCTCCTTGGGCTCCACGGCGACGAATTCAAAATCCAGCAGGACCGCGTCGGGCTTGACCCTGCCCTCCAGCGCGGGGGAGATCACGAAAAGGGCGGCCGCTCCGTCGGTGAATGGGCTCGCGTTGCCCGCGGTGATCGTCCCGGCCGGGGATCGGTCGAAGGCCGGCGGCAGCGCTCCCAGCGCCTCCATCGAGGTCTGCTCCCGGATGAGCGTGTCCCGGTTCACCCCGTCCACCGGAACAAGCTGCGGGGCGATCTTCGCGCGGGCGGCGGCGGCATTCCGGTGGGAGGCAAGGGCGAACCGGTCCTGGCGCTCCCGGGCGATGCCAAAGGCCTTCACCATGAGCTCGCAGTGCTCCCCCATGGTCAGCCCCGTGGAGTACTCCTTCGCGGAGGGGGCCACGGGCCACCAGGCCCCGGGCGGTGTGGCAAGGAAGGCCCGGAGCTTTGCACCGATAGGCGCCTTGCTCGCCAGGGTTTTGAAGAAGGCGGCGGCCCGGTCCGTGAGGACCGGCCGGCTGGCGGAGAACGATTCGACCCCGCCCACGAGGGCGACGCTCCCCTCATCGGGAAAGGCCTGGTAATAGGAAGCCGCGTTGGCCGCGGCCTGCAGGGAGGTGGCGCAGGCCCTGGAGATGCTGTACGCCTCCACCCGGTTGTCGAGCCGCGAGCCGAGGACCGCCTCGCGCGCGATCGAATAGATGTTGGGGTCCGGCACCACCATCCCCCAGATGAGATGCTGGATGAGCTCCGGAGGAACCACCTGCTTCTCCAGCAGGGCGTTCACCAGGCGGACGGAAAGATCCACCGCATTCAGGCGGGCGAATTCCCTGCCCATCTTGACGAAAGGGGTGCGTAAACCCCGCTTGAGGCCGATCGGCCGGGTCATACCGGGACCTCCCCCAGCGCCTTGGGCCGCCCGGCCCCTGCCGTAAGAACGTCTCTGGTCATCTAGCGCTTCCGGGCCAACAGCAGCCCGTCCCTCACCGTGAGCAGGATTGCCTCCACCCTGCGGTCCTGCCGGACCTTCCGGACAAACGCCCGCAGCGCCCGGGTATCGGGATCGCGCACCCGGCCGTCCAGCACCGCCCCGGACCAGAGGACGTTGTCCGCGAGGATGAGGCCGCCCGAGGGAACCTTGGGAAAGGCCAGGTCGTAATAGCGGTCGTAGTTCACCTTGTCGGCATCAATGTAGACAAGATGAAAGGGACCGGGCAGGCGCGGGATAATCTCCAACGCCTGCCCCATGAGGAGCCGGATCTTCCTCCCGTAAGGGACCTGGGAAAAGTAGCGCCGGGTGACGCTCAGGATCGAGGGATCGGAGTCAATGGTAACCACCTCCCCGCCAGCCGGAAGCGCCTCGGCAAAGCAAAGGGCGCTGTAGCCGACGAACGTTCCGATCTCCAGAACCCGCCGCGCGCCGGAGATCCTGGCGAGCAGCGCCAGCAGGCGCCCCTGCAGCGGCCCGGCAATCATTTGAGGGATCGGCTGGGTCCGGAGGGTCTCCTCGCGCAGCCGCCTCAGGATTCCCGGCTCCGCAGAGGTCCACCTCTCGGCGTAAAGCTCCAATGGCTCCAAAACGGAAATCATGGGATCCGGTGATTCTCCTCCCACCAGGCGACCGCGGCGGAAACCGCCTCTTCCTCCAGGATGCGCTGCACCTCCGGCGGCATCCCCGACGCCAGGGGCTTCACCTCAATCGCGGTGATCCGGGCCAGGAGCTCCCGGGGCGAGCTGCCGGATTTCAACTCGACCGATTCCCCGGTCCGGAAACGGTACGCGCCTCCCCCCATCCCCTGCCAGCCCGGCCGGCTCTCCAGCGCTCTCCCCCAGTGCTCGGAGGGCGAGAGCTTCGGAGATTCGGCGGACGATCTCTGAATCCGTTTTGAGAGGGCCTTGGCGAGCGACTCGCCGTTGCGCCGGCTCATCCATTGGACGAAGGGCGGGAGGCTCACCCGTCAGGGCTTCTTGGAGAGGGCGGCGTCCACAGAGAGAGGGCCGGACCCGGCCTGCAGGAGGGTTGCGCAGGAGGCGATGATCAGCGCCGGGTAGCTCCAGCCGCCGGCCAGATGCGCTGTCGCGATCGCCACCCCCATCGTCGCCGCGATGGGAACGGCGGCCAGCCGTGTCAAGAAACCGGCCAGCAGGGCCGCTCCCCCCACCAGCTCCACGGATCCCACCCACACGGCGTTGAATTCCGGAAACGGAATCCCAAGCTGCCGGAAGTAGGCGCAGGTGCTGGCGAAACCGCCTCCTCCAAACCACCCGAAGAGCTTCATCGCCCCTTCCCGGAAGAAGAGCACACCTAAGGTCATCCTCAGGAGCGCCACCCCCCAGCCGGCCTGGGTGGACTGGATCTTCCGGATCATCCTCAAATGACCTCGCCCAGTTTCAAAGGACCTCCTCAAGTTTTCGCACGAGCTGATCCAGCTCGCCGAGCAGCTTTTTCGGAATGGAATCGCCCTCGGCCAGCTCGCGCCGAAGGGATTTGAGCGTCCCCACTGTCCTTCGGATCACCGCCCTCCTCCGCTGCGCCCGGGCTTCCTGCGAGTCGGGACGGCTCTCCTCCAGGATCTGGCGGACCTCCTTCTGAACCAGCGGGAGATCGCGGCCGTCCTCCAGGACATACGTGCGAACCCGCTGGTACTCCCCCTCGGGAATCCCCTGCCGGCCCTTGAGCAGCCGCAGGACATTCACCGCCTCCGCCGAAGGCAGGGCGGCCGCCGGGGCCTCGGAGGTCAGCCGCTTGAGGGTGGCCGGCTCCTCCTTTTCGAGGAAGAAATAGGAGTGCAGGAGCTTCTTCGCGGTGGCGGAGCGGATGTGGAGCTCCTTGGCACAGTACGCCTCGAAGGTGAGGTAGCCCCAGGGACGATACGCCTTCTCCTTCCAGACCGTCCAGAGATGGCGCCCGAGCTCGATCCAGGAGCCCTTGAACCGCCTGGCCGCCTCCAGCGTTTCGTACCGGAGCGTGCCGGGTTCCACGACCGCCATCCGCTCCTCCAGTCGCCGAATCGTCTTGCTTTGAACCATGGTGCCCCGTGTGGTTACTGCTTATGTCCCCCGTTACTACTGCTCGCGAAATTTCGAAGGTCTATCTGCGTCGGAATCTTGAATCCAACAAGACCTTGTGGATGATCGCTGCAACTGCTGCACGATTACCTCGAAGTTCTTGGCGAGAGTTTCCGGTGTACTCTCCAGGGTAGCATAAAGGAGATCGCACAGTTCATACTCGGTTATTCCTTCGAGAGATTTGGCCTGTAGATACTTCTTGTACGCCTGACTGTTCTCGACCCTCGTAGCAATCCGTCCCTCCATGGTCTGCCGGTCTACCTTCTTCCTATTGCCAGTAGCCGGCACATCTTGCTCAACCCCACCAGTCAACAAGGCCAGGGTTTTCTTCACCAGTGCTTCGCCCTTGGGTTGCCCCTGATCTCACCACAGCGTCAAGGGCGACGGCAACCAAACCATCCTCTTCTGATCTCATGTATCTTTCTGGAGCAAAAATCTGCGCCACAATAACCCCGTTCTCTTTTTCTCTAACGCTTCACATCCAGCGAACCTTGATCTCGCCCTCAAGCTGCTTGAAGTCTCTGTCGCCAGTCACTAAGGTAGCGCGGTGCGCTTTCGCCAGGGCGGCGGCGAAGCAGTCGGCGTAGGACATCTTGTGAGTAGCCTTGTAGATCGCGGCTTGACGCGCGAGATTCAGATCGGCGTCAACCATCTCAATGGGCAGGGTTTCGATAATCCGCCTGACCTCCTCCGCCTTCGCCTGGCCTGCTTCCCGCATGAAACCGTAATACACCTCCCCCCAGTTGGCGGTGCAAAGCAGAAGATCCCTATCCGCCTGGGTCGCGTGCTGCAAATGGGCAGCCATCTGCTCGTAGCCGGCCCCGCGCTCCAGATAGACAAAGAGGCTGTACGCGTCGAGCACAAACCCGCTCACAGCTCCCGCTCCCTTTTCTTCTCCTCCAGGAACGCCTTCAGCACGCGGCCTCCGGTGCCGAGGATGCCCGCCATCTTCTCGAAGTATTCGGGCGTCAGGGGCTTGAGGATCACCCGGTCCCCCTCCTCGACGAGGCAGACCCGTGTCCCCGGTTTGATGTGATGCCGCCGCCGGAGGCGGGCGGGGATAACCAACTGCCCCTTGGTTGTGACAACAGCGGTCTCTACCATCAGGATCACCTCCTCAACACAAAGTATACCGATTCAAACAAAGTAAGTCAATATAAAAATGTATTACTGAAATAAATAAGGGCGCCTTCTTTCCGAAGGCTTACTACCCCCAGCCAGATCAAGCGCCAAGCGCACGGCCTCCTCGGGCGTTTGGACGGCCCTGGGAGGAACGGCAAGGGGATCCGCCCCGTCCGGAAGATCGATCTTCCAGGAGCCCAGAAGCAGCAGCGGCTTGCGGAGTTTCAGGGCGAACCCGATCTCGGAGAGCGTTCCGGCCCCGCCGCCGATCGCGATGAGGACATCGCTGGATTGCACCACGAGGAGATTGCGCCCCTCTCCCAGCCCCGTCGGGATCGGGATCTGGATGTCCGGGTTGGCCTGCCGCGCATCGGCGCCGGGCAGGATCCCGATCGTCATCCCGCCGGCCTGCCGGGCCCCGCGGGCGGCCGCGGCCATCACCCCGCTCAATCCCCCGCAGATGAGGACCGCCTTCGCCTGCGCGATGGCCTGACCGACCTGAGTGGCCCATTCATCCCAGCGGGGATTTGCCCGCCCTGAGCCGATCACCCCGATCCGGAGCGGAAGCTCTACCAAGCCCCTCCCCCTCCGCCACCGCCGCCGCCGGAGAAACCGCCGCCAAAGCCGCTTCCTCCGCTGTGCCGGGGCGCTGAGGCCAAAACCGTTCCCATGCGCGCAACGCTCCGGTCCACCCGCCGGGTGAAGTCGGACGGGGTGAAGGTGCTCCCATCGTAGCTGGAGTACCAGCGCGGCCGGTGGACTCGGTAGATCTCCTCAAAGGCGCTTGCCCATTGGTTCGCCACCCCCAGCGCCATGGCATAGGGAAGCATCCTCTCGAACAGGGCGGAGGGGTCGGATTCCCGACGGAGGCGATCCTCGTCGGTCCGCCGCAGGAACTCCTGGAGCCCGAGGATTCTCTCCAGGGCCCGCATCCCTTGGGGGGTCTTGCGCGGCATGTAGCGGCCGAACCACCAGACGATCCCGCCCGAGAGGAAGAGGCAGAGCGCCACGGACAGCGGCACAAGATCGAGAGCGAGATAGCCGATCACAACGAGGGCGATGGCGATAATCCGCCAAACTCCGCGCACTGTCTCGGGACTCGCCGCCCAGTACCCCTGGCGGGTGAGCTCCTCGTACAGCCGCTTCCGGACCTCGGGGAGGTGCCTGTAGAAGCGGTTCTCCAGACTGGAAAGTTCCACCGTATCGGCCGCAGCGAAGAGCTGGGCGAGGAGCAGCGATTCGTGCGGCTTCGGCTTCTCCTGCCCCTTGTCTCCGGCGCCGGGTTGCCGGATGAGACGATACTCCCGGCTCTTCTTCTCCTCGATGGTCAGGTACCCGCGCCGGGCCAGATCCACGATGCCTGCGGTGACATCCCGAAGCTCGGCGTGGTCGTCGAGAAGTGTGCCGACCTCCCCCGGGGTCATCCCCTGCGGCGGCTCGTACTGCACGGTGACGCTCTCTCGCGGCAGATCCCTCCCGAAGTTCCACCAGAGGATCAGCATGACGAGGAACACCGCCAGCGGAATGGAGAGGACCCAGTTGTCCTGGAAGAACCAGAGGAGGCGGGCGAGCGCCGAGGGCATCTCCACCAATCCCGGCGGCCAGCCGGCCACGATGGTCAGCCCCTCCAGCGGGCTGAAGCCGGAACGGGCCTGGTACCGGATGGCACGGTCCCCCTCGAGGGTGATCTCCACATCGCCCGCGGTGGAGCTGTACCGGCCGGTGTAGGCGGTCGCCAGCAGCCGCTGCCGTTCGACCGGCTCAGGCAGCCAGAGCCGTGCCGAGGCGCGCCGGATCGGAACCGCCCATTCGTTGCCGGTCACGTTCCAGTACAGCTCGTCGTGCCCGGGAAAGGATTGCAGGATCCGGTCCACCCGATACACGATCCGGAAGCTCTTTCGCCCGCTGTGGGTCGCCGTTCGGGAGCCCAGGCGGATCCGGCGGAAGATCCCCTCCCGCTCCAGCCGCGCCGGCCACCGCTGCCCGTTCTCGTCCGTCGCCTCCAGGAAGGTCACCCGGATGGAGCGGCGGATCCGCATCCGGTCTTCGCTGACCAGCGGGATGTCCCGGTAGATGCCGTGCCGCTCCTCGCCCTGGAAATCAGCGGCGATCGTCTCCGTGACTCGCAGGGAGCCGTCCGGCTGCACCGCAAGATCCGCGTGGAAGGACTCGATCTCCCACGCTGCCGCCCCGCCCGCGAGCAGGAGCAGCGTCGCCAGCGCCAGGAGCGGTCTAGAAGGCAACCTTGACGTTCCTGCGCTCTTCCGCGCTGTCCGGCTGGAAGAATTCCTTCGTCTGGAACCCGGCCAGGGCCGCCACGAGCCGGTCCGGAAGGAGATGGATCTTGGTGTTGTAGTCCCGGACCACCGCGTTGTAGTACCGGCGGGCGTTCTGGATCGCCTCCTCCAACTGGTTGAGGGAACCTTGAAGTCCCTGGAAGTTCTCGCTGGCGCGCAGCTGCGGGTAATTCTCCGCAACGGCAAAGAGGCTCTTCAAGGCCCCCGCCAGCCCCTGCTCGGCTTCTCCCCTGGCACCAGGTGAGGTCGCCCCCATCGCCCTGGCCCGCGCCTCGGTCACCGCCTCAAAGACCCTCTTCTCGTGGGCGGCGTAGCCCTTCACCGTCTCCACGAGATTCGGGATCAAGTCGTACCGGCGCTTGAGCTGGACGTCAATGTCCGACCAGGACCCCTCCGCCCGGATCCGAAGCTGGATGAGCCCGTTGTACACCGCGACCGCCCAGACGACGACCGCCAACAGAATTGCAAGAATGATCCAAACCATGATCATCGGTACCTCCCTCTCATTTTGGCCCCTATTTTACCCCATCTCTTCCTTCAGCCGGCTGGGGCTCCAGACACGGCTTCCCAGACCCAGCACGAGATCGGCCTCGCTCCGGTCCTGGGTCACGACCACCACCTGCGAGCGATCCGGCGCCTCATGCACCATCCGTTCGATCAGCGCATCCGCGCTTCTGCCCTTTCCATAAAAAACCGTCAGGATTCCCTCCTCGCGGCGCAGGAACCGCTCCGGCCCATCAAAGACCACGGTGACATCCCAATCCCTCTCCGCCGCCGTCCGTTCCAGCTGCTGAAGGAACTGCTCCGCCTGCGGAGGGCGCAGGAGCCCAAGCGCCGGAAGAACGTTGTTCCCGTCGACGAGAATCCTCATCGCCGTTCCTCGGGCGGCTTGAGCCGCCGGAAGGCGGCCCACAGCCACAGATCGTAAACCACCTTGAGTCCCCCGCCGATGAAGAGGGGCATGCTCAGGCTCAGGTTCTTCATCGCGTATCCCGAGAGGGTGGGCCCCAGCGCCCAGGCCCCGGTCCGGCTGAGATTCGTGACCCCCGACGCCAGGGTCCGCTCGCCGGGCTCCACCACGGCCAGGATGTACGACTGCCGCGTGGGGACATCCATCTCCACCAGGAACTCCCGCACCAGATAAAGCCCGACCGCCGCTGCAAAAGAAGGAGCGAAGGGAATCGCGATGAGGGACAGGTTGGCCGGAAGGTGGGTGAAGACCATGGTGTTCACCAGACCGATCCGCCGGGAGAGCCACGCCGCCACCAGGTACGACGGGGCGTTCACCAGGTGGGCCACGAGGAAGAGGGGCCCAAGGACCGCCTCGTCCGCGCCGAACCTCTTGAAGAACCAGTAAGCGATCAGGGTCGCGGGCAGGAATCCGCCGGCAAAGCTGTCGAGCCCCGAGAGCAGCGACAGGCGGGTAATCACCTTGCGGGATGCGGGGCTGACCCGGTGCCACGGGGTCGGCCCGTGCGTCTCGACCCGGGGTGTCAGGCCCAGATAGAGGAGGATGGACAAAATCCCCAGCGCGCCATACCCCGCGAAGGTCCACTGATACGACGCCAACTCGGGAAGAGCGAGCGTGCGGCGCAGGAGAACCGGCAGACCGGCCAGAAGGGAACCCAGGCCCAGCCCGACATCCAGGATAAGGTTGTACCAGGCCAGCGCCTGGGTGCGGTGGGCCGCGTCGGTGGTCTCGGGGAGAATCGCCACCTCCAGCGTGAAGAGGGCTCCCCGCTCCCGGCCCATGGCGTTGACCATCCCAAGGAAGCACAGGCCCGCCAGCAGAGGAAACGAAGGGAAAAGGGCCAGCCCGAAACCGCCGAGCGCAGTCAACCCGGCGAGGAGCATGAGGGTCCGCCGCCGTCCGATCCGATCGGCCCAGAAGCTGACCAGGAAGGTCCCGGCCGCCAGCCCCGCCAGCCCGATCGCCACCAGGAGACCGATCCGGCCGGCGTCCAATCCCCCCTTGGCCAGATAGAGGGCGAGCAGCACCCCCACCTGACCGGTTCCCAACGCGCGCAGGAACGCCGCCAGGAGAATCCGGTTCCGGTCTGGGGATCCCAAGAGGGGCTACCCGGCCGGCTCGATGGAGAGGATCTCGAAGGAGAGCGCCCCGCCGGGAAGCTGGGCGGTCACCTTTTCCTTCACCTTGTGCCCGAGGAACGCCTTGCCCAGGGGGGAGAGCATGGAGATCCTGCCGGAGGCCGGATCCGATTCATCCGGCCCCACCAGCGTGTACCGCTCCTGCCGGCCGGTGCTCAAATCCCTGACGGTGACGCGGGTGCCGAGGATCGCCGCATCGCTCTTCTGTTCGGAGGGATCCACGACCTCGACGTGGGAGAGCTTGTACTGCAGATCCGCGATCCTGCCCATGACCTGCTGCAGGCGCTCCTTGGCCGCCTGGTACTCCGCGTTCTCCCGGAGGTCGCCGTGTTCACGGGCCTTACGTACCTCTTCCTCCAGGGAGTGTTTCTGCCGGCGAAATTCCTTCAGCTCGCCCTCCAGCTTGGCCACGCCGGCCTTGGTCAGATACGTCGCCATTCGGTGAGAGGTTAAACGTCAGACCGGCGAGCTCACCCCCGCCCGATGGCCGGGGACCACGCTGCGAAAGGTGACCAGCGGGGCGATCTCCTTGGCCTGCGGGTACGGCTCCATCGTGATCGTGTCCCACGGGCAGATCTTGGGGCAGAGCCCGCAGCCGATGCAGCGGTCCAGGTCGATCTCCACGAGCCTGAACAGCCCCGGCCTCTCCGCTCCCGGCACGGTCTCGATGCAGTCCACCGGGCAGACGGTGATACACGCCTCGCACCCGGTGCACCCGTTCTGGTTGACCACCGCTGCGATCCTCGGGTCCCTCGCCCGCGGCGGCTTGTCCGGCATCCCCATAAGGCCATTCTACCCGACGGCGGTATGCCGCGCAAACCGGGCCAGGTCCTCCGGGCGGTCGAGGTCGAACCACGACGGCAGCACGGCAACCGGCAAGCCGAGGCGCTTCGCCCGGTCGCAGGTCAGCCGGAACGCCTCCGATGTGCTCCAGGGGATCCCCTCGAACAGCTCCGGGTGAAGCCGGGCCATCCCGATCAGGTAGTAGCCGCCGTCCTCCGTCGGACCGAGAACCACCTCGTCCCTTCCCTTCCGAAGGAAACCGATCGCCTGCGCCAGGTACTCCTTGGGCAGGCCGGGGTGATCCGCGCCCAGGATGACGGCTCCGCGGGATCCCTCCTGGAAGGCCGACTCAAAGAACCGAAGCATCCTCCTGCCGAAATCACCGTCCCCCTGCGGAATCATCGGAATGGCTCTGGGGAGAAGCTCCCGGACATGCGGGATCCCTTCATCCGGCGCCACCACCACCGTCACGCGCACCCGGGGAAGCTCCCGGGCGGTTGAGACCGTTTCCGCGAGGAGCCGGCCGGCCAGATTCGCCGCCTGCTCCGGCGTGAGCGGCGGGCACAAGCGGGTCTTGACCTGGCCTGGGATCGGGGCCTTGGCCAGGATCCCCAAGGTCAATGGCCGATACGAGAGGGCCGCCCGGCTGTGCTGGATCACCGTGCGCCACCAACCTTCCTGCTTCCAGCGCCGGGCGGAGGTGAGGATTTTTGCGTTGAGCAGGCGCGTCCTCCTGAGCCGATTCAAGCGAAATGAGAAGTCCAGGTCCTCCAGCGCCGGCCAGTCGGAGAAGCCGCCGAGACGCTCAAACGCCTCCCGCCGGACGAAGATCCCCTGATCCCCGTAGAAACAGCCCGGCTGGAATCTGAGCCGCAGCAGGCCCCACGCATCCAGCAGGCGGTAAGGCAGGCCGGGGGCGTCAATCCGGACACGGAACGCTCCGCCGAGAATCGCAGGGTCCCGGAGGGCTTGCGTGATCTGGTGCCGCCAGTCGGCCGGCACGACGGAATCGGCGTGGAGGAACCACAGGAGATCCCCGGTCGCCTGCGCCGCTGCCGCATTCATCTGCGCTCCGCGGCCGCGCGGGGATCGGATCACTCGGGCGCCTGCGGCCTCGGCATCTCGAGCCGTGGAGTCGGTGGAGCCGCCGTCAGCCACCCATACCTCCTCGGCGCGGCCGACAAGCTGGGGGAGCAGCCGGCGCAGGTTCTCCGCTTCGTCCAGCACCGGCAGGATGACCGAAACCTTCACGCTGGCTGGCCTACCGAAAAAACGGGGTCAGACCCCTTGAGGGTCTGACCCCGTGCCGCTGAAACGACGGATACGCCGACTAAGCTTACTTGACCGGGCCGAAGAGGGTCTCCGGCTCCATGGCGGGCCGATCGTACGGCCCGACCGGAAAGGAGAGGCTGTCCGCCAGTCCCAGGCCGGTCCGCTGCAGTCCCAGCAGGATCCCCTTCCCAAAGCCGGTGACCACCCCCATGAAGGGGGACTCGGCCTTCGCTCCCTCGACCGGCTGAACCATCATCTCCAGCCATCCGGTGGTCGTGTTGACCGCGCCCCGCTGCAGCTTGTTCCAGGCGGTCGCCTCCTCCGCAGAGGAGACCCCCGCCGAGGCGAGTGCCACCATCCCCGTCAAGATCACAACGAGCATCCAAGATCGGTTGCGTGCCATGCTCTTCCCTCCTTCTGCTCCGTCTAAACATAAAGTATGGCCGATTTCTCAATCGGCCTAGCGGTTTTTGTGATTGCAAAAGGAGTCTTTTAGCAGCAGCCGGGGCCGCACGCAGATTGCTTCGCCCCTTCGGGGCCCGCAACGGCGGAAGGGCCGGGGCTCGCAATGACGATGAATCTGCCGGCGTATGGGGGCTTGGCCAGCTTGGCGGCGGTGTCGGTGCAGACCTCCACCGGCTCGTTGCGGGGGAAGAGATGCCCTTCCTCGTCCATGGCCGACTTGAAGGGGCCGAGGTAGATCGCCCGCTGACCGATGAAGCGGCAGCCGGACGTCTTCTCGAACTTGAACCCCAGCACCGTCACCGAATAAAAGTCGTAGCCCTCGATCGCCTTCCAGTAGCTCTTCTTCAAGACAGACAGGCCGTAGAAGCCGGCCTCCTCCAACCCAGCCAGGAATTCCGCCTCGGTGAGGGCGCCCACCGTGCACTCGCCCCAGAGCTGGGGATTGACCTTCAGGCGGGCCGGCACCGGCCGGTCGGAGACGATGTCGGCCACCACCATCCGGCCGTTGTCCTTCAGGATCCTCCAAATCTCGGCGAAGACCTTCGGCTTGTCCGGCGAGAGGTTGACCACACAGTTGGAGGTGACCACATCCGCAAACTTGGATTCCACCGGCACCTGCTCGAGGTACCCGCTGCGGAACTCGACGACGTCGTAGCCGAGGTTGGCGGCGACCACAGGCCGATTCGCATTGGCCACCTTGAGCATCTCATCGGTCATATCGATGCCGATCGCTTTGCCGGTCGGCCCCGCGAGCTTGGCCGCGATGAAGCAGTCAATCCCGGCGCCCGAGCCCAGGTCGACCAGCGTCTCGCCCGGCCGGAGCCCCGCCAGGGTGACCGGCGAGCCGCAGCCGTAGAACCGATCCACCACCTCCTGGGGGATGTGCCCGACGAGGGATGGATCGAACTTCGTCGGACAGCAGAGCTCCGCCACCGGTTTTAAAGCGGCCTTTCCGTAGTACTCGCGCACCAGCCGCCGGGGCTTGTCCACGTCGAATGCCAGGACGCAGTTGGAATGGAGCGTCCGGACATCCACCTCCTCGGTCACCGCCAGATCCTCCGTGGCGCAGTGGATCGCCCCCTGCCCCATGGCATGGAGGATCCGCGGCACATCGTAGCCGGAGCGGCGGTTGATCGAATCGCGCTGGCGGCGGGCGATCTCGGCCATCGCATCCTTCATGAGCGCGACGTAGAGCGGATGGTAGGGATCCGGCCCCGCCAGGATCCGGCGGAGCCGCTCCGGGGCGATGGGAGCCGCGGGGGATTCGCCGTTGAGGTTGAACCAGAAGGAGTGCTCGATGTCCCCCCCTCCGGTGAGGAACCGGAAAGGATCCTCCGCCAGGGTTTGCTTGTCCACCAGGCTCATCCGGCGGAACGTCCGGGCGACCGGTGAATTCTGCCAGATCTCGGCGAGCCGGTCGGGCTTGCGGCCCGGTTCCCGGCCGGATCCTTGCAGGGAGCCCAGCGCGAGCGGCGGAAAATTGGCCAGCGCCGCGGAGGGGTACACCGTCCCGTCGGAATAGATGCAGAGGGAATCCCAGCAGGCGTTGCCCAGATCGTACTTGACCCCGGGGGGGCCGTTGACCCGCTGCTTGACCGTCTCCCAGTTGTCCAGCGCGACACCCTCCTCTTCCGCGACGCGCCGGACCCGGCGGACCGCCGCGGCCAGCTCCTCCGCCGTTGGGAAATCGTCCGCTGCCGTCCCGGAGAGGATCCGGCCCCGGCGATGAGCCCACATGAGGTGCTGCACCCGGCCGCCCGCCTGCCGGCAGAGGCGGGCCAGCCCCGGCAGCTCCTGCAGGTTGGCTCGGGTCACCACGGTGGTCAGAGAGGTTTCAAAGCCGTGGGCGTTGAGCCAGCGAAGGCCTTCCAGCGTCCGCTCGAAGGAGCCGACGCCCCGGATCCGGTCGTTGGTTGCAGGAGTCGCCCCATCCAGACTCACCTGAAACCGCAGACGCTCCCTCGGCAGGCGTTTCAGCTCCCCGCCGCGCTCTCCCTTGAGCAGCATCGCGTTGGTGAGCACGATCGCCTCCGCCTTCCGGCGCTCGGTGATGTGGCTGAGGATCCGGCCCAGATCCTTCCTCATGAACGGCTCCCCGCCGGTCAGATAGAACCGGTCCGCACCGAGGGCCGCCGCCTCGTCCACCAGCTCGGGGATCTGCGGCGTCGGAAGGCCCCAGTCCTTCACCCATGGGGCGGAGTCCACCAGGCAATGGGTGCAGCTCAGGTTGCAGATGTTGTTCGTGTGGAGCCAGAGCTCCCGCAAGGCGCCGGCAGCGGCGTAAGCGGCCCGGCCGAGGTAAGGCTTCGGCTGGGCCGGTTGGGTTTGAGCGAACCCGCAGCGCAACAGCGCCCCTGTGAAGTCGTGCAGGTGCAGCCAGGCCTTCTCCACCGCAAGCCCCTCGGCCTGGGCGTAGCGATGAAGGAGCGGCTCGCCGGTCAAGCCCTCCTCCAGCCAGCCGATGATCCTGGCCGCCCGCGCATCGGTGGCGATCCAGTGGGGGGATTCAGGGTCCAGGAAAAAGAAGATCTCCTCCGCTTGCCAGCGGAACATTCTGGGAAGATGGACGCCGGAAGCCGGAACGGTCCGAGCGTCCCTATCGCTCGAGCTGCTCATGGAGCTTCTCCACGCTGGTCACCGGCAGGTCGCAGGCGTAGTTCCGGCAGACGTAGGCGGTCGGCTTGCCCTCCTGGGCAACTTGGCCTTCCACGAAGGGGACCACCTTCTCGATCGCCTCGCCGGCCGGGCCGGGCGGATGGAAGACGACCACCCGGTTGGGGATGAATCTCTCCCAGACCGCCCGGATCATCTTTCCGGTCGCCGGGTCCTCCGGGGCTCCGGCGATCACGATTTCCATCGAGGGGCCCAGCAGGAAATCGAGCGCGGCCAGGATCTGGGGGAAAGCACCCGGGTGCCGGGCCGATTCCGGCGCTGACGATTTCTCGAGCAGAGACCGCAGCACCTGCTCCGCCCTTGCCTCCCAGTCCCGCTGCATGGTGAGCCGCCCCACCCGGACCAGATCGAGCACCGCGATGGAGTGCCCTGAGGGGATCGCCCCGTCGGAGAACCGCTTCTGGCGGACCGGCAGCAGCTCCGCGTCGGAGCCGGCGAGGAAGAAACCGCCCTGAGATTCATCCCAGAAGAGGCGCACCATCTCCCCGGTCAGCCGCTTGGCCTGCGCGAGGTAGACCGCCTCGAAGGTCGCCTCGTAGAGATCCACGAGGCCGTGGATCAGGAAGGCGTAATCCTCGAGGGTCCCCAGGATGGCCGCCTCCCCATCCCGCCAGCGGTGGAGGAGCCGGCCGTCCTCCCGGATCAGCCGGGCCAGGATGAACTGTGCCGCCCTTTCCGCCGCCTCCCGGTACCGCGGCTCAGCCAGGACACGCGAGCCGAAGGCGAGACTGGAGATCATGAGGCCATTCCAGTCGGTCAGAACCTTGTCATCCCGGTGCGGCCTCGGCCTGCGAAGGCGCGCCGCCAGGAGGATCTCCTTCTCCCGCGCCAGCTCCGGCATCTCTCCGGCAGGGCGGGCGAGGTACAGGACGTTCTTTCCGCGCAGCTCCCCTGTGGGGTCACTCAGCGCATTGCCGCCGCGCGTCACGCCGTAGGCGGCCCTGAAAGTCTTCGCCCGCTCAGGACCCAGAAGCTCCTCGATCTCCTTCTCCGTCCAGAGATAGAAGGCCCCTTCCTTCTTTTCGGTACCAGGTACCGGCTTGGCACTTGGTGCCGAGGGCGCCGTCGCGGGTTCCTCGCTGTCGGCGTCCTCCGCTGAATAAAAGGCCCCTTCCGGCCCGGTCAGATCCTGAAGGACGTAGTCGAAGATCCGGCGGGCCACCGCGCCGTACGCCTCCTTCCCCGCTGCCTGATGCGCCTCCAGATAGGCGCGGGAGAGGATCGCCTGGTCGTAGAGCATCTTCTCAAAATGGGGGATCCGCCACTGGGCGTCGGTGGAGTAGCGGTGGAAGCCGCCTCCGAGCTGATCGAAGATCCCGCCCGCCGCCATCGCCTCGAGGGTCGCCTCCACCATCTCGAGCGCGCGCTCCTGCCGGGACCGCTTCCAATACCGGAGCAGGAACGAGAGGTTGTGGGCCGACGGAAACTTGGGCGCCGAGCCGAAGCCGCCGAACCGCTCATCGAAGGTGGCCTCGAAGAGCCGGTAGGCGGTGCGCAGGACCTCTTCCGAAAGGAGAAGCTCACCCGAACCGAGCGATCCCTCCCCCTCCCGGAGCAGCCGGACCAGCCGCTCGCTGGAGTCGAGGATCTGGTCCCGCTGTTTCTTCCAGGCGTCGGCCAGGCCGAGCAGAAGTCTCTTGAAGCCCGGCTGGCCCCAGCGGTCCTCCGGCGGGAAGTAGGTCCCTCCGTAGAACGGCTTGAGCTCCGGCGTCAGGAAGACCGACAGCGGCCAGCCCCCCTGCCCGGTGATCTCGATGACCGACTGCATGTAGAGGCTGTCCACGTCCGGCCGCTCCTCCCGGTCCACCTTGATGGAGACAAAATGCTCGTTCAGGATGGAGGCCACCTCCGGATCCTCGAATGATTCCCGCTCCATGACGTGGCACCAGTGACAGGTGGAGTAGCCGATGGAGAGAAAGATCGGCTTCTCCTCCCGGCGGGCCTTCTCGAAGGCCTCCTCCCCCCAGGGGTACCAGTCCACAGGGTTGTCCGCGTGCTGGAGGAGATAGGGGGATTTTTCCCGGATCAGCCGATTGGTGTGGGGTGGAGCGTCTCGTTTCATCCTGGGCGAGGTCCCTGCCGCCTCTGCGTCCGGCCCGCCCGCGACGAAGAGGGCCAGCCACGCCGCCGCCAGCGCCCATGCTACCACAAATAAGGGACCTGTCCCCCTGGGGGTCTGACCTCCGGGGGAACAGGTCACGCGGCCAACCCGCTTGACGCGGGCAGCCCGGAGGCCGGCTTGACCGCCGTCAGCGACATCATCTCCCACAGGCGAAGGCCGGCCGGCCCGCCCACCCGGAAGTTCTCAATCGCCAGCAGGGAAAGCCCGGCCCGCTCCAGCATCTCCTTCGCCTCGTCCGGCCGGTACATCCGGACATGGGCCGGATCGAACCGGCGGCACCAGGCGTCCAGCAGCCGGCACAGCCACGACTCCCCGCTCCAGTCAATGAGAAGGAGCTTCCCTTCCGGCCTCAAGACGCGCGCCATCTCCATGGTCGCCCGCTCGGGTTCTGCGAAGCAGTGCAGGCTGTTGACGCAGGCGACCCAGTCGAAGGAGCCGTCCTTCAAAGGGATCCTGTCAGCGGTAGCCTGCACCAGCGCCGTGCGGCCTTCCCCCTCCGGGAACTTCAGATCCGCCCGGCCCAGCATCCCGGCGGAAGGGTCCAGCCCGACGAAGAACGTCTCCCGCATGTGGGTCTTGAGCCGCCGGATGAGCTCGCCGGTGCCGCACCCGACGTCCAGCAGGCGGAGCGGCCAGCGGGCCTCCACGTGCCTCGAGACCCAGTCCAAGGTCTCGTCCAGATAGTGCCGCCACCGCTCGTCGTAAACGGCCGCCAGCCGGTCGTAGGCCTGCGCGGTCTCCTTCACCGGCCGCTCCTGCGCAGGATCCAGAGGGCGAACCTCCGATCCGACGAGAGGAGCCGCTCCTCGACTTGAAACAGCCGGTCCTGCCCGAGCCGCGCCGTCATGGCCTCGAGGTCGCACTTGTCGGAAGGACTCATCCGGATCCGATCTCCCCTCCGGAACCGGAGCATCTCCCCGCCCAGGCGCAGGGCGACCGGTCTCTTCAGGTCAAACTGCTTCTCCAGCCGCCCCAGCGGCGAGCCGCCGCTCGGGGCGCGCAGCGTGAAGCGAAGCTCCCCGTCGGCCCGCGAGAATCCGGCCGCCTCAAGCGGCGCAAAGGCAAAGGCGCGGTTGACCGGATGATCGTAGCCGGCGAGCGTTGCCTCTCCGGCATGGAGCTCCCCGTCCACCAGGAACCAGTCTCCGCGGTGAAGGAGCTGGCTGGCGCGGGTGAGCAACCGATCCAGCCTCACGGCCCCCAGGCTGTTCCCGAAAACCGAGAGGACCCTCCGGCTCCCACGCGGAGCGGCCGGAACGGCTTTCCAGTGCGACTCCTGCTCCAGGTCCGCCTTCATGGCCCAAACGGAAAGCCCGCAGCCCAGAGCGCGCCGGCCGGCCATTTCGAGGAGAGTCTGACTGGTGTCCCACGGTACGTACTCGATCCTCTGCCGAGGCGCCAGAGGCCGCAGGAAAAGCATCTCCTTCTCCCCCTGCCCCACGCCGAGGGCGACCCACTGCGCGGGGCCGGCCCGCAGGCGCGGGACCAGAAAAGAAGCGGCCCGCTCGCAAAGCTGCCGCGAGCGGGCCGCATTCTTATACCGCCTGGAACTGCAAAGCCGCAACCAAGCCCGCACGGAGGCGGGGAACCAGTAGAAGAACCGCTCCGTGAGCCTCCGGCGCTTCAGGGCAAGGATGAAATCCCGATGGATCTCGGCCTCGGTCAGGCAGACCTGGAGAATCAGGGGCTGCTGTCCGCCGATGCCTGGGGGACTTGCCCGACTACTCCAGCGGGATGAGGTTGTCGTTCGAGTCGTACGTGTAGCGGGGGTTCCCGTTGTCCTTGTGGATCCTCACCGCAACGACCGCAAGTTTCCCGCCCGTGTCGGAGACGTCGAAATCCAGGTCCAGCTCGTCCTGGCTCTTCAGATCCTTCATGTCGGTGCAGGAGTAGTAGTAATCGCCTGTTTTGCCGACCCGCTCATGGACCCGGATGAGGGACAGGGTGCGCAGCAGCCCCTTCTGCTTGGGATCAGGGATGATAAACGCCCCTGTCTGCTGCTCCTGCGACTGGATGTAATCCCGGATCGTCTGCCGCAGCTCCTCCGCCGTCGGCTCGGCGCCCAAAGAGGAGCCCGCCAACGACAGGATCGCGAACGCGGCAAAGAGGACCGTGCTCATGCCTTTCGTCACCTTGATTCCTCCTTCCTAATTCGTGACGGTCGCCCCGCCGTGCTCCTTGCCGCCGTGCTCCTTGGCCACCGCGGCCCCGCCGTGCTCCTTGCCGCCGTGCTCCTTCAGCGCCGCGCCCGCATGCTCCTTGCCGCCGTGCTCCTTGCCCTTGCCCGCCGGCTGCTGCCTCTGGCAACCGATCAGGGCAAGCCCCGCGACGCTCGAAACCACCGCCGCAGTCATCCAACGCGCTCTACGCATCAACGCCTCCTCTGCTGTTCAAATCGCGGAACCGAAACCTCGTCTGAAACCGCCCCTTCTCCAACGGCATCCCGTCCAACTCCACATAAGGGAAGAAGAAGATGTTGATGAAATCGCTGGAGGCCGGCTTCGGCTCGAGCTGGACGTCCCGCCCGAGACTCACCGTCAGCCGATTCGGGTCGTACGTGCCGAAGAAGTAATCCGTGCGCTGCGGGTCCTTCCAGGCCTCTGACGCATCCACCGGAACCCAGCCGGCACCCGGCAGGAAGAACTCCGCCCAGCAGTGATACCCCGGGATCTCCCCCTCCGGCTTCTGCGGCACCGGCAGGCCGATCGCAAACCGGGCCGGGATGCCGGAGGCCCGCGCCAGCGAGATGAAGAGGGAATGGAAATCGGTGCAGTTGCCCGCCCCGACCGCGCAGGCCCGCAGGGTATCGCCCTGACCCCAGCCGGGCGTCTCCTTCTCGTAGCGCATCCGCTCGATGACGTACTGGAAGATCGCCCTGGCCTTCTCCGCCGGTGTGCCCGCATGGGCCGTCACCGACCGGGCCAGCTCCCGAACCCCGTCGTCCACCACCATGAGCTGATTCGATTCGAGATGAAGGGCCAGCCGGCGGCGGACCTCGTCGGGGATGAACGGCTCCGCCCTCTCCATCGCCGGCCGAACCTCCCGGACCTCCGCGTCGTAATGGATCGCCAGATCCAGGGCCGGCGGGAGCGGCCGCTTCAGATCCAGGAAGAGGATCTCGTTGCCGTACTGCGGGTCTTTCGTCAGCCGGTAGGCATAGGGGACCTGGATCACCCGCCACCGGATCCTCTGAATCTCGTCGGACCGGCTCAGCGGAACCCAGATCTTCAGCTCACCCGCCTCGTTCGGGATGGCGGGCAGGCTCACCTCATACGTCAGCCGGAAGGAACGCACCGGAACGTTCGGGAAGCCCTCCGGGCAAAGCCCGATGAGCAGCGCAAGAACGAACCCCGGGAAGATTCTCGAAGCGGATCTACTCATTCAGCTGGCTGGCTACCCCGCCACAGGTGCGGCATGGACGACAGTATAGCATGCCCTGCTACTGCCGAACCAAGGGAACGAAGATGACGGGGATGACCTCCTCTTCAACCACGCGGCCTTCTTGCTTCCGGAGACGCTTCAGCTCTTGCGTCCGGCCCTCCGGCCCGACCGGGATCACCAGCACCCCGCCCTCCGCCAGCTGGTCCACGAGCGGCTGGGGGATGTGATCCGGGGCGGCGGTCACCAGGATCGCATCGAACGGCGCCTCCTCCGGCCAGCCGAGGTAGCCGTCCCCCACGCGCACCCTCACGCGGGTGTAGCCGAGCCGCCTGAGGGTCGCCTCGGCCCGGGCTGCCAGGGCCGGCAGGATCTCGATCGTGAAGAGCCGCGGGGTGAGCTCCGCCAGCACCGCAGCCTGGTACCCGGATCCGGTGCCGATCTCGAGTGCCTTGTCCTGCGGGCCCACCTCGGCCAGCTCCGTCATGAGGGCCACGATGTACGGCTGGGAGATCGTCTGCCCCTCGCCGATGGGAAGCGGGGAGTCCTGGTACGCGGCCGCGCGCAGCGACTCCGGAACAAACTCGTGCCGCGGAACCGTTCGCATCGCATCAAGCACGCCGGGATCCTTCACCCCGCGCGCCTCGATCTGCTCGGCCACCATCGCCTCGCGCTGGCGGACGAATTCGTCCGGGTCGGCCGCGGCCGCCAGCGCCGGAACCAGCGTGAGAAGAACCCCCGCCAATCCCAGCCGCCCCCTGCTCACCCCCGCCGCTCCTTTTCCAGCCGCCGCGACCAGAGGTACACCGGGATCCCCAGGAGCGTGAGCCCAAATCCAAAGAGGGTTTCCTTCGGCTGCATCCAGGTCACATCGGCGATGAAGAAGGCCATCGCCGCGACGAAGAAGAGCGGGGTGAGAGGATAACCCCACACCCGGTACGGCCGGGGCCGGGCTGGGTCTTTCACCCGCAGCACCACAACGCTGAAGGCCCCCAGAGCGAAGAAGAGGGAGATCGCCACCGTGGAGTAGGTCACGATCTGGTCAAAGGTGCCGATCCAAAGCATGGCCATCGCGCCCAGGGCGCTGAAGAGGAGGGCACGCGCCGGGGTGAGGAACCTCGGGTGAATCCCCCCCAACTGTCGGAACAGCGGATGATCCTGGCCGAGGGCCAGCAGGATCCTCCCGCCGGTCATGATGTAGCCGTTGAGCGCTCCGAAGGCAGAGGCGGCTACCATGAGCGCCGTCACCCGGGCCCCCACAGGGCCGACCGCTTTCTGCATCACCTCGGCCGCCACCAGCGGCCGGCCCGGCATCTCCTCCAACGGAATCGCGCAGAGGTAAACCCAGTTGACCGCCAGGTACAGCGCTGTGACAATCCCCAGCCCCAGCAGGATCGACCAGGGGAGGTTCCGGTGGGGATCGTGGATCTCCTCCGCGACATAAGCCGACTCGGTCCAGCCGCCGTAGGTCCAGAGGACGAAGACAAGGGCCACCCCAAAAGCGCGCCATGGGACATCCTCCGTCGCAGCGGAAGCGGCCGGAACCGCCGGCGCCCACCCGGCCCCGCTGGCGAAAAATCCGATCCCAATGATCCCAAGAATCGCCGCCAGCTTGAGTGCGGTGAACACGTTCTGGACATTCTTGCCCACCTGCACCCCCACCACGTTGGCCGTGGTGAGCAGAATGACCGCGCCCGTGGCGACCCAGCGCACCGCCGTTTGCCCGTACAGGCCGCTCGATCCCAGGTATTCCGCAAAGACCATCGCCAGGATCGCGATCGTTCCGATCCGCTCGGTGAAGAGCTTCGCCCAGCCGAAGACGAAACCGGTCGGCCGCCCGTAGGCCTCCTGCAGGTAGACGTAGTCCCCGCCGGTCTTCGGGTAGGCCGCCCCCAGCTCCGCGTAGCAGAGGGCCCCGGCGAAGGAGATGACGCCGCCCGCCAGCCAGACCGCCATGAAGAGCCCCGGCGAATGCAGCTGCGCCGCGATCGAGCCGGCGGTGCGGAAGATCCCCGCCCCGATCACGCAGCCGACCACCAGCGCCGTCGCGTCCCACAGGCCAAGCGCTCGCTTCAGCGAATGGGCCGGCGGTTCCGTCACGGGGTCCAACTGGGATACTTCCGGCGCAACTCCTCGTAGCGCGGCGATGTGCTCCCCCTTCTGTGGTGGAACGCCAGGATTTGGCGCTCGACCCGGCTCGGCTCTGGCACAGGGAAGGCCGGGTTGGGCTTGAGGTCCGACAGATTTTCGATGAACTTCTTCGCCAGGGAGATCCGTCGCCCGGTCGGAGCTGCGCGCACGGAAATATGGGCCTTCCGAAAACGCACCGTCCTGCGGCCCCCTTCGAATTCCACGTCATCCCCCTCGAAGTTCCTGTACCGGATCATCACGCCGTGTGGCCCTGGATCGAAGGAACCGGTATGACTTCTCCTGGCAACAGGGTGGGATACGTCGAACGGCCTTCCCTCCTTCAAAAGGCTCGAATCGTAGTGGCGACAACCCGGCCTGCGGCACCGGACTGCCCCCTTCCAGTCCCGTACAGCGCCTTTGGAGCGGCACTCCGGACAGAGCGCGATTCTCTTCAATCGGTCAAGAAGCCCCATCGGTCGGCTCCTCTCTCTTGGATGGAAGCGAAGGGGGATGGCAGGACAACGACAGATTCGCTTCAGCGAATCTGTCTTCAATACCGCCTGTCGACAGTCCGCCTCCCTCTCCCACGGGGTGCTCGCGGCGGATGCTTCCAGGCACGGGGAAAAGGCTGGGGTTTTTCCGACCTCCAGCCTGGCGCCATCCCCCTCGCTTTGCCTTCTGTTGCTGATACTCCTTCCAACGGAAGAAGGAGGTTTTGATCTGGCCGTGGCGGATCAGGCGGCTGCGGTGCCGTAGGCAGGGCAGGCCCATCTCGCGCAACCGCCGGAAGGAGATCCGACGAAAATGTCCCCTTCGGTGCCCGCCCAGAGAGATGGAGAGAACCTCCTCCGCCAGCCACCGGTCGATCTGCCGCAGTTGCTCTTCATCCCGGACGTGCCTGAGGTAGTAGTCGATGATGCTGACGTGCCGGAGCTGCTGGTCCAGAACCCTTCGGGCGATCTCCACCGCCAGCTCGGCCCGCTTTTGCGGAGAGGAAATCTTGCGAAACCGCCCTGCCTTGCGGCGGAAGGCATACTGGAAAAGGTTGCAGATCTTCCGCCTCTTGTCCCTCGAAAGGCCTGTGCGGCCATCGCACCGAAATTCCAGTCCCAGGTGCCTGAACCTTGTGATCCAGGCAAAGGGCGGGCGCTCCGTCGGGGTGGCGCAGACAACTCCCTGCAGAAACTGGCTCGGCTTGACGGAGAGTTTCAGCTCCTCCAGCATCCGGTCGCAGCAGTCGGCCGCAGCCAGCACCACATCGGGATCGGATCCGATCCCGATCAGGTCATCTGCATAGCGGAAGTACGCCAGGCCCTTTCGCTGGTCCAGCTGGCGGTCCAGCCACGTCAGATACAGGTTCGCAAAGAAACAGGCCACCGGGGTCCCGAAAGGAACCCCCTGCGCCGCCCGTACGATCCGCCCGCCTGCTTCATAGGGAAACTCCACCCGCTGCCGGAGAAGCTGCCAGAGGTAATCCTCCTGCGGGACGTATTCGGAGAGCCGCTCCAGCAAAATCGAATGGTCGATGGAATCGAAGAACCTGGCAATGTCCCGCTTGAAGAGATAGAGGGGCTTGCCCTTCCGTCCGATCTGGGACGCGAGGCGCCTCTGGCAGAGGTCTACGCCGTACCCGCGCCACCGGTAGGCGTAAGAGCAGGGTGAAAAAAGGGCGTGGAATTTCGCATTCATCAGCCGGTAGAGCAGCAGATCCACCACCTTTTCCTCCCATGGATAGATGTACAGCGTTCGGATCTTTCCGTTGAAGTTGTGGGTGCGGGCGGTCCCCGCGCGGAAGTGGAACGTGGCAGACTCGAGCCTTCCATGAACCGAATCCAAGCGCTCCAGACCCGTCCGGGCAAAATCGTAGAGCGTCTTCCCATCGGAGGAGGTGGAGAGGGCTTTCCTCCACTGGAAGAGGGCCTTGGTGTAAAGCTTCAGCGCCGCTTGGTAGAGCGCCGCCTCCTTGTACAGCCCCTTCCAGGAAAGGCTGGGGCGCTCCGCCTTGGGAGACACCGGCTTCATGGAAAGTCCCTTTCCGAAAAGTTCCCTTTCTCCCAATGCCAGTGCCATGGCTCGAATGCGGAGGGACCGCCGCGAGGGTACGACAGGCGAAAGCCGAACTCCCGCGCGCGAGCCCGCAGCCAGCCGTACTCCTGCAGCTCCTCGAACTCCTCCGGCCGATCCTCGCCGTTCACCCCCTCCGGGGTGATGAAGTCGATCGCCTGAAAATCGGGGCTCCCATGCTCGCTGCACCCGGGCAGGGCGACGTGGCGGTTGGTCTCCCGGACGGAGTGGCCGTGCTTTGGCATGTAGTAGAGGAAGAGGTAGAGCTGATAGGCCGGGGAGCGGTATCCGGACTCGACCAGCAGCCGCTTGCCGAGATCCTCCTCCATGGCCGCCATCATCCGGCGGTACGCCTCGTGCGCTGTCCGCGGCAGATACTGTGCATCGAGCCGGATCGGCTTGCCCTCGCGCAGGACCACCTGCCGGTCCAGCCGGACGAATTCGCTGTCGGCCGCTGGCGGCGGAAGCCGCCGGCTGGAGCCGCCCACCTCCGCCGGGTCCACCCGGCGGAACTGCTCGAGGAACTCGATCTCCCGCTGGCTCAGGCCCGCGTACAGCTCCTCGAAGGTGATGAGGGGTGCGGTTCCCTCTTGCCTGCGCCGGTCGGCGAGCGGAACGAGCCGCCTCATGATCGATTCCCTCAAGCGGAGCTCCTCGGCGTCCAGACGATCCAGGTTCAGGGGGAAAACCGGGCGCGGGAAAAGGGAAGAATAAAGAAGGGCTGAGATCGCGAGGACGGAAATCCGGCGCATGGCAACGGTCCCATTATAATCCCGCCGCTTGGGCCCCGGTGGGATAATGAAGCCCATGCGGATCTGCCTCGGCCTCGCTCTTCTCGCGCTGCTGCTTCGATCCCCCCTTGCGAATGCCGAGGAACCTTTCCTGTACCGGGCGCGGGTCGCCGTGCCCGTGGCCGATCTGCGCCGCGAGCCCGGGGAACCGGGGCCCACGCTGGAGCACGATCCGCTGGAGGAAAGCCAGCTCCTCTACGGCGACCCGGTCCGGGTGCAGGAGATCCGTGGAGGCTGGGCCCGCGTGGCTGCTGTGGACCAGCTGGAATGGACCCACAACGGGCAGTGGGAAGGGTATCCGGGCTGGGTCCGGCTTTCCGATCTGGTGGAGGAGCAGAAGGGCTGGCTCTTCAATCTGGTGGTCCTCGCGAAAATCGCGCAGGTGCGCTCTGCCCCGAACGGCCGGGCGGCCGCATTGCTTTCCCTCTCCCTCGGAACGCGGCTGATGGGGACGTCCCACGGCGGCTGGCGGAAGATCCGGTTGCTGGACGGCACCGCCGGCTGGCTCCGGGAGAAGGAGGCGCGGGAGCCCGGCGCCCTGAACGCTGCGGACCAATTTCCCGCCCGGGAGGAGATCGTCCGGTTGGCGCGCCTCTTCCTCGGCGATCCCTACTACTGGGGGGGGCGATCGGCGCACGATCCCGGTGCCGTCGGCCCGCCGCACACCGCAGTCGACTGCTCCGGCCTTGTCGGGCTGGTCCATCAGGCCGCCGGTGTCCAGATCCCGCGGGATGCGCACGAACAGTGGATGAAGGCGCGGCAGATCGGGCGCGAGGAGCTGCAGCCGGCCGATCTGCTCTTTCTCTCCGATCCGGAAAAACCGGATCGGATCAGCCATGTCGCACTTTACGCGGGCGATGGAAAGGTGATCGAGGGCCCCGGCACAGGGCAGCGGGTGCGGGAGATCTCACTGGAGGAGTGGCTCAGACAGGCAGGCAACCGCCGTGTCTGGTTCGGGAGCTATCTTCGGTGACTGCCCCGCGGATCGCCGGCGTGGGGCTGCTGCCCCTCCATCTGCCCCTGCGCCAGCCGTTCGTCACGGCCCTCGGTGAGAAATGGGAAAGCCGGAATCTCCTGGTGGCCGTGCGGCTGTCGAATGGGACGACCGGCTACGGGGAGGCCTCCGCCTCCCTCGCCTGGCCGGAGGAGACGCAAGGATCGATGGTCAAGGCGCTGCGGCCCCTCATCCCGACGCTCATGGGGCAGCCGATCTCCTCCTTTCGCCGACGGCTTCATCGCCTCTGGCAGCAAGCGGGGGAACAGCCGGCAGCGGCCTCGGCGCTGGAATGCGCGCTCATCGATGCCTACACCCGCGCGGCGGGTCTGCCCCTCTGGCGCTGGCTGGGTGGGCGGCGGCGTTCCGTCACCACGGGCATCACGATCTCCGCCTGGGAGCCGGAGGTTGCCGCACGCTTCGCGCGCCGGGTGGCCCGCGCCGGCTTCCGCCGGCTCAAGGTGAAGGTCACCGGCCGGGACATCGACCAGGACCTCCGCAGGCTGGTCGCGGTTCACCGCGTCGCCCCACGCGCGGCCCTCTGGATGGACGGCAACCAGGGATTCTCCGCTTTGGAGGCGATCCGATTCTGCCTTTTCCTGCGCCAGCAGCGGTTGCCGGTCCGGCTGTTCGAACAGCCGGTCCCGCGCTCCGATCCGGAGGGCCTGCGCCGGGTGGAAATGGAAGGGCTCATCCCGGTCGCCGCGGACGAATCGGCCCGGACCGTGGAGGAGACGCTGCGGCTTCTGCGCCGGCGGTGGGTCTCGGTGATCAACGTGAAGCTGGCCAAGTGCGGCCTGATGGGTGCGATCCAGATCATCGGGCGGGCCCGGGCGGCTCAGAGAACGCTCATGATCGGATGCATGGCGGAATCGGCGATCGGCCTCTCGCACAGTGTCGCCCTGGCCTGCGGATCCGGCGCCTTCAACTTCGTTGACCTGGACTCGCACCTCCTGGTCGTCTCCCCGCGCTGCCGCCCCGGCTTCTCGGCCCGAGGGGCTCGCCTGGGGGTCTGCCCCACTCGACCGGGGACCGGCGTGGAGTTCCCCTTTCCGGGCCCATGAATTCTCTGCCTCGAATCCTGCGCCGGATACCGGTCCCGTTCTGGTGCTACTTCCTGCCGATGCTGGCCAGCGCGGCGGGCTGGATCCCGAGAAGCCATCCCGCCTACCCCCTCCTCTCCGAGCAGCTCCTGCCGATCTGTCTCGTCTTCCTCCTGTTGGGAACCGACCTCGCGTCCATGGCGGCTCTCGGAAGAAAGGCGCTGCTCGTCATGCTGGCCGGTTCCGCCGGCACCGTGATCGGAGCCCTGGTGAGCTTTTCCCTCTACAGGGCCTGGCTGCCCGCCGGCGCCTGGGGAGCGGTGGGTGCCCTATCGGCCAGCTGGATCGGGGGCTCTGCGAATCTGCTGGCGATCAAGGAGGCGCTGCAGGTGCCGGATTCCCTCATCGGTCCCATCGTGGTCGTGGATGCCGCGGTGGCCTACAGCTGGATGGCGCTCCTCATCGCCAGCGCCGGGTTGCAGGAAAAGTGGGTCTGGCGCGGGGTCATGCCGGAAACAGACGAGGAAACCGCGCGGCGGACCAGCCACGAGAGCGGCGCCTCCCGCTCCGCCAGGAATCTGGCCCTGGGAATTGGCCTCGGCCTGGCGGTCTCCTGGGCGGCCCAATCTCTGGCTCAGAGGCTGCCTCCGGTCGGCAGGGTTATCACAGCCCCCACCTGGACCGTCCTGCTCGTGACCACGTTCGCCCTTCTGCTTTCAGGGACAGCCGCCCGCACGCTGGGCCAAGGGGCTCTGCCGCGGCTGGGGACCCTTGCCCTGTACGTGCTGCTCGCCTCCATCGGGGCCCGAGCCGATCTGACCGCCGTCACCGCCGCCCCCGTCTTTCTCGCGCTGGGGGTGACCTGGATCGCCATCCACGGGGCGGTCCTGCTCCTTGCGGGCTGCCTTCTCCGGGCGCCCCTGGGGCTCATCGCCACCGCCTCGCAGGCCAACATCGGCGGCACCATCTCGGCGCCGATCGTCGGAGCCACCTTCTCACCCCGGCTGGCCACCGCGGGCCTCCTCATGGCGATCTTCGGGAACATCCTGGGGACGTACCTCGGCCTGCTCACGGCCCTGCTGCTGCGCCAGCTCTAGCGGCCGGCCCGAAGAAGGCCTGCCCGAAGCTGTTGCAAGCCGGATTGGCATTGGCTAGAATGGGGCTTTCTCCATGAGATCAATTCCACCGGCATCCCTCATCCTGACCGTACTCCTCTCCTGGCCCACTCCGGCGGCTGGTCAGCAGGCCCGGCCCGCTCCGGACCCGGCGGCCGGCCAACAGGCGTATCAGGACAACTGCGCCCGCTGCCACGGGCCGACCGGGGCCGGTGACGGCCGGGACGCGGCACGCATGTTCCCCCGACCCCGCCCGTTGTCCGAGGGGGTCTTCAAGTTCCGAACCACCGCGAGCGGCACCCCGCCCACGGACGAGGACCTCTTCCAAACGATTAGTGGCGGCCTGCCCGGCAGCCGGATGCCGGACTTCACCCGGCTGCCCGAGGAAACCCGCTGGCAGCTTGTGGAGTATGTGAAGGGCCTCTCGCCCGCCTTCGCGGACCAGAAGCCGGAACCGATCCCGCTCGGCACCGATCCGGGCCGGCCCAAGGCAAACCTCCAGCGGGGCCAGGAGCTGTACAAGCAGCTCGGATGCAACGCCTGCCACGGGAACCTCGGCCGCGGGGACGGGCCTTCCGCCCCCACCCTGGTGGACCAGTGGAATGAGCCGATCCAGGCGGCGGATCTGACGCAGGGATGGAACTACCGCAGCGGCTCCGAGCCCAAGGAGATCCTGACGCGGCTGATGACCGGCATTGACGGAACCCCGATGCCCTCCTATGCGGAGGCGGTCTCCGCGGCGGAGGTGTGGGATCTCGCCTACTACGTCCATTCGCTGCAGGTGAAACCCCGCTGGAGCCGCACGGTGGAGGCGGCACCCGCCGCAGGGAAACTCCCCGAGGGTCCGCAGGATCCCCAGTGGGAGGCGATCCCCTGGTCGGATTTAAGACTCTCCGGAAACCTCTATCGAGAAGGGCGCGTCGTTCCCTCGCGGGTCAATGCAATCTCCGCCAAGGCGTTGTACAATGACGAGGAGATCGCCTTCCTCCTTGCCTGGCACGACCGGACCGAAAGCCGGGAGTCGCCGCCTGACGCGGCGGCGCTGGCCTTCCTTCCGGATCCCAGGCAGAGGGAGTCCTTCGGATCCCTCCGGAACTGGTCGGCCGGCCCCGATGCACCGGCGCTGGATCTGCGCATGTGGTCCGCTGAAAAGGAAGCGCGCGGGGGGGCTTCTTACAGCGATGGCCGGTGGACGCTCCTCCTCCGGCGCCCGCTGAAAGCAGGAGCCGGCGGGGTTGAGCTGGCCGCTGGGAAACGGGTGCCGCTGGGGATCATGCTCTGGGACGGCGGCAATGGCGAGCAGGGAAGGCATCGGTCCAATTCTCTTTGGGTCAACCTGGTCTTAACGTCGGAGGAAAAGGAGGAGGCACAGGAATGAGACCCCTCTTCAAGGCAGCGGCAACGGCATGCGTTACTTCTCTTCTTGTGGTGTGGGGGTTGGACGGTTTATCGGCGCTGGCGGCGGGGAAGAAGCCGGAAGGGACCACCGCCGGCCGGGTAGCACAGGCCCCGGCGCCGGAAGAAGCCCCGCATCGCGGGACATTCCTGGACAAAAACTTAGCAGAAGCGGCTCCCGCGGGAAGCGGCAGCATCTCCGGCAAGGTGAGTTTCAGCGGTTCAGCACCCGCCCGCCAGAAGCTGAAGATGTCCGCCGATCCGGTCTGCCTTCAGCAGCATTCGGGGGAGGCCCTCTCGCAGGAGGTGGTGGTCAACAACGGCGCCCTCCAGCACGTGCTCGTCTACGTCAAGGAGGGGGTGCAGGGAAGCTTCCCCGCCCCGACCGCGCCGGTCGTCCTCGACCAGGCTGGCTGCCTCTACGAACCTCACGTCTTCGGGATCCAGGCGGGCCAGCCGCTGGAGATCCGAAACTCCGACCCCACCCTCCACAACATCAACTGCCAGGCGAAGCTGAACAAGAAGTTCAACCTCGCCCAGCCGCAGAAGGGGATGAAGACCACCAAGACGTTCGACAAGGAGGAGGTGGGGGTCCCCTTCAAGTGCAATGTCCACCCCTGGATGTCGGCCCACGCGGGCGTCTTCAGCCATCCCTTCTTCGCCGTGAGCAAGGAGGATGGAACCTTTTCAATCCGGGGCCTGCCGGCCGGCTCCTACACGGTGGAGGCCTGGCACGAGAAGCTGGGGACGCAGGTTCAAAAGATCACGCTGGAGGAGGGGGAAAGCAAGCAGGTGAGCTTCGGCTTCGCCCCCAAGTAACGCATGTGGTTTCCTGAGTCGGCCTCCACGTACGGCCCGAAGGTTGATCAGCTCTTCTGGGCGATCCTCTGGATCACCGGCTTTTTCTTCTTCCTGGTCCAGGGCGGGCTTCTGCTGTTCGTGCTAAGGTACCGCTCGCGCGCCGATCGGAAGGCCTCTTACGTCCACGGCCACACCGGCCTGGAGGTCATCTGGACGGTGATCCCGGCGCTCATCCTGGCGGGGCTGACCCTCGCCAGCCAGCGGGTCTGGGCGGAGATCCGCTACCCCGGCTACCGGCCCCCCGACGCGCTCCAGGTCGAGATCCTGGCCGAGCAGTTCGCCTGGAACATCCGCTACCCCGGAGCCGACGGCCAGCTCGAGACGGAGGACGACGTGGCGAGCCTCAACGAGCTGCACCTGCCCGTCGGACAGCCGGTGCTCCTCAAGCTTCGATCCAAGGATGTGATCCACAGCTTCTTCGTGGCGGAGTTCCGCCTGAAGCAGGACACCGTGCCGGGGATGCCGACGGAGGCGTGGCTGGAGGTGACCCGGCCCGGGGTCTTCGAGATCCGCTGCGCGGAGCTGTGCGGTTTGGGCCACTACCGCATGCGGGGATTCGTGACCGCTGAGTCCCCGGCGGAGTTTGAAACCTGGCTGAAGGAGACCAAGGCCAATGAGTGAAGCAGCGCATCCGGGGCGGGGGGGGACAGTCCCCTTTCTGAGGAGGTACATCTTCTCGACCGACCATAAGATCATCGGCATCCAGTTCCTCTTCAGCTCGCTGCTCTTCATGCTCTTCGGCGGCGTGCTGGCCATGCTGATGCGCTGGCAGCTCGGCTGGCCGGGGACACCGCTGCCCTTCATGGAGAAGTTCGCCCCGGAGGGGATGCCGGGCGGCTACATGGTGCCGGAGTATTACAACGTCCTCTTCACCATGCACGGCTCGGCGATGATCTTCTTCGGGATCATCCCGCTCCTGGCGGGCGCCTTCGGCAATTACCTCATCCCGCTTAAAGTGGGCGCGCCCGACATGGCGTTCCCGCGGCTCAACATGCTCTCCTACTGGCTCTTCCCGCCTGCGGCGATCACCGTCATGCTCGGGTTCTGGGCGGAGGGGGGGGCCGCCGCCGCCGGCTGGACCGCCTACCCGCCGCTGTCCGGGGCGAAGGAGACGATGGGGGCGGGCCAGACCTTCTGGACGGCGGGGCTCATCCTGCTGGGGTTCTCCAACATCCTCGGGTCGGTGAACTACATCGCCACCATCGTCAATCACCGCGCCCCGGGGATGAGCTTCCATCGTCTGCCGATCTCCATCTGGGCCCTCTTCACGACGGCGGTGCTCACCCTGCTGGCGACGCCGGTCCTCGCCTCAGCCCTCATCCTGCTGCTCCTGGATCGGACGCTGGGGACCAGCTTCTTCCTGCCGGCCGGGATGATCGTTGACGGCAATCCCCTTCCCTACGCCGGCGGGCAGGCGGTCCTCTGGCAGCACCTCTTCTGGTTCTACTCCCACCCGGCGGTCTATATCATGATCCTGCCGGCGATGGGCTTTATCTCCGACATCCTGCCCAACTTCTCCCGGAAGCCGCTCTTCGGCTACAGGGCGATCGCCTACGCCTCCGTGGGGATCGGGGCGGTCGGTTTCCTCGTCTGGGCGCACCACATGTTCCACGCCGGGATGAATCCGGTCCTGGGAACCACCTTCATGATCTCCACCATGGCGGTGGCGGTCCCCACCGGCGTCAAGGTGTTCAGCTGGCTGGGCACCCTCTGGCGCGGATCCATCCGGCTGACCACGCCGATGCTCCACGCGCTGGGCTTCATCTCGATGTTCATCATCGGGGGCCTCACCGGCATCTTCCTCGGCTCCACCCCGGTGGACATGTACCTGCACGACACCTACTTCGTCGTCGGGCACATCCACTACGTCCTCTTCGGCGGCTCCCTCTTCGGCGCCTTCGCCGGCATCATCTACTGGTTCCCCAAGATGTTCGGCCGCGCAATGAACGAGCGGCTGGGGAAGATCCATTTCTGGCTCTCCTTCCTGCTCTTCAATGCGGTCATGTTCCCGATGTTCATCCTGGGCCTGGGCGGCATGCCGCGGCGGATCTACGACTACACGCAGTATCCGGCCCTGGCGAATCTGGTGGGGTTGAACCGGATGATGAGTGTGGCCGCCTTCTGCCTGTTCGCGTCGCAGCTTCTCTTCGTCTATAACTTCTTCTCATCTCTCTTCCGCGGCAAGAGGGTGAATGAGAATCCCTGGGAGGCGACGACACTGGAGTGGACCGTCCCTTCTCCTCCGCCCCACGGGAACTTCGCCACCACACCCACCGTCCACTGCGGGCCATACGAGTACTCCGTGCCAGGGGCAAGACGGGACTGGCAGCTGCAGACGGAGAAACCCCATGGGGTCTGACCCCGAAAAGCCTCTTGGGGTCAGACCCCTTCAGGTTTTCGCCTGGTTCACCGCGGCGGCTGGCTTTCTTCTGATCATCGCAGGCGGGCTGGTCACCTCCACCGGCTCCGGGCTCGCCGTCCCGGACTGGCCCCTTTCGTACGGCTCCCTGTTCCCCCCGATGGTGGGCGGCATCCGTTACGAGCACACCCACCGCCTGGTTGCCGCGGGTGTGGGGCTGTTGACCTTGCTGCTCACCCTCGCCATCCTGGCCGCTGAGAAGCGCCGCTGGGTTCGCCGGCTGGCGCTGGCGGCATTCGCCGCCGTGGTCCTGCAGGGGATCCTGGGGGGATTGACGGTGCTGCTCCTCCTGCCGGCGCCAATCTCCATCGCCCATGCAACGCTGGGACAGACCTTCTTTGCGCTGTTGGCAGTCCTCGCCACAGTGCTCGGCCCCGGCTGGAACACCCTCTGGGGTCAGACCCTCCAGGGTCTGACCCCAGAGGGTCTGACCCCTCGACGCGTGCCTTGGGGGTTGTTCCTCTCGATGACCGCGCTGGTTTACCTTCAGCTCCTGCTAGGTGCGGCCCTGCGGCATCTCGGATGGAGCGCCCCGCTCTTGGCGGCGCACGGAACCGGAGCGATCCTGGCCGGGGCGGTTCTCCTGCGCGCCGCCTTCGTCTGTCTCAGGGACTACTCCGACCGGCCCGAATACGTCGGGCCGGCGCGGATTCTCCTTCTGCTCGTTCCGCTGCAAATCCTCCTGGGTCTCCTGACCTTCCTCCAGGGCTCGAATCCGTTCACCGCCACGGGTCATGTCGCCGTGGGAGCTCTCCTCCTGGCCACCTCAGCGGTTCTCACCACCCACTCCCTGCGCGCGGCTCTCGCCCCCCTGCCCGGCTCTGCGCCTCTCTCGCGCCGCCAGTCCGGTGGCGCGCGCCTTGCCGACCTCCTGGAGCTCACCAAGCCGCGGTTGACGATCCTGTCGGTCCTCACGGTTCTGCTCGGATTCCTCATGGGCCAAGTGGGCCCGTTCCCCTGGGGGCGGTTCATCGCAACACTCATCGGAACCACGCTGGTGGGCGCAGCAGCGGCCGCGCTCAATCAGGCGATGGAGTGGCAGGCCGATTCCCGGATGTCTCGCACCCGCACGCGCCCCATCCCCTCCGGCAGGGTGTCACCGGAAGCAGGGTTGGCTGTGGGGGTCACCCTATCGATCGCCGGCCTGGCCACGCTCAGCTTCGGGGTTCACTTGCTGGCCGCGGCGCTGGCTGCCCTGACCCTGGTCACCTACCTCTTCATCTACACGCCGCTCAAGAGCCGCTCGGCGCTCTGCACTCTGCTGGGGGCGGTGCCGGGCGCCCTGCCACCCATGATCGGCTGGGCAGCGGCGCGGGGGATGCTGGGCCTGCCGGCCTGGTGGCTCTTCTCCATCCTCTTCCTCTGGCAGCTCCCTCATTTCCTGGCGCTCGCCTGGCAGTTCCGGTCCGACTACCGGCAGGCCGGCTTCCGGATGCTGCCGGTTCTCGATCCGGAAGGGGGCCTCACCTTCCGGCAGGTGGTTCTGTACCTGGCCGCGCTTCTGCCGGTCAGTCTTCTCCCGGTGGGTCTGGGCTTCGCCGGATGGCTCTACTTTTCGGTGGCACTGGCGGGTGGGGTCATCTTCCTGGGGCTGGGGCTTGCCACGGCACGGGCCCGCTCAGGACAGACCGCCCATCGGCTCTTCCTGGCCTCGGTCGTGTACCTGCCGGTTCTTTTGACCACGCTGACGCTGGATCGGGTGATCTCATGACGCAGCCAGCGGCACATGCATTGGAGGCGACCTCCACCGGGATCCCCTCGCCCAAGCTGGGGATGTGGCTCTTCCTGGCCTCGGAGGTCATGTTCTTCACCGGCCTCATCGGGGCCTCCATCGTGCTGCGCGCGGGGCTGCCCCACTGGCCGCAGCCGGGCGAGGAGCTCCAGATCCCGCTGGCGGCCCTCAACACCTTCATCCTTCTCTCGAGCTCGATGACGATGGCGCTGGGTGTCGCCGCGGTTCATCAGCAGGACGCGGCCCGGCTGCGGCTCTTCCTCGCCTTGACGATCCTGCTGGGGGCCGCTTTCCTCGGGGTCAAGGCGTACGAGTACTCGGTGAAGTTTGCCCACGGCCATCTGCCCGGAACAGGCCTCTTCTGGGACTGTTACTTCACCCTGACCGGCTTCCATGGGCTTCATGTGCTCGGCGGGGTGATCGCCAATCTCTGGGTCCTGGCGTCGACCTTCCGGAGTGATTTCTTCAGGGCGCGCAGCCACATCGTCGAGATCTCCGGGCTGTACTGGCATTTCGTGGATCTGGTCTGGATCTTTCTCTTTCCACTGCTGTATCTCATCTAGGAGGGCGCTGTCCGAGTGTCCACGCACGCGCAGCCGACTTACGCGAAATACTTCTGGATCTGGGTCTGGCTCATCGCGCTTCTGGTCGCCGGAACCTACGTGACGGTTCTGCCGGTCTCCAAGACCGGCGCGGTCCTGCTCATCCTCGCCGTTGCCGCCGTCAAGGCGGCGCTGGTGAGTCTCTTCTACATGCACCTGAAATTCGAGCGGCTGGTCCCCATCTGGGTGGTCGCTGTCTTTCCTTTCTTCCTCATCGGGCTTGCGGTTCTCCTGGTTCTGACCGCCGCCCTCTAGCCGGAGTTTGAAAGGATGGGCACAACCCGCTCGAGTCATCTGCTCTGGGGCCTCTTCGCGGCGGCCCTGATCGCCGTGCTCGGCTCCTTCGCCTGGAGCCAATGGGCGAAGTTGCCGCACACCTCCGGCCCCGGGATGGAGCTGCCCCGTTATGGCCAGCCCCCTCCCTTTCAGCTCGTGGATCAGAATGCGCAGCGGTTCGACAGCTCAACTCTCAAGGGCAGGGTCTGGATCGCAGACTTCATCTTCACCTCCTGCCCCGGCACCTGCCCGGAGATGACCCGGAAGATGGCGATCCTGCAGAAGGAGCTTCCTCCCGAGATCCATCTGGTCTCTGTCAGCGTGGACCCGCAGCGGGACACGCCGCCGGTCCTGGCCGACTACGCGAAGCGCTATGGGGCCGACCACTCCCGCTGGCATTTCCTGACCGGAGAGCCCCGGCAGATCCCTCGCCTCGTCGTGGGCGATTTCGGGCTGAGTCTCTCCAACGAAGGCACCGCCGAGGAGCCGATCACCCACAGCGTCCGCTTCGTCCTCATGGACCGCGAGGGAACGATCCGCGGCTGGTACGATTCCACCGAACCGAAGGCCTTCAAGAAACTGATCCGAAATGCCCGTGCCCTCTAGCATGCTCCCCGGCGTCAACGCGGTGCTCAACGCCACCTCCGCGGTCCTGCTCCTGGCCGGATACCTCTTCATCCGCCGGCGAAACACCGCCTCGCACGCCGCCTGCATGGGAGCCGCCTTCGCCGTCTCAATCCTCTTCCTCCTCTCGTACCTCACCTACCATTACCTGCACGGATCGACCCGGTTCCAGGGAACTGGATGGGTGCGTCCACTCTACTTTGTCATCCTCATCTCCCACACCGTGCTCGCCGTGGCGATTGTGCCGCTCGCCCTCCGGACCCTCTTCCTGGCGCTCCGGAATCGCCTCGTGGAACACGAACGCATCGCCCGCTGGACATTGCCCCTTTGGCTGTACGTCTCGGTGACCGGTGTGGTCGTTTACCTGATGCTCTACCAGATCGACTGGGCCTCCGCCTGTCCCGCCTGCAAGGACGCCATCTCCTCCGCCGGCGATCCGGAGCTGGCCCGGCGGCTGACCGTGGCATACGCTCGCTCCATCTATTTCCTCATGGCCACTCCCTACGTCCTCTTTGCCGGGCTCGCCTTCGCCATCGTCCGCGCCGCCCGCCGCAAAGGCCGCAACGCCCCCGCGGCTGACCGCCGCTCGTGAGATTCCACGAGCTCTACCGTTCGGGAAAGCCGGACATCTCCATCGAGTTCTTCCCGCCCAAGACCCCGGAGGGGATCGAGAAGCTCTTCGGCGAGACGATCCCCCGGCTGAAACGTTTCCACCCGGCCTTCTTCTCCATGACCTACGGGGCCGGCGGCTCCACCCGGGATCTCACCATCGAGCTGTGCGGCCGGATGAAGAACCAGGCGCAGGTCGAAACGACCTGCCATCTCAACATCATCGGCCAGTCCAAGGCCGACACGCGCGAGAACCTCGGGCGGATCCAGGCGGCCGGCGTGTACAATCTCCTGGCGCTTCGGGGAGACCCTCCGCGCGATCAGCCGGACTTCAAGCCCCATCCGGATGGCTTCACCTCCTCGGTCGAGCTGATTGAGGAGGCCCGCCGGATCCGGTCGGAGAAGACCGGCGAGCCATGGTTTGCCATCGCGGTGACCGGCTTCCCCGAGGTTCACCCGGAGGCGAAGGACCGGGCCTCGGACATCGCCTTCTTGAAAAGGAAGATTCAGGCAGGGGGCTGCGTGGTGATCACGCAGCTTTTCCTCGACAACACCTGCTTCTTTGAATTCATGGAAGAGGTCCGCAGAGCCGGTGTCACCGTGCCTGTCATCCCAGGGATCCTGCCGATCCTGTCGGTGGCGCAGCTCAGGCGCTTCGCCGCCCTCTGCGGAGCCAAGATCCCGCCCAAGATTGAGCAGGATCTGGCCAAGTACGAAAAGGACGACGAGGGGGCGACTCAGTACGGGATCGAGCTCTCAACGAGGATGTGCGAGGAACTGCTTAAATCCGGCGTGCCGGGACTCCACTTCTACGCCTTGAATCGCTTCCGCTCCACCGAGGCGATCCTCACCGGCCTCGGTTTAACTTAACCTTCTTACACAATCCCCTCGGGAATATCTTTCAGATCGGGCAAGGCAGGCTGAGAGTCTATGACCGGCTCCCCGGTTTCCGGATTCACGATTCTGCTCGGAGGGACAGGCGGCGGTGGCGGCTCCGGCTCGGGATCTGGAATTGGGCGAGGAGGCGGCTTTGGCAGCTCCCGGTTCTTTGGATCCACGATCAATGTAAGGCTGGCGGCTTGGGGTTTCATCTCTTCAGGAATCGCCTGGGGCCCTCCATCGCTGACGGCAGATTCGACGGCTCCATGACCCTGTATCGGCTCTATCGCCTGGGCGTTCTCAGGCGAGAAAAACGCTATGCTTGCCGCTGTGATCAAGACAGGTAAAGTTGCCTTCATCTCTAGCTCCTCGGTGGTTTCATTAGAAAGTATGGCTGATCGATCCACCAGCGTCAATGATCTAAGTAGATTTTAATGCCTATTAACGACCCGCCGCATGGATGGGGACCCCTTGCCTGGAAAGCCACCGATGCCAGGCGGTGACGGCATTGCTTGCGCGAAAGGCCGGCGTATTGTATCCTATGGCAATTTCACACCGGTGCGTTGGGCCGGTACAACCCATGGGGAGGGCAGGATGAAAAGGTTCTTGCAGGGAGTTGTGGTGTTGACGGTACTGCTCGGGCTGTCCGCCGTCGCCCTGGCTGCGGGGGACTGCCCGGTCTGCACGAACACAACCTCCGACAACCACCTGGTGAAGAGCGGCTCGCAGTTGACCCGCGGGGCGGCCAACACCGGCCTGTGCTGGACGGAGTTGGTCAATCAGCCGGTGAAGGAGGCCAGGGCTGGCGGGAACGTTCTGGTCGGCGTTGGGAAGGGGATCGGACACACCTGCCTGCGCGCCGTCAAGGGTGCGTCTGAAATCATCACCGCTCCCTTGCCCAAGGCCAAGGACGGCTCTCAGATCGCTTCCGACTGCCCCATGTGCATGTGGGGCGCGTAAGAGCCCGCGTCTCATCCCCAACGGCCCCGGGGTCTTCAAAGATCCCGGGGCTGTTCGTTTCAGCCAGCCCGGCTGAATCGGTTATAATGCTGCCATGAAGCCGCCTCGCGATCGCGCGGAAAGGGTCGTCCGGCGCTATGTGGAGGAGTTCGTGAGGAACTCCCGCCCCTCCGGCATTCTCCGGGAGCACCTGGATCGGATCGGGGTCGGCCTCTTCCCCCTGGTGGACCACATCACGGTCCGGACTCTGGATGTGGACCGGCGGGCGAAGGAGTTCCTCCGGCTGGGGTTCCGTTGGGACCGGACGATCGGCAGGGAGGGCATCCTCGAGTACGACGACTGGTGGGCCAAGGTGTACCGAAAGCCCGGGCTGCCGGCCGTTTTCATGGATCAGGCCTTCAAGGGGCCCCGCGGCAACACCAGCGTCATCCCTCCCTGGGTGCGGCGCTTTTCGGACAGGGTCCTCCACCACATCGCGGTCCGGGTCGAGGAGATTGACCGGGCGGTCATCCTCATGAAGAAGAAGGGGATCCGCTTCGCCGGGCCGATCGTCGGGGCGCCGGGAACCGATCTCAGGCAGGTCTTCACCGCCGCCGACGTCAAGCGCGGGCACCCCTTCACGGTGGTCGAGATCATCGAGAGACACCGCGGCTATGTCGGCTTCTCGCCGCCGGCGGCCGACGCCCTCATGAAATCCTCGGTCGTCACCGCCCGACGCGGCCGCTAGCGCAGCTGATTCCGAAGCCGGAGTGAACCAGGCGGCGGACGACCATCTGCGGGACGCCTCCCATTTTCGCGGGAAGGCGGACCGGATCTTCCTGCCGACCTCCGAAGGTGAGGTGGCCTCCCTCCTCGGCACCTTCCAGAAGCAGGGAATTTCCGTGACGATCTCCGGCGCGGGAACCGGCTTGACCGGGGCGAGGGTCCCTCAAGGGGGCGTGGTCCTCTGCACGGAGAAGATGAACCGGATCCTGGAGGTCCGGTGGGACAGGACCTCTCCCGCAGGGATCGCCATCGTTGAGCCGGGCGTTACCCTCTCCGAGCTGGACGCCGCACTGGAGCCGCGAGGGCTCTTCTATCCGCCGGACCCCGGAGAGAGGAAGGCCTCGCTCGGGGGGAACGTGGCCACCAACGCCTCCGGTTCACGGTCGTTCAAGTACGGCCCGACCCGCGCGTACGTGCAAGCCCTGCGCGTCGTGCTGGCCAGCGGGGAGGTTCTGGAGATCCGGCGCGGAGAGATTACCGCCCGCCAGGGAATCCTCCGGATTCCCTTCCCGGCTGGCGCCTCCGCGGACCTGCCGGTGCCCACCTACCGGTCCCGCTGCCCCAAGAACGCGGCCGGCTATTTCGCCGAGGATGGAATGGATCTTGTGGATCTCTTTGTGGGATCCGAGGGAACGCTGGGGGTGGTGACCCGGATCGAGCTGAAAGTCCTGCCGAGGCCCGAGTCGGTCTTCAGCGGGATCCTCTTCTTCAATACGGAGCTGGACTGTTTCCGCTTCGCAGCCAAGGCCAAGGGCCAGGCAGAATGGGGTCAGACCCTCTGGGGTCAGACCCCAGAGGGTCTGACCCCACGGGTGCAGGGAATGGGGCTTTCCCCCCGTGCCCTGGAGTTCTTCGACTCCTGTTCCCTGCGGCTCCTTTCAGAGAAGCATCCGGACACGCCGGAGCACGCGGGGGCGGCCCTGCTCTTCGAGCAGGAGTGCAGCAAATCGGAGCAGGAGGCGCTCCTCCAGGAATGGACGGGGGCCTCCGAGTCGGCGGGGGCCAGTGCATCCGACTGCTGGTTCTCCCATCGGCCGGAGGACCACCGCGAGTTCCGGAAATTCCGGTACGACCTGCCGGTGCTCGTCAACGAGAAGGTGGCCCGGAACGGTTTCCGGAAGGTCGGGACCGACTGCGCGGTCCCGGACCCCGGAGCGGAGGAGATGTTCCGCTTCACTCTGGAGGAGCTGCCGAAGTCGCAGATGGCTGCCACCCTCTGGGGACACCTCGGGGACAACCATCTGCACGCCAACTTCCTTCCCGCGACCCAGGAGGAGTTCAAGCGTGCCCTTGCCTTCTACGAGCGGATCGCCCGCAAGGCAATTCAGCTGGGCGGTACGATCTCCGCCGAGCATGGGATCGGAAAGCTGCGCGTCCCCTACCTGGAGATGATGGTAGGACGCGAGGGGCTGAAGGAGATGGCGCGTGTGAAGAAGGGGCTCGATCCCCGGGGGATCCTCAGCCCAGGGAACATCTTTCCCATCGAGCTACTCCAGGAGCTGTAGTGGCGCTGCCCCCGTCTCCGCCCCCACCCGCGCCTCCCACCGCACCCCTGCCCGCCTATCAGTTCTACCCCGCCCCTCGCTTCTGCCCCTCCTGCCGCGGGCGGCTTGCCACTGCCGTGCCGGTCCGGCGAACCTTCCTCCGCGGCCCGCTCCAGCGGATGGGGCTCACCTGTTACTGCGTGTCGTGCAATACCCGCTATCGTGCCACCAGCATCCTGCCGTTCGCCTGGGTCGCCTGGGCGGGCCCATTCGGCCGTTGGATCTGGTGGCAAACGACATCCCTGGAGGTGACCCTGCTGCCTGAGAGGGAGGGTCCCGGCTGACGTGAAGAGCGCTCCCCGCTGGTGTGTGGCGGGGTACATCCTCCTCCTCTTTGCAACGCTCCCGGCCGCCTGGCCTGTCTGGACCGGTTTCCTCCGGGACCGGATCGGAAGATTTGTGACGATCGAGGAGTTTCACATCCTGGAGTACGCTGCGCTGGGTGTCCTGACCGGCTGGGCCTTTCGGGCCGGACGGCCTTTCCCCTTGGCCATTATCTTACTGGTCGGCTGGGCTGAGGAGGCCGTCCAGGGATTCCTGCCGCAGAGGTTTTTTCAGTGGTCGGATGTGGCGTTGAACTGGGTTGGAGCGCTGCTGGGGCTCTTCCTTCAGCGGTGCTGGCAAAGAATCGCCCGACCGATTCCCGGTTGGGCTGGATCAACCCGCACTCGGTGATGAAGGCGGTGATGTAGGAAGCCGGGGTCACGTCAAAGGCCGGGTTCCTGGCGCGGACGCCCGGTGTGGCTACGCGAACCGAAGCGAGCGTCCCGGCGCCGGCGTCCACCGCCCCCTCCACCTCCAGAACCTCCCGCTCGTCCCTCTCCTCAATCGGGATCTGGGCGCCGGATGGGCACTTCGCATCGAAGGTAGGGGAGGGGGCCGCGACATAAAACGGGATCCCATGCGCCTTCGCCAGAACCGCCAGGGTGTAGGTCCCGACCTTGTTGGCGGTATCCCCATTGGCCGCGATCCGGTCCGCTCCCACAATCACCGCGCCGATCTCCCCCTGCGCCATGGTGGAACCGGCCGCGGTGTCGGCGATCAGCGCATGCGGCACCCCGGCCTGGGACAGCTCCCAGGTCGTCAGCTTCGCCCCCTGGCTGCGCGGGCGCGTCTCCGTCGCAATCACAAAGACCGGGCGGCCGGTGGAGTGGGCCAGGTACAGGGGCGCCAGCGCCGTGCCCCATCCCGGGTACGCCAGCCAGCCGGCATTGCAGTGGGTGAGCACCGCCTTGCCGCCCGGCAGCACCCCCAGGCCTGCCTCGGCGATCTTCTCCGTCATCCGGACATCGTCGTCGTAAACGGCCTGCGCCTCCGCCGCCGCCTTCACCCTGGCCTCTTCCACACCGCGCGCGGAGCGGACCGCACGCACCACCCGCTCGACACCGTAGGAAAGGTTCTTGGCTGTGGGCCGGGCGCCGCTCACAGCCGCCCGCGCCTGCTCGATCTCTTCCTGGAATCGGTCCGGCGGGGCAGCAAGCACCGCCTGCGCCATGGCGAATGCGCCTGCGGCACCGATGGTCCCCGCCCCGCGCACCGCCATCTCCCGGATCGCCTGCACGGATTGCCGATACGACTCCAGGCGCAGGACGACCCTGCGGTGCGGCAGGGCCCGCTGATCCAGGAGGCACAATACCTGCCCCTCCAGCCAGACCGTCCGCCGGGAGCTTTTCTCGACCTCACTCAGACTCGCCATACTTCTCCTTCAGCGCCTGCACGACGCCCGCGTCCGCCAGCGTGGTGGTGTCTCCAAGAGCCTTCCCCTCCGCGATGTCGCGCAGCAGGCGCCGCATGATCTTGCCAGATCGGGTCTTCGGCAGCTCGGCCGTCAGGATCACCTCATCCGGCCGCGCGATGGCACCGATCTTCCGCACCACGTGCGCCTTGAGCTCCTCCGTCAAACCATCGGCGGGCCGGACGCTGGACTTGAGCGTCACGAAGGCGACCACGGCGTTCTCCTTGATCTCATGCGGCTTGGCCACCACCGCCGCCTCGGCGACCGAGGGATGGTCCACCAGCGCCGACTCGATCTCCATGGTGGAAAGCCGGTGGCCGCTCACCTTCAGGACGTCGTCCACCCGGCCGAGCAGCCAGAAGCAGCCGTCCGGATCCCGCTTCGCCCCATCGCCGGTGAAGTAAAGGCCGGGGAACCGGCTCCAGTACTGGGCCCGGTAGCGCTCCGGATCCCCGTAGATTCCCCGCAGCATCCCGGGCCAGGGGGATCGGATCACCAGGTAGCCGGAATCGGAGCGATTCCCCTTGTCGTCCACCACGTCCGCCTCGATCCCCGGGAACGGAAGGGTCGCCGAGCCGGGCTTGAGCTTCGTCAGCCCGGGAAGGGGCGAGATCAGGATCTGTCCGGTCTCGGTCTGCCACCAGGTATCCACCACGGGACAGCGGCCGTGGCCCACCACCCGGTGGTACCAGATCCAGGCCTCGGGGTTGATCGGCTCCCCCACCGAGCCGAGCAGCCGCAGGCTCGTGAGGTCATGACCGCCGGGCAGCTCCTCTCCCCATTTGATGAAGGCCCGGATCGCCGTGGGGGCGGTGTAGAAGACGCTGACCCGGTACTTCTCCACGATCTGCCAGAAGCGGTCCTTGCCCGGATGATCCGGCGCCCCCTCGTACATGAGGGTGGTCGCCCCGTTGAGCAGAGGTCCGTAAACCACGTACGAATGGCCTGTCACCCAACCGATGTCAGCCGTGCAGTTATGGACCGCCATGTTACTCAGGACATAGGAATGCTTGTCGGTCTCTATGTTGTAGACTTCGCCCTCGTAATACTCCCGCTTGACGGACCGGATGGGCAACCACAGGTAATTTTTCGAGCGCATGCCGCGTCGCCGAACCGAGATGCGCTTCCCGATAAAAGGATGGCGCACCCCGAGGATTTCAGAGAGCTTTTGGAGCGCCCTTCCGCCCACTTTTATGCAATAGCAATCGTGCCGGGCGATGATGCTTCTGCCGCCGATCCGGCTGGGCCCAATGCGCTCCCTCTTGCGACAACCGATCGAGCTCAGCAAGCCCATCTTGGTTAGAATCATCCTGACCTGGTGGGCGAGAACTTCGGATGTGGTGTGGAACCTGAACGAGTCCCGATCCGCACTGCCATCTCCCCGCCAAAGACCCTTCAGCAGCTCGGCCAGCTTTCCATCGGGAAAACAGAGCCACTCGTCCGGAATTCGCTTGTTAGGGGCTTTGCTTCCAAAGAGGGCAGGCATGAACTCGGCGAGCAGTACAGAGCCCACCCGGATCTCGCAGAGGTTATTGATCCATGCCTTCTTTCCGCTGATTCCGAAGATTTCCTCCAAAAGAGATAGGACGTCATCGGCATAAGGCTCCTCGCGCCGATTAAAGGAGAACTGCAGTGCGCGGCCTTTGGACGCCACGCTTCCCCCTGCAAGATAGTAGCCTGCTAAACGCATAAAACGAGGATCAAGGGGTATTTTCTCAGGCAGGGAAAAGCGGATCTTCGGGCGCCGGACTCTCTCGCCGACGACCACACATCCCCTGACGACGGCGGATATCTTTATGAATTCCCGGTCTTGGTTTTCTCGGAGTTTCGGAAGCAAGACGAAATCCTTTTCCGTCAGTTCACCTGCCGGTTTCCAGAGAATCCCTGTTCTCCCCTTTCGTCCGCAGAGCACAGAGTGGTTGGGGGTCAGCAGGAACGGTTCGCCGCAATACAGAGTCTGGATCCTTACGAGGTCGCCTTCGTAGTGCCGCCTGTAAAGTCGACGGACTTCAGAGTACCTCCCGTCGTGTGCTAGAACTCGATCTCCGACCTTAATCTGCTCAATGGATTTGGGCTCTGGGTTCGCGATCACTTTGGTTCCTGGGGGAACGCACCAGAAGGTGTCCTCCTCCTTCAGGTCGAAGATCCACCTCGTGGTCGCGTAGCAGCCGACCATGTAGCCGCCGGTGGTGTGGACGATCCCCTTGGGCTTGCCGGTGGTCCCGCTCGTGTACAGGAGGTACAGCATCTGCTCCGAATCGAGCCGAGCCGCCTCGTGCTGGTCCGGCTGCCCGGCCACGAGCTCCTCCCACCAGAGATCCCGGCCCGGCTTCATCGGACAGCCCGATTCCTTCAACCGCCGGAAGACGACCACCTTCTCCACGGAGGGGGCCGCCTCCAGCGCCTCGTCGGCGCTCCTCTTGAGCGGCACCACAGAGCCCCGCCTCCAGCCCCCATCGGCGGTCACCAGCACCCTGGACTGCGAATCACGGAGCCGGTCCCCCAGCGCCTCGGCGCTGAACCCGCCGAAGACCACGCTGTGCGGGGCCCCGATCCGCGCGCAGGCGAGCATGGCGATCGCCAGCTCCGGCACCATCGGCATGTAGATCGTCACACGATCACCCCGCTTCACCCCGAGCCGCTCGAGCGCGTGCGCGAACCGGCAGACCTCCCGGTGCAGCTGGGCGTAGGTGAGGCGCCGCTCCTCCCCGGGCTCTCCCTCCCACAGGATCGCCGGCTTGTCCCTGCGCGCGCCGGACAGGTGGCGGTCCAGGCAGTTATAGGAGAGGTTGGTCTTGCCGCCGACAAACCAGCGGGCGTCCGGCAGCTCCCACTCCAGCACCTTGCCCCACCGGCTGAACCAGTGCAGCTCCCCGGCGAACGATTCCCAGAATGCCAATGGGTCCCTGGCGGCCTGTTCGTACACGCCGGGATCCCGGACGTTCGCGCGGCGGGCAAAAGCTTCCGGCGGCGGGAAGGCCCTTCCCTCCTTGAGCAAAACCTCCAGCGTCTTGTTCGGCATGGCGACCTTAACCCTCTCCATTATACCGGCCTCCTCTGGGCGGTGGGTGATAGAATAGTTGCTAGCAATGCCGATCCCTGTAAACGTGGAGGTCCATGAAGATCCGGAGCGGTCGCAGACGGTGTACAAGCCGGACGGGCCGATCGAGGCCTTCCTCTACGACATCAGCGAGTATGGGCTCGGCCTCCTGAGCAACGTTTCTCTCCCGTGGGGCCTGCTGGTTCGGCTTGAATTCTCACGCACTGCCTTGCCCCTCCCCGCTCACCCGCCGGGGCTCATGCAGATCACCGGCCGCGTGGTTCACTGCCTGCCCTACGCCGGACGGTTCCGCCTGGGGATCTCCTTCACGCGAATGGAGGAATCGGACCGAACCCTCGTCCGCCAGCTCATCTCTCCTCCCGGCATCCCCGAAGAGCGCCGCCGTGCACCCCGGGTTCCTCTGACCGGTTCTCTGTAAACCTTTTCCTCTGTCCGGCGTCTAAATGGGCAGAAGGAGGGAAAGACGATGAACAGACATTTGCTTCTTCTCGTTGCAGTGCTTTGGCTTGCGATTCTTCCCCTCGGCCGGCCTGCCCACGCGGAGTCGGAGGAACAGGCGGAGGGAGACGAGGAATACGGCGAGGAGGCGCGAACCGCCGGACCGGATAGGGAGAAGTTCCGCCAGGCGGTTCAGGAAAAGCGGGCCAAGCTGCGTGAACGGCTCGAGTACCTGAAGGAGAACAACCCGGATGCCTACCGGCAGGCGATGGCCAAGATCCGGGAGAAGAAACAGAAGCGGCTCCAGTGGATCAAGGAAAACCGGCCGCAGCTGTACGAGCGCCTGAAGGCGAAGCGCCAGGAGCGGCTGGAGAAGCGGCTCTCGGAGCTGAAGCAGAAGAACCCGGAACGTTACCGGGAGGTGCTGGAGCATCGGCAGAACTGGCGCCGGGAAAAGCTGGAGCGTATGAAGGAAACCCACCCGGAGGCCCACCGCCGGTTCATGAAGAACCATCCGCACTGGAGGGAGCGCGTTCACGACCGCAGGGAGGGCCTCCGGGACGGGCGGCACCCGCACCGCGACCACGGGGTCCGCGACCACGGCCGAGGTGAAGGGCGCGGCGGGGTTGGGCGCGGCGGAGAGCATCGTTCGCCGCGGTCTCACGGGGGCCAGGGGTCTCGCGGGGGCCAAGGGTCTCGCGGGGGAAACCGTAGGTGATACACTGTCTCCGGCCATGGCCACCGATGAGGAGATCCTTGGGGCGGTGCGAGGCGGCGAGGTTGAGCGCTACGGCGAGCTGGTGGAGCGCTACCAGCTCGCCGCATGCAAGCTCGCCTACAGCTTCGTGGGCAACTTCGAAGACGCCCGGGATCTGGCCCAGAACGCCTTTGTCCAGGCCTACCGCGCCCTCGGCCGCTTTCGCGGAGGATCCCGCTTTTCAACCTGGCTCTACCGGATCGTGGCGAACGAGTGCAAGGACTTCTTCCGAAGGAAGGCACGCCAGCCCGCCATGGTTTCCCTCCGGTCCGAGGCGGACCCTCCCGAGGAGGCCCCTGAGCTTTTTGAGCTGGCCGACCCCCGGCAGGATCCCCGACAGGCGGCAGCGGACCGGGAGCTGGCAGGCCGCCTGGCAGACGGCCTCGGGAGGCTGCCGATGAAACAGCGCACCGCTTTCCTGCTGCATCATCTGCATGGGATGTCTCTCGAGGAAGTCTCCGAGGTCATGGGATGCCGCCTGGGAACGGTCAAGGCGCACCTCTTCCGGGCGGCACACGGCCTGCGAGGCCTGCTGGAGCCGTTCCTCTCAGCGGGGGGCGGCCGATGAAGCCCGCCGATTGGGACTCCTGGCTCCGCGGATGGCTGAGCCGTCATCCATTGAAGAACCCTCCTGCGCATCTCCTGGAGCGGTTCAGCGAGGAAGTCCTGGCCCGGATCCGTCCGCGCGAAGCACCGGCACCGCTCTTCCGTCCCCGCTGGACCCTGCAGCCCCGATGGGGCCTTGCGTGGAGCGGCGCTCTGGCTGCTGCGCTGCTCCTCGTCGTCGCGGGATTGCGCCCGACAGGAATCCCCCCGGGAATCGTGGGCCCGGAATCCGAGATCCTGATGGAGGTGTCCCTCCTGGAGGAGCTGGGGGAACGTTCCCTGGAAGAGGAGCTGGAGGAATCCGATCGGATCGTGCTGGCGGAGGCGATCGGCCCCCAAGAGGAGGCGGAGATCCTGAAACTCTGGGAAGAGCTGGAGCAGACGGACGAGGCCCCGTCGCCGGAAGAGCTGGGCTCCGAGGAAGAGATCCTCGAGGAGCTGCGCTGGTGGGATGAGGAAGAGCTGGCTGTTTCGTAGGGCACGATGATGGGGCAGGCGGCCTTCGCAATCCACCTGTCCGCCCTGGGATTGTGCCTCTGGCTGGAGTCGGTTGTCCCCCTCTTCATGGATCGGCCGCAGCGGCTCACGCACGGGATCCGGAACATCGGCATCGGGCTCCTCAACGGCTTCGTGCTGACCCTCGGATTCAGCGGACTGGTGGCCGCCTCGGCCCGCTGGGGAGAGCTCACCGCCGTCGGGCTCCTCCCGCGGCTGAACCTGGCCGACCGTTCGCAGCTCCTGGCCGGCTTCCTCGCCTTTGATCTGTGGATGTACCTCTGGCACCGCGCCAATCATGCGCTGCCGCTCCTCTGGCGGTTCCATCGCGTTCACCACAGCGACCCGGCGGTGGACTCCACCTCGGCCTACCGGTTCCATCTCGGGGAGATGGTGATCTCCACGCTGCTGCGGCTGGCGGTGATCCCGCTGCTGGGGATCTCCCTGAAGAATCTGGTCCTGTATGAGCTGGTCCTTCAGCCGGTCATCCTCTTCCACCACAGCAACATCGCCCTCCCCCAGCGGATCGATCGCTGGATCCGCCTGGCCCTGGTCTCCCCCAACATGCACCGGGTTCATCATTCCGACATCCCGGCCGAGACCAACTCCAACTACGCCAGCATCTTCTCCTTCTGGGACCGCCTGGGCCGGACGTACTGCCGGCGGGACGCCTCCTCAATCCTCTACGGGCTGAGGGAGTTCCGGGACGCCCGCTGGCAGTCATTCCGAGGGCTTGTCTTCATGCCCGCGGCCCGTCCCTGACCGGCTCCGAACGGAAGGTCGGGGATCGCCCATGCGCGCGTTGCAGGATCGGCTTCTGGCCTGGTACCGGCGACACGCCCGCCGGCATCTTCCCTGGAGAAAGAGCGGGAATCCCTACCACATCTGGGTGTCCGAGGCGATGCTTCAGCAGACGCAGGTGGAGACCGTCATTCCCTACTATGAGCGGTTCCTCCGCCGCTTCCCGAGCCTCGAGGCCCTCTCCCGCGCCCCGCTGACCGCCGTCCTGGATTCCTGGTCCGGGCTGGGCTACTATTCGCGCGCGAAGAACCTGCATGCCGGGGCGATCCAGGTCGTGCGCGAGCGCGGGGGCCGGATCCCCGACCGTCCGGAGGATCTCACCCGGCTGCCTGGGATCGGCAGGACCACCGCCGGCGCCATCGCCAGCATCGCCTTCGACCGCCCCGCGCCGGTCCTTGACGGAAATGTCCTCAGGGTCCTCTGCCGCTATTTCGGGATCCGGCAGGACCCCTGGCAAACCGCCGTTCAGGCCCGGCTCTGGGGGATCGCCGGTCAGCTTGTGCCTGAGAACCGCCCCGGCGATTTCAACCAGGCCCTGATGGATCTGGGAGCGACCATCTGCCTGCCCCGGCATCCGAGCTGTCCCGCGTGCCCGATCCGATCCGGCTGCGTCACCCGCCGCAACGGCTGGCAGGAGCGGATCCCTCCCGCGCGCCGGCAGACGCCGAAGAAGCGGATCACCTACCTGTGCGGCATCCTGGAACAGGACGGCCGCGTCCTTCTCGCGCGGCGGCCCCTGTCCGGCCTCCTGCCCGGCCTCTGGGAATTCCCGGGAGGCGAACACCGGCCGGGCAGCTCCCGCGCCGGCCGCCTCTCCGGCCTGCTTCGGGAACGGCTGGGCGTGCAGGCGGAGCCCGGACAACCCCAGGCGCAGGTCATTCAGATCCTCTCCCATCGCCGTCTGCATCTGCGGGCCCTGCGCTGCCGCTGGAAGGGAAAGCCCCGCCCCTCCGGCGGGTACATCGACCTGCGCTGGGTGCCGTCCCATGAACTTGCAGCGGTTTCCCTGACCGCGGGGATGCGCCGCCTGGCCGGCCGGCTCTATCCCGCCCCGCGCAGCCGCCTGGCGCGGCTCCGGGTGCCGCGCCAGGATTCATTCCATGCCCTCAAACCGAGACGCCGGCGTGGCGGTGGAACGCCCGGACCGCCTCAGCCGGGTCAAACCGCTCCCCCCAAATCTCCCGCCCGTGAGTGCGCAGGAAATGCCCGACGTGCCTGCGGAAGAGCAGCTTTGTCTCCGAGAGGGGGCTCTGGCGCAGTGCCCGTCCCCACACCCGGGTCGCGTGTCTCAGGGAGGGCCTCCGCTTCCTGAGGACGAAGAGCAGATCCTGCGCATCCGATTGCACGTAGCGGTCCAGCTTCCCGATCGCCCAGTAGGCAGGATCGAGCAGGCGAAGCTCCAGCTTTCCAAATCGGCGGTAGAGGGCCGTATGCCTGCGGTAGTCCGCAAGAGAGATCATGCCCCAGCGACCGATCTCCTCGGCGTAGTTCGCCTGAACCCCGGTCGCCTCCACGGCCCGCTGAATCGCCGTCTGGATATCCCGCTCGCCGGCAGGACCGGAGCCAGCCACCCGGATCTCGAAGTCCACATCCTGGCTCGGCCGCACCGAGCCCCACAGCGCGCCGGCGGCCGCTCCGATCAGGATGACCCGCGCGGGCCGGTCCAGCTCCCGTGCAAGAACCTCGAAGAACTCATGGATCTGCTTCCTCATGCTGCCCGCGCCTCCCGATCCGTGATCCGCTGAAGGAGACCCTTCACCGCCTCCGGGGGATAAGTGGACCTCAGCCACAACCAGGCCCTGGCTGCAGACCGGTACCCTCTGCGGGGATCCCCGCCGCCTCTCTGAATCGGGGTCAACCGGTGCCGGACCAGGCTCCTCAGCGCATCCACGAGCGCCCGCTCCCTCCGGCTTCGCGCCGATCCGCCCCAAACCACCCTGTCCGCCACACGCTCCATCTCCTCCCGGGAGAGAGGCGCCTTCCCCTCATCCGCCCTCGGGGGGATACAGTCCGCCAGAACCCCGGGCCGGACACGCAGCGCCCCCGCAAGCGCCCTCAGCGTCGCCAGGGTGACGTCCCGTTTGCCCCGTTCGATGGCCGAAAGGTTCGGCCGGGGGATCCCCGCCCGCCGGGCGAGCTCCTCCTGGCTGAGCCCCCGCTCGATCCTCCACAGCGCCACTGATCGGGCAAACGGCAGGTATGGCATTCAGTAGCAATTTTACTACATATTGACATGTTGGGCAAGGGGGCTCCGGATCGGGGCTGGCGGAGGGGCCGGCTCAGCCGCCGGCGTTGATGCGGTGGATGAGCTCCACCAGGCGGCCGTAGTCCCTGCGGTTGAAACGGAAGATGAGACGCGGCAGCTTCTGCAGCTCCGGCTCGTCCCGCTGGCTCTCCTCCTCTTCGGAAAGGGCCTCCCCCTGCCGGATCCTGCCGGAGATCAGGATGTCCCCAAACTGCCTGGAGAGATCCCGCACCACCCGATCCGGCATTGGCTTCTGGAGGCGGAAGACCGTCTCCTCCCCCACGTACCGCATGGAGTGATACACCCGGTAGAATCCCTTGACCTGGGCGGCGGCCTCTCTCGCCGAACGGGCCACCGTGTAGAGCGACCGGTCGCTGGAGGAGATCTTCTCCTCGCGACAGACGTCGTCGAAGAACTTCAGGAGGGGCCCCCAGAAGCGCCCGTCCGGATAATCCACGAAGACGATGGGGCGCGGCACGCTTTTGCCCGTCTGGACGAGGGTCAGGCATTCGAAGCCCTCGTCCAGCGTCCCGAACCCCCCGGGGAAGAGGACCGTAGCGTCCGACTCCTTGATGAAGAGCAGCTTCCGGGTGAAGAAGTACTTGCAGCTCACCAGCTTCCTGTCACGGGCGATGACGGGGTTCGCCTCCTGCTCGAAGGGAAGCCGGATGTTGAGGCCGAAGCTGGCCTCCCGACCCGCCCCCTCGTGGCCGGCCTTCATGATGCCGCTGGCCGCACCGGTGATCACCATCCACCTCGACCGGGCCATGATCCGGCCGAACTCCCTGGCCATCTCGTAAGAGGGATCCCCGCGCGGCGTGCGGGCCGACCCGAAGATCGCGACCTTGCGGATACGGCGATAGGGCTGGAACACCTTGAAGGCGTAGCGCAGCTCCTTCACCGCGCTGTTGACGATCTTCAGATCGATCGTCGAGGCCCCGTCCCGCCCGAAGCGGTAGATGGAGGTGACCATCTCCGCCAGCAGCTCCCGGTCGAAACCGTCGCCGAAGGATTCCAGAAGCTCCGCGATCCTCCGGTCCACCTGGGCGTAGCCCGTGGTGTAGGGCCTGCGGGCTACCATTGCTCGCTCCTCGCCAGATCCAGGAGCTCCCGGAGATCCCTCACCGCCCAGTCGGGGCAGGCCTTCTGGAGCTCCTCCTCCGGGGAAAAGCCGTGGCCCACCGCGACAGACTTCACCCCCGCCCGTCGGCCGGTCTCCACGTCAATCGGGCTGTCGCCGACGAGAAGCGTCTCCCCTGCCGGCACCCCTGCCCGCTCCATCAGCGCCCGGATCGCCTGGGGGTCCGGCTTCTTGGCAAAGCCGGAGTCGCCCGCCACAATCTCGAAGAAATAACCGGCCACACCCAGGGCGGTCAGGATCTCGCGGGAGTAAGGGTTGGGTTTGTTGGTCACCACCGCCTGGCGCCTGTCCCGAAAATGCTCCAGGAGCTCCTGAGCCCCGGGGTACAGAACGGTGTGATCCAGAAGATGCTCGGCGTAATGGGCCCGGTAGATCCGGATCCCTTCCTCGATGGCCTGCGGCTCGCCGGTTCCCAGGCAGCTCTGCACGAGCTGGCTCAAGCCCCAGCCGACGTGGGCGCAGATCGCTTCCCGCGGCAGGGGCGCAAGCCCCATCGCCGAGCGCATGTGATTGGCCGCCCGGGCGATGTCCTCCCGCGTGTCGACGAGGGTCCCATCGAGGTCATAGAGGATGAGCTGCACGCGCCGCAACCACGGGCTTCATTCGGAGAGGGACGCCTCCAGTCTCTTCCGCTCGGCCTGCCGGTACTCTTTGAGCTTCCGTCCCAGCTTGGCATCGCCGAGCGCCAGAATCTCCACCGCCAGGAAGGCGGCGTTGGCCGCCAGATCCACCGCCACCGTCGCCACCGGAACCCCCTTGGGCATCTGAACGGTGGAATAGAGGGCATCCACCCCGGAGAGGGCCGAACCGCTCAGGGGCACCCCGATGACCGGCAGGGTGGTCCGGGCCGCCAGGGTCCCGGCCAGGTGATTGGCCATCCCCGCCCCCGCGATCAGCACCTGGATCCCCCGCTTCTCTGCCGAGCTGGCGTACTCCGCCACCCGGTCCGGCAGGCGGTGGGCGGAGATCACCTTCATCTCGTGCGGGACGCCGAACTGCTTCAGGACCTCCGCCGCCTTCTCCATCTTGGAGAGGTCGCTCTCGCTCCCCATGAGGATCCCCACCCGTACCGATTCCTTTGAAGAGGCCATCGCCCTCCCCCCTATTTTGGGGACACAATGGTCATTGTGCCCCCAGATTTCTCCCCGTGAGCTGCTGCAGCGCCAGCAGGTAGATCTCGCTCGTCTTGCGGACGATCTCCTCCGGGAGGGCCGGGGCCGGCGGGTTCTTATCCCACCGGATGCCCTCCAGGTAGTCCCGCACAAACTGCTTGTCGAAGCTCGCCTGCGGCCGGCCCGGCTGGTACTCCCCCTTCGGCCAGAACCGGGAGGAATCCGGCGTGAGCAGCTCGTCCACCAGCAGGGGCTCCTCATCCCGCAGGGCGAACTCAAACTTCGTATCGGCGATCAGGATCCCGCGCGTCCTGGCGTAATCCCGTGCCTCGGTGTAGACCTTGAGGCTCACCGATTTAAGCTTCCCGGTGAGCCCCTGCCCCACCCGGCTGGCCATCTCCTCTTCGCTGATGTTGAGATCGTGCCCCTGCTCTTCCTTCGTCGCCGGGGTGAAGATGGGCTCCGGCAGCTCCTCCGATTCCTGGAGGCCCTCCGGCAGCGCGACCCCGCAGACCGCGCCGCTCTTCAGATAATCCTTCCAGCCGGATCCGGACAGGTAGCCCCGCACCACGCACTCGATGGGGACCACCTGGCCTTTCCGGACCAGCGTCGATCGCCCCGCCAGCAGGCGCTCATGGGGCGCCAGCTCCGGATGCCGCGCGGCGATCTGCCGGATGTCGGCCGAGATGAAGTGCGACGGGGTCAGGGCCTTCATCCTCTCGAACCAGAAGGCCGACAGCTGGGTGAGCACCGCCCCCTTGAACGGGATCCCGGTCGGGATCACGACGTCGAAGGCGGAGATCCGGTCCGTGGCGACGATGAGCAGCTCCTCTCCCAGGTCGTACACGTCCCGCACCTTCCCCTTCTTGAAGCGCCGGATCCCCGGCAGATTCGTCTCCAGAACCGTTTCGGCAGTCCTCGTCATCTTCCGCCTCCGTTGCGGCCCGCCTGTGTCCGAATGAGCTGCGAAAGCATCTCCACAAAGCTCGGATGGTCCATCACGGTGGAAGCCCGTGAGTAACGCAGGCCCGCCTGCTCCGCGGCCGCCCGGAGCTCCACGTCCAGATCGTAAAGCACCTCCGTGTGATCGAAGAGAAACCCGACCGGCACCGCCACCAGGGCCTGGATCCCCCGGCGGGCCAGCCCCCGCGCAGCGGCGAGCAGATCCGGCTCCAGCCATCGCTGTCCGGGCGGGCCGCTGCGGGACTGGTACGCGACAGACCAGTCGTCCACCCCCAGCCGCTCGGCGATCCTCCGGCTGGAGGTGCCCACCTCCTCCTCGTACCGGCACCGGTGCGCCATCTCCAGGGGAATGGAGTGCGCGGTGAAGAGCAGGTGCGTGCTGGCCGCCGCAGCCCCTCCCTGCCTTTCCTGCATCTCCAGAACCCGGGCGGCCTGCGCCTCGATGAAGAGAGGATGATCGTACCACGGGCCGAGGGACTCGTAGAAGAGCCCCGCCGATGTTGCCAGGAGGGCCTCCTCGAGACTTGCGATATACCGGTCGAAGCTCGCCTCGGACCGGTGGGGAGCCAGGATGACCCCGATCCCTTGCCGGAGCCCGCGCCCCTGGATTGTCCGCAGGACATCCGGCAGAAGCGGATGCCAGTTCCTCATCCCCAGAAAAACCGGAAGGGGAGCGCCGCGGCCGGCCAGATCCTGCTCCAGCCTTTCCGAGAGCTTCCTGGCGAGCGGGTTGTAGGCAGAGACACCGCCGGTCACCTCGTAATGCCGCGCCACCTCCTGGAGGCGCGCCTCCGGGACCCGGGTGCCGCCGGTCACCCGTTCCAGAAAAGGCCGGACCTCCTCCGGCCGGGTCGGTCCCCCGAATCCGATCAGCAGGACGTGATCAAACCTCATCCGCGCACCATGCCTCTATCGGTATACCTCCCGCCGGTGGCCGATCCGGAGGGCAAGAACCCCCTCCGGCATCTTCGAATAGATGACGCGGTGCTCCCCGATCCGAACCCCGAATAATCCCTGGAATTCTCCGCGCAACGGCTCTCCCGCGCGGGGGTTCACGGACAGAACCCTCTCCAGTTTGGAAAGCAGTCGCTTGGCGGTGGGCCGTCCGAGCTTCCTGAGATCATGCTCGACCGAAGACTTGTAGTGGACCTTAAAGGCCAAGGCGCCTGCGCAGCTCTTTTCCGGAGATCACCCTGTCGTCCTTGTCCCGGAGGCGCTCCAGCGCAATCTGATACTCCGCGTATTCGTCCAGATAAGCCTCCACGGCCCTGCGGATGAGGTAGGATCGGGGGCGATCCACCTCGTCTGCGACTCGATCCAGAGCCATCATGACCTCTTCCGACAGTCTTACCGTGAGCGGCTTTACCATGCGATCCACCTCCGCCCTGCAGGCAGACCATAGACTACAAGAGATTACAAATGACTACTTTGAGTGCGCCTGGGGATGGGCAGCCCAGTCGGAGATCTGTTCCGCGGTGAGCACCGCCTGGCGGATGCGGTCAGGGAGGCCCACGCCCCGGCAGCCGGTCAGGTAAAGGCCGGGCCAGCGTTCGGTTTCTTTCTCCAGGGCTTCCACGCCCCCCGAGTTTCCTGGGGCATGCTCCGGCACGGCGTTGGGATATCGGCGGATCCAGACCAGCCGCGGTCTGGCGAGGAGCCCCAGGTGCCGCCTGAGCTCCGACCGGATCCCTTCCACCAGCGTTCCATCCGGCTGCGTCACCGCCTCAGGCCGGACCGATCCCCCTGCAAAGATCCGAAGAAGGGCTCCCCCTTCGGGGGCGCGCCCCGGGAATTTGAAGTCGGAGAATGTGCAGCCCAGCACCGTCTCGACGGCATCCGCCGGGACCACATAGCCGAATCCCCTGGGCAGCGCGGGCAGATCCTCTTTCCGGAAACCCAGATTCACGGTGGCCACCGGCATGTAACGGATCTCTTCCAGCAGATCGGCGATCTGCGGAGCGAAGGACCTCGTGAGCCCCGCCGCCTGAGGGGCCGGCAGCGCCAGGCAAAGCGCTTCGGCCTCAAGGGTTTCTGCGCCCGGAAGATGGATCTTCCAGCCCGCAGCCGTTCGTTCCAGCCCGCAGGCCGGGGTGTTGGGAAGCAATCGGACCTCCTGCATCTGTTCAAGCAATCGCTCCACCAGCCTGCCCAGCCCATCCCGAAGGCTCACGAACTGGCCGTATCGGGGATTCCCCGCCTCCATCCCGTAGAAGCGGCGGGCGAGCTGCTGGCGCAGCTCCTCCTCACATCGTTCGAACTCGACGAGACTCCCCCGCTGCAGGACGTACAGCCGACGAAAATCGGCCCGGGTCTGAACCAGCTCTCCCGCGATCCCAAGCCGTTGGCACAGCTCGGCTGCCCCCGGCTTCTCTGCCAGAAACCCATCCGGCCCCCCCTCCAGCAGAAAGCCATCCTGCCGGCGCGTTTCGATGAGACCGCCGAACCGGGGGCTGGCTTCAAGCAGGGTAACCGGATGAGCGGCCCCGCGGCTGAGCTCGGCGAGCCGGTGTGCCAGCGCCAGCCCGGAGATACCGCCACCGATGATGACAGTCCGCTTCAACGCCGACTCAGCTCGTGCACCGTCTCGACGAGGTAAAGGACGTTCTCCTCCGGGGTATTGGGCAGCACACCATGCCCGAGGTTGAAGATGTGCCCCGGCCGGCCACCCGCCTGGGCGAGGATCCGCTCCACATGCTCACGGATCACCTCCCGTGGAGAGAGCAGGACCGCCGGATCCAGATTCCCCTGGATCCCGACATCGTGCCCCACCGCCTCCCAGGCCTTGTCCAGCTCCACCCTCCAGTCCACACCGATCACATCCCCGCCGGCCTGGCGCATTTCCTTCAGGAACGCCGCCGTCCCGGTCCCGAAATGGATCACCGGAACCCCCGGCTTGACCCCTTGGATCAACGCCTGGGTATGGGCGAGCACATGCTCCCGGTAATCGGCCGGGGCGAGGCACCCCACCCAGCTGTCGAAGATCTGCACCGCATCGGCGCCGGCCTCGATCTGCTTGTTGAGGTGCTTCACCAGAGCCCGCACCAGCTTCTCCATGAGGGCCTTCCAGGCCCCGGGGTCGGTGTGCATGAGCTGCTTCGTCCGGAGGAACGAACGGGAGCTTCCCCCTTCCAGGAGATACGAGGCCAGTGTGAAGGGCGCCCCGGAGAATCCGATGAGCGGCACCTGCGGGCTCAGGGCGCTCCGCGCGATCCGCACCGCCTCGAAAACAAATGGAAGCGACTCGGCCGGCTCCACCTCGGCCAGCCGATCGATCTCCTGCGCGCTGGCCACCCTCCCGGCCACCTCCGGCCCGTTCTCCGACCCGTATTCCAGCGCCAACCCCATCGGCTCCAGGATGAGCAGCAAGTCGGAGAAGATAATCGCAGCGTCGGCCTTGAGCCGCCCGGCCGCCACCACCGTCACCTCCGCCGCGAGCTGCGGATTCCTGCACAGCTCGGCGAACGGAACCTTGTTCCGGATCGCCCGGTACTCCTTGAGATACCTTCCCGCCTGCCGCATGAGCCAGATCGGGGTGAAGGGAACCGGCTGCCGCCGGCACGTCCTTAAGAACGCGGCCTCTTCCCTCGATCCAGACGCACCGGCCGAGGCCGGGCGCGTCCGCCAGGAGGGCCGCGCCGGGCCCTCCCTCTTCTCGCGCACGAGCTGCTCCGCCCGATCGGCCAGCTCCGACACCAGCACCCCCATCTTCGGATGCGTCGGCTCGAAATCCGCCGACAACCCCGCCTCCAGGAGCGCCTCCGTCGTCATCGGCCCCACCGAGGCGATCACCACCCGCCTCAGGGCCTCCCGCAGAGGCTTCTCCAATCCCTCGCCGGAGACAAACCGGAACAGATGGTGAACCTGGGCCGCGTTGGTGAAGACGGCAACCTGCACCTGGCCCTCGATCATCTGCCGCACCCCGGCCAGCAGAGGCCCGGTGTCCTTCGGCAGGTCCCAGCGGTAGACCGGAACCCGCAGGACGTTGGCCCCGCGCTCTTTCAACCCCTCGATGAGCTGCGCGTTGGAGATCCCGTACTCCTGAACCGCCACCGTCTTGCCCCCCAGCGAGATGCCGCGCGCGCTCTCATCCAGCGTTTCCAGAATCTCCCGCCAGGTGTTCGGCTCCGGGATCGTCAGGGTGATGGGGATCGCGTACTCCTTCAGGACCCGGATCGGCTTGGGGCCGCGCGCCACCACCGTGATCCGCCCGAGCGCCTCCAGGACCTTCGCCAGGTCAAACCGGGTGGAGAGGGCCTGCAGCAGGGTCCGCGTCCCCACGCCGGTCAGGCAGATCAGCATGTCGATCTTCCCCGCCAGGAGCTTCTCCCCGAAGGCGAAGGCCTGCAGGTTCTCTTCCAGGGGGACCTCGCGCAGGGAGGGAGCGCTCACCGGCCGGCCGCCGTTGCGGCGGATGCTCTCCGCCATCGGCTCCATCAGCCGGCTCTCGAAGGAGATCACCGCTGCATCCGAAAAACCGTTCTTCTCCATGAGAGGGCTCCCTTCTAGTGTATCAAATCCGGACGAGCCAGAATCTGGATCCAGCGTCCCTTCCGGCCGTCCCGCGAGACCACCTTCAGCGACAGAAGCTGCCACCCCCGCAGGAACAGGGCGGCTTCACGGCGACCATAACCGGCCACGTACCTGCCCGGGATCCAATCGCGCTCCGTGAACCCCTTCCGCCTGCCCCAGGCGAGGGTGAGCCCCAGGACGCCGCCGGGCTGCAGCGCCTGGTGCAGTTTGGCGAGCTGGCGCCTGAGCTCTTCGGGAGGAACATGCGTGAGGGCTGCGTTGCACCAGATCCCGTCGTACGCGCCCGGTTCCAGCGGGACGCTCTCAAATCGAGCGTGCCGGATCGGAACCCCCGGACACCGGCGGCGGGCCTCCCGCACGAATTCCAGCGTCGCGTCCACCCCCTCCACGCGCAGTCCTCCCCGCTGCATCCAGCGGATCTCGCGCCCGATCCCGCAGCCGTAGTCGAGAACCCGCGCTCCGGAGGGAAGGTTCGATACAAACTGCTTCAGGAAGGCAGGGACCCGCCGGCCCCGGCTCCAGCTGGCGATCGCCCGGCGGGCCTGCAGCCGGTACGCGGCGACTGTCCGATCGGCTGCGAGGCGTTCATTCATCCAGGGAGGGCCGGCGGCGCTTCTGTTTCTTGAGGGAGTGGAGGCGCTTGGCGGCGAGCAGCTTCTGCTGCGTCCGGCGGGAGCGTCTCTGCTTCTGGCGGCGGATCCGGTAGATCCTCCGGCGCTCGGCGGAGAGCCGCCCCAAGTGCATCTCCTCCAGCCGGTCGGCCAGCAGCCGGCGGGCGAGGAACCGGTTCAGCGCCTGGGAGCGTTCCCGTTGCACCCTGACCTCGATCCCGCTGGGGCGATGCCTGAGGACCACGCAGGTGGAGACCTTGTTCACATTCTGGCCGCCGGGTCCCCGCGAGCGGATAAAGGTCTCCTGAAGATCCTCCTCCCGCACGCCGAGCCGGTGCAGTCGCTCGGCCAGATCCCACGCTTTAGCCTCGCTCACGCCGAAGGGGTTCACCATGCCTCCCCCGCCAGAAAAAAATCAGGCCCGGGAGAAAAACCTCCCGGGCCTTAAGTCAAAAGCAATCGGTGAGGGTGTGAGCCTTACGCGTTGCTCTGGGAAAGCCGCCTCACGTTGGAGGCCTGCTCGCCCTTGGGGCCGGTGGTGATGTCGAACTCCACCGATTCACCCTCCCGGAGGGTCTTGAAACCCTCCCCTTGAATCGCGGAGTAGTGCACGAAGACATCCTTCCCGTTCTCGGGGGTGATGAATCCGTACCCCTTCTGATCACTGAACCACTTCACTGTTCCTTTTGCCATTCGAACGTGCTCTGCCTTTCTGTTTTGCCGATGTGACACAAACGTTTGCGCTCCCATCGAGCGCGTGCGCCATTCTAGAGGGGCCCCGCCTCGAAATCAAGAAAAATCTTCTCCATACTTCGCGTGCCAGGGGCTGGCGTTCCTGTCCAGGACCTCGTTGAGCGCCTGGATGTTCTTGACCCCTTGGGTATTGAGCCACGCCTCGAACGCCGCCGCCCCGGATTTGGCGTAGACCGGGATGCCCTCCTTCCAGGTGGCCCGGCCGCACAGCACCCCTGCGAAAGAGACCCCTGCCTCGCCGGCGAGCTCCAGCGATTCCCGGAACTGCTCGTCGCTCACCCCCGCGCTTAAGTAGATGAAGGGAAGCCGCGCCGCCGAGGCCGCCTGCCGGTACGCCTCCAGCGCCTGCGGGCGGGTCTGCGCCACCCCTTGGTTCCTGAACATCCTCGTCCCCTCGACGAACTGCGTGTTCACCGGGATCTCCACCTTCAGCACATCCACCCCGTACTCCGGTCTGGAAAACTCCCGCATGCTCTCCGTGACGATGCGGGGCTTCTCCTTGGCGAACTCCGGCCCCTTCCCGTCCCCGCCCTTGGGGTCGTACCCGACAAACTCCAGGAAGAAGGGGATGTCGTAGTGGGCGCACTCGGCGCCGATCCGGGTCACGAAGGCCTTCTTGACCTCGTTCACCTGCGGCTTCTCATCGGGGCTGTAGTACAGGAGGAGTTTCACGCAGTCCCCGCCGGCCTCGATCGTCTTCTTCACCGTCCAGTACGGGATGAGACTGGGGACCCTTCCCTCCATCGTCTGGTCGTAGCCGGTCTGCTCGTAGGCGAGCAGAAGGCCGCTCCCCTTCCGGCGCGCCCGCGCCGCCTCCAGCCCGTACTCCGGATCCAGGAGGATGGCGCTGGCATGCTCGGTGAGCACGCGGCTCACCAGCGTCTTGAACTCCGCCATCTCCCGGTCGGTGATCTCCTCCGGCGGGACGCCCCGCTCCTTGGCCAGCGACTTGCGCAGGGACCCCCTCTGGTCCATCGCCGCCGCCCGGATCACCCCGCGCGGATCGGCCACGGCCCGGATTCCTTTCAGCTTGCCTGGGGAGATCTTGACCGCCGTTTTCATCGCGATGAGGTGTACGCCCTACTTCCGGACGGAGACCCCGACGAGAAAGTTGTTGGTGTTCATCCCCGCGTTGTCCTCGTGGAGCCCCGCGTTGGAGAGGTGAATATGCCGGTACTCGACAATGAGGGAGGTGTCCTTGCCGAAGTCGAAATAGGCGCCGATCCCGCCCTGCAGGTTGAAGTTGAGCTCCTTGCGCGTCTCCCGGCGATTCACATTGGCGTAGAGGACCCCCGCGCCCGCGAAGAGGTACGGCTTCCAGCGGCGCGGCGTGGCCCACTCCCATTGGAACTGGATCGGCGTCACCCCAAACAGCGGCCGGTGCCACGGGTGAATGAACGCGGCGAAATTGCCCTCCGGCCACCAGTGGAACTTCCCGCGGGCCCAGCCGGGCCCGATCTCCCTGGTGAGGGGAACGATCACCGAGGGCAGGAATGGGATGAGCTGGAAGTTGTTTGGCCTCGACTGGTTCGTGTACTGATAGGCGTAACCGGTGCGGAAATCCCAGCGGGCCGGGCGCAGTCCCTGCGGAAAGACGGCGCAGGCGGCACCCGTGGGGATAAGGCAGAGGAGAGCGGCCAACAGCGTGATCTTCCTGGACATTTGGCTCCGTTTCGAACGCCTATTGTAACGTGCGCCGCCCCGCCGATCAATGCCGTCTTGGAAATCTGTTAGAATACCGGCCATGAAGGCGACGGATCGGATGGCGGCGATGCGCCTCTATGGCAAACGGCCCGTGGTGGAACGGCTGCGCGTCTGCCCCCAGTCGATCCGCGCGATCATCTTCGAGAAAGGCGTTGAATCCGCCGAGGTAATGGAGGCGGCCCGCGCCGCCCGCCGGCCGGTCGCCTTTAAATCCAGGGTGGAGTTTCAGCGCCTCGCCGGGGCGGTCCACGCCCAGGGGGTGCTCGCCGAGACGGAGCCGTTCCGGTACGCGGAGCTGGAAGGGATCCTCCGGCAGCCGGACCGCCCCACCCTGTTCCTCCTTGACCGGATCACCGATCCGCAGAACCTGGGCGCTGTCCTGCGCACGCTGGCCTGCCTGGGGGGATTCGCCGTGGTCCTGCCCCGGCACGACTCGGTGGAGGTGACCGAGTCGGTCCTGCGCGTCGCCTGCGGAGGGGAGAACTACGTCCCGGTGGCGCAGGTGACCAATCTCGCGCAGGCGTGCGAACGGGCCAAGAAGGCCGGCTACTGGATTGCCGGCGCGGCGCCCGCCGGCGGGGTCCCCCTGCATGAGGCGGACTGGCCGTCCCCGCTGGGGGTTGTGCTCGGCTCCGAGGGAGCTGGCATCCGGCGCGGGCTGGAGAAACATCTGGAGCTCAAGCTCACCCTTCCGATGCCGGGGGCTGCCCTTTCCTTTAATGTGGCGACCTCCGCCGGCCTTATCGCCTACGAGATCACCCGCCGC
>CAYJQV010000004.1:0-1894 GCA_964372395.1 uncultured Planctomycetia bacterium | reverse complement strand
CACTCCTTCCGGACCGCGCTGCTCGGGTACCTGTTGGCCAAGATGGAGCAGGTACCCCCCTACCCGGTCGTGATGATGTCTCTTTTGAACGACCTGCACGAGGCCCGGATCAATGACCTCCACAAGGTCGGCCACCGGTACATCGACTTCAAGGCGGCCGAACAAAAGGCGGCCAAGGAACAACTAGCTAAACTGCCACCCGACATCCGAAAGGAACTCACCCGGTGGAGCCGGGAGCTTCAGCGTCAATCGACCAAGGCCAGCATCATCGCCCGTGACGCCGATCTTCTCGAATGCATGATCCAGGGGAAGGAGTACGCTGCCCAAGGTCACCCCAAAGCCATCGACTGGATGAGGCGCCCGGCGCATCTCTTAAACACCAAGAGCGCCAAGCAGTTAGCCCGCCGTTTGAAGAGTTGGAGCCCCGACCAGTGGTGGCAAAACCTCGTGACCCTGGCCCGATGATCTCTGACTTCCCATTGACAGCCTAAACTAAATAGTAGTATACTCCATAAATAGATAACTATTTAGGAGTTTATTCCTATATGGAGATAATCCAGAGGCGGCTTGATCTACGGCTTCCCAAAGGCAAGTCGGCGTTTTTGTGGGGACCCCGCAAGACCGGGAAAACCACGTACCTTAAGCAGCGGTTTCCCGACAGCCTCGTGTACGACTTCCTGAAGACCGACCTGTTTGTGGAATTCTCGAAAAATCCTTCTCTGCTCCGAGAGCAAATCCTGGCTAAGGGATCCCGCCTCTTGCAAAGGCCCATCATCCTGGATGAGGTCCAAAAAGTCCCCCAGGTCCTGGATGAGGTCCACGGGCTGATCGAAAACAAAGGCCTGCAATTCATCCTCTGCGGTTCCAGTGCACGAAAGCTGAAAAGAGGACAAGCCAATCTGCTGGGCGGGAGAGCCTGGCGTTACGAGCTGTTCCCGCTGGTAAGCGTTGAGATCGGAAAGGCGGATCTCCTAAGGGCGCTCAACCACGGCTTGATTCCAACCCACTATCTTGAGGAGGACCCCAGGAAATCCCTTAAGGCCTATGTCCAGGATTATCTAAAGGAAGAGGTTTTCGCAGAGGGATTAACACGGAATATTCCCGCCTTCTCGAGATTCTTCGACGCGATGGGGTACTCGCATGGGGAGCTCACCAATTACTCCAACATTGCGCGGGATTGCGGAGTCGACGCAAAGACCGTACGGGAATATTACCAGATCCTGATCGATACCCTCTTGGGGACAATGGTTGAGCCGTTCAAAAAGAGGCAACACCGACAGGTCATCGGAAAGGCGTCCAAATTCTACCTGTTCGATGTGGGAGTAGCCGGAATCCTTACCCAACGACACCTGGAAGAGGAACGCGGGGAAGCCTTTGGGAAGGCCTTTGAACATTTCTTGGCTATGGAGCTCATCGCCTACCGCTCTTACACAGAGTCGGACTTCCCCATCCATTTCTGGAGAACCAAATCGGGGTTGGAAGTGGACTTCGTCCTTGGCGCAGGAGAAGTGGCGTTGGAGGTCAAGGGCACCTCCCGCGTTGATCCAAGTGATCTAAGGCCCCTGAAGGTGTTTGTTGAGGAGTATCGGCCCGCCAAGGCCCTCCTGGTCTGCAATGAGAAAACCGAGAGAGTAACCAACAAAATCCGGATCCTTCCTTGGAGGAATTTCCTATCCAACCTTTGGGATAGAAAGATCCTGTAGGGGTGAATTACACGAAACAGGCGGTGAGGGTGTTGCCGCGAGGTCTACGCAACCTGCCGGAGGTACTCCTCCAGCCCGGTCATATCAAACTGCCCGAAGACCGACTCCGGCACCCCCAAAGCCCGGAAGAGCTCCTCCAGGCCTGCGAGCGGATTTAGATAGGTCACTAAGGGTGCGTCATAATTCCGCGA
>CAYJQV010000003.1:0-76647 GCA_964372395.1 uncultured Planctomycetia bacterium | reverse complement strand
CTAAGAGCTCGTGGGTCAGTTCCACAACCGTCCGATGCTGTCCTCCATCGGCAGGCAAATATCCGCTTGAAAAGAGAAGAACCCGCCCGGCCCGCAGCATCGCATGATAGGCAATAGTCGCGGCCCATTCTGGGTCATTGGCCAAGAGCGTCTGCGCCGTATCCAAATCCTTCTTCGCCCGGACGATCTGTTTTTCGATCTGCTTGAGATTGACCCGCTGGCGCTTCAGCAAGCCCTTCTTGAGGTAAGATTCAAACGGCATGGGGATCTCCTTTGAGGAGAATCTTCCTGTCGGTCAGCACTTCCTCCAAGAAGGGGTCGGCTTCACCTCGTTTCCGGCGGTATTCGTCTTCGGTGTACAGCTTGTAGTTAATCTCCCGTTGGAGCTTTTTCTCAAGGCGGGCGATCTCCCTGACGAGTTCGTCCTCCACGCGCGGTTTTCCGATGACCAGCAGATCGATGTCGGAATCCTTCCGCTCCCCGCCTTTTGCGAAGGAGCCGTAGATCAGGGCCACCTTCACGTCGGGGAGGCGTTCGACTAGTTCGCGCAGGGTACCTTCCACTCCGGCTGTTTTGGCGACGATCCTTTTGAGTTCGGGGTAAAGAGGATGATGGGTGTCTGCCTGAAAGAAACGGGCGTGGGCCCGGTATTCGCTCTTGAGGAGCCCTTCCTCCACCAAGGAGTTCAGAGTGCGCTGAAAGACTCCGGGTTTTTTACCAAGGATTCTTCCCACCTCTTGCATGTAAAAGGATTTTTCAGGGTTCGTGTAAAACAAACCGAGAAGAAGGAGCCGGTTCTGACTCAAGAGCTGTTTCATCGGGCTAATTGTCGATCTGCATACGATTGTATGCAGATAGCATAAATTTGCAAGGGGATTGTTGACAGGGGATTGTTGGCAGGCCCCGCCCGCTCGTTTTTCCTGTCCAAGGTGAGTTTTCCATTTCCGGGTCCGCGGGCGGCCGCCTTAAGCCGGTGCCTCACATCCCATCCCGGCCTCAATCGCTATCCCATCGTTCGTTCCATAACCGACTGAAGTAGTTTCTCCGGCGGCCACTCCTCCTACGCGCCCGACCCCACCCTGGCAAGCTTAATTAGACTGGGTGGGTAGGAGGGCGCGAATTAACGGACGCACCCCAAGCTGCGCCCTTGCTTTTCTTCGACTCCTCCCTGAAAATAGGTTCGGAGGTGGTCCGCAAGGCAGAGCCACTTCGGTGTCAGGATTAGTCAGCCGCCACAGTGCACCCTGTGGCTCTCCGCACCGATGCGGATAAGAAACGGAGCCAAAGGCGCAAAGCGGGTTTATGTCTACCCGGAGCGCTCAGTTGACATTGAGCTCGTTGCTGCATGATGTACGGGGCAGCAAACACGGATGTCAACAGCAGTCGGTTCAGCGCCGGGAACCGCTTGTGTTTTTGTCCGGTTTGGCTGAAAATACGTTGGTAGCGGGCCGGGCAAGCCCAGCCACTTTGCAGGAGTGCCGTTTTTGGCGTAAGGCAAGGGTAAGGTGTTTTACGGGCAGTCGGTGGCAGCAAACAGAGGAGGAGAGATGGCGTTTCAACAAGGTGGTGGAGGTGGCGGGTACGGTGGCGGCGGGTACGGCGGTGGGGGACGGCCGATGTTCAAGGCGGTCTGCGCGGATTGCAAGAAGGAGTGCGAGGTTCCATTTCAGCCGAGCAGTGACCGTCCGGTCTACTGCAAGGAGTGCTTCTCCAAGCGGAAGGGCGGCCCCCGCTAAGCTTTCCTGCTTCATTCCCCGCCGCGCAATGAGAGTTGCGCGGTGGATCAGCCTTGCGGTCCTCTTCGCGACACCCTCCTCCGCCCGGGCGGAGGGTGAGGTGACGATCCTCGCGCTTGGGGACTCCACGACTGCCGGAACCCCGGAGTTCCGGTCCCCAGCGGAATCCCCGCCAGACGGCTCGGGAAACGAGAAAAGCCAATACACGTACTGGGCTGCCCGGCGTTATCCTGGCCGGCGCTTCCTGAACCGGGGGGTGAACGGGGAGCGGACCGACCAGATCCTGCGGCGGTTCAAGCGGGACCTGAAGAGGTCTCAGCCGGACGCGGTGATTGTCCTGGCCGGCGTGAACGACCTTTACCAGGGCTACCCTCCCGAGCGGATCCAGGAGAACCTGGAGGGGATCTATGCGCTGGCCGCGGGGCAGGGGATCCCGGTCATGGCCTGCACGATCCTGCCGTACAACGGGGCTTCACCTGCCGTCCTGGAGCGGATGCGGCAGGTGAACGGCTGGATCCGGCGGCACAGCCGGCAAGCGGGGCTGGGTTTCTGCGATCTCTTCAGCGTGATGCAGGACCCTGACCGGCAGGGCAATCTCGTGAGCAGCGCGGACGGGCTGCATCCGGACGTGAACGGATACCGGAGGATGGGGGAGGCGGTGGCCGACTGTCTGGAGAAGTGGCTCCCGGCGAAGCTGGCCACGGGCCCGGCGGCCGCCTCCAGCTTGCGGCCTCCGGCCAGCTCCGGTTTCCGGCCGGCCTGGTGGTGCCGCGGGGCTCATGCGCAGACGATCTGGGGATCGATCCTTCGGCCGGGGCGGCGGGTCACGCTCCGGCGGGAGCGGTGGGAGACGCCGGACGGGGATTTCCTCGGCGTGGACCGGTTGGCGGGCAAACGGGGCGCTCCGGTCCTGGTTGTCCTGCATGGCCTGGAAGGATCTTCACGTTCCAAGCCGGTGCTGGGTTTGCTCGGGGCGGCGAGCGCGAAGGGATGGCGCGGGATCGGCGTGAATTTCCGGTCCTGCAGCGGGCAGCCGAACCGGCTGAGGCGCTCCTACCATGCGGGCGAAACCACCGATCTGGCCTGGGTGATCGGGAGGGTGATTCAGGAGGATCCGGGCAGCCCGGTTCTGTGCGCCGGCATTTCGCTGGGAGGCAACGTCCTGCTGAAATACCTGGGCGAGCAGGGGGAGGCGCTGCCGGCGGAGGTGCGGGCGGCGGCGGCGATTTCCACGCCGTTCGACCTGGCCCGGTCAGCGCGGGCGCTGGAGCGGGGATTCAGCCGGGTCTACATGCGCCGGCTGGTCCTGAGCATGAAACGCAAGGCGCGGGCGAAGCTCAAGAAATATCCGGACCTCGCGGACGGCAAGGCGCTTTCAGCCGCCCGCACGCTGGCCGAGTTTGACGAAGCGGTCACGGCGCCGGTTCACGGTTTCCGGGGCGCAGCGGACTATTGGAGCAGATCCAGCTCGAATGTATTCCTCCCCGCGATCCGGAGGCCGACTCTCCTGATCAACGCCCGGGACGACCCGTTCCTGCCGGAGGAGGCTTTGCCCGTGGCTGCGGTGGCGGCGAACCGGTTCCTGACGGCGGAGTTCCCCTCCCATGGCGGGCATGCCGGGTTCCTCGGCGGACCGTGGCCCGGCCGGCCTCTTTGCTGGGCGGAAGAGCGGGCGATCCGGTTCCTGGAGGGCCATCTGGACGGCGCCGGCGGTGCGTAACTACGCGGGCGGGGAGCGGACCGCGCCGGGCTTGACGCACTGCGCGGGGACGCCGGCCCAGACCTCGCCGGCGGGGATCCGGGTGCGGGCGGGAACGGCTGAGCCGGGAAGAATCACCGCGCCGGATCCGACCGTGACGCCGGGCATGAGAACCGCCCCGGCGCCGACCGCCGCGCCGGGCTCCAGGCGCGTCTTGCGCAGTGTGAGGATCCCGCCTTCTGTCGCGTGACAGATGAAGAGCGAGTTGGCGCCCACCAGAACGCCGTCTCCGAATTCCAGCAGAGAGGCGTCGTTCAGATGGGACGTGTTGATCTGCACGTTTCGCCCGATTTCGGCTCCCATCGCGCGGTACCAGCTGCAGATGAGAGGGGTCGAGCGCATGAAGTTCAGGAAGAGCGTCTGCACGGTCAGGGTGAGCAGGTAGCTGAAGACCCAGCGGGCCGCCGCGGCCGAGAAGAAGGGGTAATCTCCCTCGCGCACGGCGAGGCGCAGCGCGCGGCAGATCGCGGCGGTGAGCCCCAGCAGGGACAGGCCGAACAGGAAGTATCCCCACCCCAGGCAGAGGCCGGAGACACCCAGGCGCACTGCCCAGGGCAGGCCGTGAGAGCAGTCCCACCAGGCGGCTAAAAGGAAGGCCGCCGGCAGGAGCGCCAGCCCGGTGACTGTGCCGGCCGCGCCGTAGGCGAGCGCGACAAAGAGCCACTGGGCAAGCTGCATCCGGCGTGGTGAAACGGGTCCTGTCACCGTGTCGTGCGGCATGGGCATTCTTCGCCTCCACCTTCAATAATACAGGATGGAGATGACGGAAGGATGAATTTCAGATGACAGTTTGTTCAGGGGGAGGGTGACCGGGATGGGCAGAGGCGCCATGGCCGCCGCGGCGGTTGGTCTGCTGGCGGCGGCGGGGGTGGTCGCCGTCGCTCAGAAGCCGTACTCGAGGGCGCTCGACCGATGGGTGGCACATCGGGCGCTGGAGCTGGCGCAGGGACGGCGGGAGTGGCTCAACACGTGGCTGGGGGTGCCCATCCTTCAATTCCCGGAGGATCTTTGGACCTACCAGCTTCTCATCGAGAGGACGAGGCCCGATTTTGTGGTTGAGACCGGGACTTACCGCGGCGGGCTTTCCCTGTATCTGGCCGGGGTGCTGGAGGCCCTCGGCGGGGAGGGCAGGGTCATCACCGTGGATCTGAATCCTGTTCATTGGAACGAGACGCTCCGTACAGCGAAGATTCAGCCGGGATTGCTCGAGCGGATCATCTTCCTGGAGGGGGACAGCGTCTCCGAGGAGGTTCTGGATCAGATCGCAGTGAGGGTGGAAGGGAAGCGGGTTCTGGTGATTCTGGACTCCCTCCACACAAAGGGGCACGTCCTCAAGGAGCTGGAGCTTTATTCCGCGTTCGTTGCGCCAGGCGGGTACATCGTGGTGAACGATACGCATCTGGACAGGGTGAGCGCGACCCGCCACCAGCCGGGCCCCAAGGCGGCGGTCCTGGAGTTCCTGAGAGGGCGTGGGGACTTCGAGCTGGATCATTCGGTGGATCGGTTCATGATCAGTTGCCTCCATTCAGGGATTCTCAGGCGAAAGCGGTAGGGGCTTGAGGCGGCGGGGGGTTCTTAAGGGCGTCTGGCGGCGGTGTACCAGGCGAGCCGGCGGCTCGTCCGCTCTCACCCGTGATGGCGCAGCTCCCTGGCGGAATGGGTCGGCCAGCCGGTGGGCCAGCCTTCCTCCAGGACCGCCTTCTGGGTGACGTGATGGAAAGCCGCTGCCAGCTCCTTGAGCTCTTTCGGTTTCAGGCCGGCCTCAAGGACGTGAAGGAGGAGGCGCTCTTCCTTCGCCTCATGATCCTCCAGGAGCTCCGTGAATGCCTGACTGGCCAGTTTGACCGCCGGCCAGTCCATGCCCTGGGGCTCCTGCAGCAGCTCGGCGAGGTGCCGGAGTGCGGCACGCAGCTCCCGGTGCTGCTCCTTGAGCAGCGTCACCGCGCCGGCAGATTCCCCCAGCAGCTGTTGAAGGGCTGGAAACAGAACCTCCTCTTCCTTCCGCAGATGCAGCTCCAAGGATGGCCACAACCCCCGGAGAATCCAGGAGAGAACGACCCGGCGGTCCTGCGGGGTGACATCAACGCCCAAGGCCGCCTCGAGGGCTCCCACCTGGGATTCCAGGGCCTGGTGATCTTCCTGCACTCCTTCGTCCCACCGTTTCATGGCGGTCATGGCGGCACCGTTCTCTTTCATCAGCAAGGTTACTTCAGGGGGCAGGGCGGGGGTATGATCCGGATCATAAAGTGGAAATTTTCGGGGCGCGCCCCGGAGGGCGGCGGGCGGAGGTTACCGCAGGAGGAGGTTCAGCGCGTCGGGATTGCGGAGCCGGATCTGGCCCCGGCCGGCGCGGATCCAGCCTTCCGCCTGGAAGCGGCTGATCGTTCGGATGGCGGTCTCCACGGTGGTTCCGACGAGATCGGCGATCTCCTGCCGGGTCAGCGGGATGGCGTCTCCGAATTTCTTCCGGAGGGTCAAGAGGGCCTGGGCGATCCGGCGCTCCACGGGGTCGTGGGCGATGCAGCCTCTCTCCTCCACCTGCCGCAGGCGGCTGCAGAAGAGGCAGATCGCCTCTTCGGTCATCCTGGGGGAGCGCTTCATCATCTCGTGGAAGAGGGAACTGGGGATCTGGAGAACCTTGGCTTGGGTTGCGGCGACCGCGGTGGCCGGATAGGTGCCCCGGTCCAGGGCGGGCAGGCAGCAGAAGGTTTCTCCGGGGGTCATGACGCAGGTGGTCTGCACCCGGCCGACGGCCAGATGGTGGAGAAGATGGACGCGCCCCTCGAGGACCAGCCAGATGCTGTCCGACGGCCGGCCCTCGTGGAAGAGCGTCTCGCCCTTGGCGTAGGTCCGCTCGCGGGACAGCGAGGCAATGCGCTGCCGGTCCTTGGAGGGCAGGGTCTTGAAGATCTCTGCCTGCCTTAGGGAGAGCTCAAGAGCGTAGGGCCGGGCCATGGCAGCTTTCCATCAGCGCCGTCATTCAGGACTCTGTCTCGACCTGGCTCCGGGCGGCCCAGGCGCAGAAGCGGCATTCCCCGCCGGCCGGCGGGCAGGTCGGGCGGGAGAGGAGGACCGCCGCCTCCCGGAGCAGGCTCAGCGCCTGGTCCGGGTCGGTCTCCATCTTGACCGGGTGCATGTGGAAGGCCACACGGCCGCCGTCCGCCTGCTCGAGCGGATGGTAGAAGACCAGGACCGCATGGCCGGCGGGAGGGTAGCCGTTCTCTCTGAGAAGCAGGGCGTAGATGTTGAGCTGGTCCTGGTAGTAAGAGGGCGTATCCTCCTTGACAGGATAGCCGCGGGTCTTGTAGTCGAGCGGCAGGTAGCGGCCGTTCCGGACCAGGCAGTCGTCGAAGGCCCCCATCAGCGTCGCCCCGGTCAGCGGGTCGACGTACCGGATGCCCCGCTTCCGGTCCCGCCAGGCGTTGAGCACGTTCTGATCCGGGAAGAGCTGGCCGGTCACCTTCCCATCCAGCTCCGGGGGAAGCTGTCCCTGGGCCCGGTACCGGTCGAAGTATCTCTTGATGACGCCGTCCATCCCGCCCGGCAGGGAGGGGAAGATCGTCTCCGGGCGGGAGATCCCCCTCACCTTGTCCAGCCAGAAGCAGCGCGGGCAGTCGGTGAAGAGGCGCAGCGAGCTGTAGGAGAGCGTGAACTGGCCCACGGAGTGATGGTACCACACCGGGGAGAGGGCAGGCCCCGTCCGTGATATACTTGCTTCGACAGGGAGGGCACAGATGAACTGTCCCAAGTGCGTTGGAAAGCTTCAGAAGACGGTGGTGACGAGCTTCACGGCGCCTGAGAAACCAGAACTGGGCGGCAGGCCGGAGAAGGAAGGCCTCGAGGTGGATCGGTGCTTCTCCTGCGGCGGAATCTGGTTCGATCATGGCGAGCTGGAGCGGTATCTGAAGGCGCGGCTGGCCATCCTGGACTCACCGGTCGTCGGAGGACAGCTCGACCAGCATCTTGATGAGAAGGAGGCCCACTGCCCGCGCTGCAACCGCCCAATGCACAAGGCCCCGGCTCCGCGGTCACAGGATGTCGGGATGGACGTGTGCGGGGGCTGCGGTGGGGTTTGGCTGGATTCGACGGAAATCGACCGGCTGGAGCGGGCCAAGACCACCTTGGGGGTCTTCATGGAATTCTTGCTTGCGCGGTTCGAGCGGCGCGATAGCCAACAACCCTCCCCGTAGGTGCCCGAGCCCCGGATTCTCGACGTCACGCTCAGCCGCATCACCGATTTCGGGAACGACACGCGGGAGTTCGACCTGGCGTTCGATCCCGGAGAGGGGATGGATTTCACCGCGGGGCAGTTCGCGGCGGTCCTCTGCCCGCATCAGGGAAAGATCATCCGCCGGGCCTACTCCATCGCCTCCCCGCCGGAGGAGCGGGATCACCTGGAGCTCATCGTCAAGCTGGTGCAGGGCGGGGTGGTCACCAACTGGTTCTGGCGGCTCAAGGAGGGGGACCGCTTCCGCGTGCATGGCCCCCTGGGCAAGTTCATCCTGCCGGAGGCGATCGGCTTCGACATCGTCTTCGTGGCGGTGGGGACCGGCATCGCCCCGTTCCGCAGCATGATTCGCCACCTCCTGGCGGCGGGATTCGAGCGGCGGATATGGCTGCTCTTCGGGACCCGGTACGACACCATGATCCCGTATCACGAGGAGTTCCTCGAGCTGGCCGGGCGCCATCCGAGCTTCACCTACATCCCAACGATCAGCCGGCCGGGTGCGGGCTGGAGGGGGGAAACGGGGTATGTCCAGACGAAGATGGAGAGATTCTTCGCGGAGCCGGCGGGGCGCAGGGTCTACGTCTGCGGGCTGAACGAGATGATCCAGGCGGTGCAGGAGGCGTGCCTGAAGCTGGGCTACCGCAGGGAGCAGCTCGCCTGCGAGAGATACGACTAGCCGTCGACAAAGGGGTTCTTGAAAAGGAAGGCGCTGCGCCACTCTCAGGTCCGGGGCCGCCCGGCGGAAGCCGCGGCGTGACGTGGAGCTCCGCGGAGGGAAGGCGGAGGATCCGGAAAGCGATTGAAGAGAAGCTCACGCCTGGCCCGGGGCGGTTTGGAGATCCTCTGAGGCGCACGTTGAAGGGCTGCCGGAAACTGAGGGCCGGAGATGATCGGGTCATCTGCAAGGTCACGGGAAGAAGCGTCCTCATCCTGCGCATCGGGCACCGCCGCGGGATCTGCGAGCGATGATGCTTCGCGGGCAGAACAAGGGTTCTGGAACCGGCCCGAGGTGGTAGAATGGGGGCGAACGAGGAGGCCCGCTTCGCGGGATTTCTCCAGATAAAAACGTGGAGGAGGTGACCCATGACAGGCGGCAAGAAATGCGCGGTCTGCAAGATCGTTGCGCTTCTGGCTGGGATCGGGGCGCTGAACTGGGGGCTGGTGGCCTTGTTCGGGTTGGACCTGGTGCAGAAGCTGCTGGGGGCGGTGCCTGCTGCAGCGAAAGCGGTTTACGTCCTTGTCGGGCTGGCGGGGGCGGTGCTTCTGGTTTCGCTGGTGAGGTGCTGCCCGGCCTGCACCGGATCGAGCTGCGAGTCGAAGAAGTAGGAGCCGGCTCTGAAGATTGGCTGAGCGGAAGACGGCGGCAGCCGGCCTGAGGGCGAGGGGGTTGCCGCCGGTTCTTTTTCTGTGCCTGATCGGGCTTCTGGGGATGGAGCCGATGGGGGAGCGCGTGGTGAAGAGCGAGGAGGAGTGGCGCAGGGTCCTGACGCCGGAGCAGTTCCGGATCCTGCGGCGCAAGGGGACGGAGCCCGCCTTCACCGGCGAATACTGGAACAACAAGGAGAAGGGAATCTACTTCTGCGCGGCCTGCGGGACGGCGCTGTTCCGCTCCGAGACGAAGTTTGAATCGGGGACCGGCTGGCCGAGCTTCTGGGAGCCGATCTCGCAGGAGCGGATCCGCTCCGAGCCGGACCGGTCTGTCTTCATGCGCCGGACCGAGGTGCTCTGCGCGACGTGCGGCGGGCACCTCGGCCACGTCTTTGAGGACGGGCCGGAGCCGACCGGCCTGCGCTACTGCATCAACTCCGGCGCCCTGAGGTTCGAGAAGAAAGGAGAAGGTGAGCCATGGCAGTGACCCCCTCCGCGATGTTGGCGCTGGGAACGGCGGCCCCGGATTTTGATCTGCCGGATGTGGTCTCGGGCAAGCGGGTCACCCTGGGGAGCTTCGCCGGAAAGAAGGGGCTGCTCGTCATGTTCATCTGCCGGCACTGCCCCTACGTGCAGCACGTCAAACTGGAGCTGGCGCGGCTGGGCAGGGATTACGCGGCCCGGGGGATCGGGATCGTCGCCATAAGCTCCAACGACGTCCGGAACTATCCGGACGACTCGCCGGAGAATCTCAAGGCGATGGCGGAGGAGCTGGGGCTCACCTTCCCCCTCTGCTACGACGAGTCGCAGAGGGTGGCGAAGGAATACTCGGCCGCCTGCACGCCGGATTTCTTCCTCTTTGACGAGGGCCGCCGGCTGGTGTACCGGGGGCAGCTCGACGAGAGCCGGCCGGGCAACGGAAAGCCGGTGACCGGGCAGGACCTGAGGGCGGCGCTGGATGCGGTGCTGGCCGGCCGCGCCCCCGGCGCGAAGCAGATGCCGAGCATCGGCTGCAACATCAAGTGGAAGCCGGGCAGCGAGCCGGCCACTTCCGCCGGGAGATAACCGCCCCTTGGGGAAGCGCACCTCCCTGCTGCCGATTGTCCGGAAATTCTTTGAGACCGATCCGGCGGCGGCGGCGCACAGCCTCGAGACGATGGAAGAGGAGGAGGCCGTTGAGGTCCTGAGAGGGCTGCCCCCCACCCTCTCCGCGAAGGCCTTTCCCTACCTGCAGACCGGGTACGCGATCGGCCTCCTGCGGGAGGTGCCCCAGCCGCTGTTCGAGGAGATCGTGCAGAAGCTGGAGCCCAACCAGGGCGCCATGATCCTGGCGCAGCTGTCGGAGGGGGCCCGGCAGGCGGTTCTGGAGCATCTGCCGGAGGGGACGAAGCGGAAGATCCAGGAGCTGCTGATCTACCCGGAGGACAGCGCGGGCCGGATCCTGACGACCGTCTTCCTCGCCTTCCACGAGGAGCTGGCCGTGCGGGACGTGGTGCAGCGGATCCGGGGGCTGGGGAAGACGCGGCCGCCCACCACCTACGCCTACGTGCTCGACTCGGAGAACCACCTGGTCGGGGTGGTGAACATGTGGGAGCTCATGCTGGCTCAGCCGGCGGAGCCGCTCTCGGCGGTGATGCGCCGGGAGGTCTTCTCGGTGAGCGCCTTCATGGACCGGGAGGAGGTGGCGAGCGAGCTTTCCAAGCGGGGTTTCTTCGCCGCGCCGGTCGTGGACAGCGAGAACCGGATGATCGGGGTGGTGAAGACCGAGCAGCTCATCGGGCACGTTCAGGAGGAGGCGACTGAGGATCTGCAGAAGATGGTGGGTGCCGGGGCGGATGAGCGGCCGTTCTCGCCGGTTCCCTTGTCGCTGAGGAAGCGGCTGCCGTGGCTGCAGGTGAACCTGGCCACCGCCTTCCTGGCGGCCGGGGTGGTGGGGCTTTTTGAGAGCTTGATCGCGCGGATCACGGTGCTGGCGGTCTTCCTGCCGGTGGTGGCGGGCCAGGGCGGGAACGCGGGGGCCCAGTCGCTGGCGGTGGTGATCCGCGGGCTGGCGATGCGGGAGATCCCGCCGGCCAGGGCGCGCGCGCTGATCGTCAAGGAAACGGCGCTGGGGGCGGTGAACGGGCTGCTCACGGGGATGGTGGTGGCCGGCGTGGCCTGGATCTGGAAGGGGGACCCGTTCCTCGGGCTGGTGATCGGGCTGGCCATGCTGGTCAATCTCATTGCCGCCGGATTTGCCGGGGCGGCGATTCCGCTGGCGCTCAAGGGGATCGGGCGGGACCCGGCGCAGTCCTCGAGCATTCTGCTGACCACCGTGACGGATGTGGTCGGCTTCCTTGCGTTCCTCGGGTTCGCGCTGATCTTCGAGCGGTTCCTCTTGAGTCCCTAGCGCCGTGAGCCCCTTCCTCGACGAGCTGCGCCGCAACTTCCGCGTGGCGGACTTCTTCGACATCGCCCTCATCTCGATCTTCATCTATTCCCTGGTGATCTGGTTCCGCAGGACCGCCTCCCGGATGATGGTGATCGGGCTGTCGGTCCTGGCCTTCATCTATTTCCTGGCGCGGCACTTCGATCTGTACCTGACCTCGCTGCTTTTCCAGATGGTTTTTGCGGTGCTGCTGGTGGCGCTCATCGTTGTCTTCCAGGAGGAGATCCGGCGGGGATTCGAGCGGATCGCGCTCTGGGGGACCCTGAGGGACCGGCGCAGGCACGCCGTCTTCCCGGGCGTTGACAGCCTGCTGGAGGCGGTGGGGGAGATGGCGTCCAGCCAGGTGGGCGCCCTCATCGTGATCCAGGGCCGGGAGCCGCTGGAGCGCCATGTCGAAGGGGGGATCGCCCTTTTCGGGAGGGTGAGCAAGCCGCTTCTGTGCAGCATCTTCGATCCGCACTCGGCGGGGCACGACGGGGCGGTCCTGGTCGAGGGAGACCGGGTTTCGAAGTTCGCCGCCCATCTGCCGCTGTCGAAGAATCTGGCGGAGATCGGAACGCTGGGCACCCGGCACGCGGCCGCCGTGGGGGTGTCGGAGCGGTGCGACTGCTTCGTGATCGCCGTCTCCGAGGAGCAGGGGACCATCCGCGTGGCAGAGCATGGGCACATGGATCCGATGAGCTCGGTGGCTCAGCTCAAGGACCGGCTGGAGCGCTTCTTTGTCCAGCGGTTCCCCCGGGCGGCAGGGGGGTTCGACTGGGGGCGGTGGGCGCGGGAGAACGCGCGCACCAAGATCTTCGCCGCGGGCCTGGCCTGCCTGTTCTGGTTCTTTCTGGCGTACCGGGCGGAGACGATCCAGCGCACCTTCGCGGTGCCCATCGAGTATCGGAACCTGCCGTTCGACTGGGTCCTGGAGGGGCGCAAGCCGGCGGAGGCGATGGTGACCCTCTCCGGCTCGGAGCGGGCGTTCCGGCTGATGAACCCGGTGACCCTGCGCCTGTCGCTGGATCTGGGGAGCATCCAGCAGGGGCCGCAGCGGCTGCTCATCTCCGAGGAGGATCTGAGGCGGCCGAACAACCTGAGGGTTTACCGGATTGAGCCGAACGTGATTGCGATCGAGGCGTACCCGGTCCGGCTGGAGACCCTGCCGGTGGAGCCGCAGGTGGTGGGGCATCTGGCGAGGGGCCTGAAGCTGACGCGGGTGAAGGTGATCCCGGAGACCCTGCGCGTATACATCCGGCGCTCCCACCTGGACCAGGTGGAGAAGATCTTCACCGAGCCGATCGACCTTTCAGAGATCACGCAGACCACCCTCGTGCGGTCGCGCGTCGCCCTTCCGGAGTACATCCAGCCGCTGGAATCGGACCTCGGCGAGATCCGCGTGACGGTCGAGGTGGAGCCGGCCGGCTCTTAGGCCGGCGGGGCGGACGATGCGCGCGGCCCATCGGCTGGTTCGCTTTCTTCGCCGGCAGGGGCGGGATCTGGGCCCGCTGCTCATCCTCACCCATGACCATCCCGATCCGGATGCGGTGGCCAGCGCCTGGGCCCTGAGCCATCTGGCCAGGGTGCTGGCGGGCCTGGAAACGCGGATCGTGCACGGGGGGATCATCGGCCGGATGGAGAACCAGACGATGGTGCGGGTCCTGCGGGTGCCGATCCGGCCGCTTCGCCGGCGGGCCGATTTCGCGCGCTTCAAGGCGATCGCGCTCGTGGACACCCAGCCGCTCTTCGGGAACAACGCGTTTCCGAAGGAGAGGCGGGCGGCGATCGTGGTGGACCATCATCCTCCGACGGAGGGCGGCTCCGCCGCCTGTTCGGTGATCGAGCCGCAGGTGGGGGCGACCAGCGTCCTCCTCGCGCAGGCGCTCTTCGCGGTCCGGTGGCCGGTGCCGGAGAATCTCGCCACGGCGCTCGTGTACGGGATCCTGTCCGAGACGCAGGACCTGGGAAGGATGACGGGAGAGCTGGAGATGAAGACCTACCGCCAGCTCCTGCCGCTGTGCGACCTGCGGGCCCTGGCGCTCATCCAGAATCCCCAGCGGCCGAAGGAGTTCTTTCAGACGGTGATGCGCTCCCTGGAGAATGCGTTCGTGGCGGGCCCTTTGATCGGGACGCATCTGGGGCCGGTGGGCACCCCGGATCTGGTCTCTCAGACGGCCGATTTCCTGCTCACCTGCGAGGGGATGCGCTGGTCGGTCTGCACGGGGCGGTACAGGGATCGCCTGCACCTGTCCCTGCGTGCGACGCGGCCCGGCGTGCATGCCGGCCGGCTGCTCCAGAAGGTGCTGAAGGAGGAGGTGCGCGCCGGAGGGCATTGGTCGATGGCCGGCGGATCAATCCCGATCCGGCATCCGGATCGGCCGGCGGAGTGGAGGCACGCGGAGGGGCGGTTCATCCGGAATCTCCTGAGGAAGATTCAGGGGCGCAGCCGCTCCCTCTCGTTCCCTTTCAAACGCTAGATGGTTCAGGTCATGGAACCGCAGCTGGCTCAGGCGTACCGCTATTGCGAGTGGATCACCTATGGCCACTACGAGAATTTCCCTGTGGCGTCGTGGCTGCTGCCCCGGGCTGTCCGCCCGCACATCGCCGCGATCTACGCCTTTGCGAGGTCGGCGGATGATTTCGCGGATGAGCTGAAATACCGGGGCCGGTCGCTGGAGCTGTTGGAGCGTTGGCGGGCGGCGCTGCGGGCGGCGTGCGGGGACGGAGCGGGGCAGGCGGCACGGCCGGCAGGCGCCGCTCTGAACGGCCACCCGATCTTCCTGGCGATCGGCGACACGGTGCGGCGGCGCGGCCTGCCGGTCCAGCTGCTCGACGACCTGCTCACCGCCTTCAGGATGGACGTCACGAAGAAGCGGTACGCCGACTGGGAGGAGCTTCTGACCTATTGCCGGTACTCGGCGAATCCGGTCGGCCGGCTGGTGCTGCTGGCGTTCGGGATCGGGGAGCCGGCGCTGCACGAGCAGTCCGACCGGATCTGCACGGCGCTGCAGCTCACCAACCACTGGCAGGATCTGCGGATCGACTGGGCGAGGGGGATGCTGTACGTTCCGCATTCGCTGATGCGGGAGCACGGCGTCTCCGAAGAGGAGCTTAAAACCTATTGGGGTCTGACCCCGCGGGGTCTGACCCCACGGGGTCTGACCCCACGGGGTCTGACCCCGTCGTTCCGGGCCCTCATGGCGGATCTGGTCGGGCGGGCGCGGCGGCTCTTCGACGAAGGGGAGCCGCTCATCCGGGCAGTGTCCGGGCCGCTCCGATTGGAGCTGAAGCTCACCCTGCTGGGCGGCCGGGCGATCCTCGACCGGATCGAGGGGCTCCGGTACGACGTCTTCAGGGGCCGGCCTGTTCTGTCGAAACTCTGCAAGATGGGGCTTCTGGGCCGTGCGCTCCTCCCTTGACGGCGGGCTGGGGCGGCAGGCCGCCCATCGTTACTGCCGCTGGCTGACCGGCCGCGCGGGGAGCCATTTCTCCCTGAGCTTCCGGGTCCTGCCGGCTGCGCGGAGACAGGCGATGGAGGCGGTGTACGCCTTCTGCCGGGCGGTGGACGATGCGGTGGACCGGGACAACGCGCAGCCCCAGGAGGCGCAGAGGGAGCTGGACCGGTGGCGGCGGGAGCTGGCGGCTGCAGGCCAGGGGATGCCGACGCATCCGATCCTGGTGGCGCTGGAGCCGGTCCGGGAGCGGTTCCGGATCCCGGCCGCCTACCTCGAGAAGCTGGTCACGGGGGTGGAGATGGATCTGCACCGGCGCCGGTACCGGACCTTCGGGGAGCTGAGGGTCTACTGCGAGCATGTGGCCTCGGTCGTGGGCCTCATCTCCGTGCGGGTGTTCGGCTGCCGGCACCCCGCCTCGGACCGGTATGCGGTTTCACTCGGGATCGCGCTGCAGCTGACGAACATCCTGCGGGACGTGAAGGCGGATGCCGAGCAGGGCAGGGTTTATCTCCCCGGGGAGGATCTGGACCGGTTCGGCGTGCGGGAGGAGGATCTGGCGAAGGGCCGGATGTCGGGATCGTTCCGGCGGCTGGCGGAGTTTGAGTGCGCGCGCGCCCGCTCCTTTTTCCAGGAGGCGGAGCAGGCGATGGGGGAGGCGGCTGAAGGGCGGCGGCTCGTCCCGGCTCGGGTGATGGGTGCGGTCTATTCCCGCATCCTGAAGCGGATTGAGGCGGTCGGGTACGATGTCTTCAGCCACCGGATTCAGATTCCCCGGTCGCGCCAGCTCTGGGCCGGGCTGCAGTGCCTGCTGACAAGGCGGTCGTCGTAATCGGAGGCGGCTTCGCCGGCCTGCGGGCGGCGGTCGCGCTTGCCGACGCGGGTGTGCCGGTCACCGTTCTGGAAAGCCGGGTGGGATTGGGAGGCAGGGCCCGCTCCTTCACCGATCCGGCGAGCGGGGAAGTGGTGGACAACGGCCAGCATCTCTTCCTGGCCGGCTACGACAGGACGCTCGCCTTTCTGGAGCGGCTGGGGACCCGCGACCGGCTCCTCTTTCAGGATCACCTGCGGGTCGGGTTCGTCGAGCCGGGGGGGCGGACGACGGTTCTGGACTGCCCACCGGTGCCCGCGCCCTGGCACCTTTTCCTGGGGATCTCCCGCCTGCCGGGATTCGGATGGCGGGAGCGGTTGGGCTGGTGGGCCCTCTCGAATTCGGTACGGCGGAGTTCGGTACGCCGTACCGAAGGGGCCTCAGGGACGTCGGGCCGGGGTGAGACGGTGGAGGAGTGGCTGGAGCGGATGGGGCAGGGCAGCCGGAGCCGGACCCGCTTCTGGAATCCTCTCGCGGTGGCGGTGCTGAACGAGGATCCCTCCCGCGCATCGGTGGCCGGGCTGCAGCAGGTGCTGGGCACGATGATGTTCCGGCCACGCGGCTGCTCGCGATTGGGGATGGCGTCGGTGGGCTTGAGCGACCTCTACACGGAGCAGGCCCGGCGGACAATCGAGGGCCGGGGAGGACGGGTTCTCCTGAACCGGCCTGCCGCGGGGCTTCTCTTTGAACGGGGCCGGGTGACCGGTGTCACCTTGCCGGATGGGACCCGCGTGGAGGCGGCAGCGGTGGTGAGCGCGGTTCCGCCATCGGTGCTTCTGCGGCTTCTTCCCGAGGGTGCAGGAGAAGCCGCGGGATTGCGCGGGATCCTGGCCCGATTCCATTCCTCGCCGATTGTCTCCGTGAATCTCTGGCTCGACCGGCCGGTCTGCGAGGAGGCGTTTGTGGCGCTGCTCGGCACGCGGTTCCAGTGGCTGTTCAACAAGGCGGGCATCCTGCGCGCCTCCCGTGAACAGGCCAGCTACGTCTCGCTCATCCTGAGCGCGGCGCATGAGGAGGTGGGGCTCTCCAACGAGGCGCTGATCCAATCGGCGCTGGAGGACCTGCGCCGCTGTTTCCCGGCGGCCGCCGGGGCCGGGCTTGTGCGGGCGCAGGTGGTCCGGGAGCGGGAGGCGACCGTTTCGTTGACCGTGGGCTTGGAGCGGCTGCGGCCCGGCGCGGAAACAGGGCTTGAGGGGCTCTTCCTGGCCGGGGATTGGACTGCGACCGGCCTGCCGGCAACCGTGGAATCGGCTGTGGTGAGCGGCGAGAAGGCGAGCGCGGCCGCCCTGAAATGGCTTGCCTCCTCAACGGACGGTCGGTAAAATACAAGGTTGTCCATGAACCTCAAGTCCTACCTGGAACAGCGTCAATCCCTTGTCAACCGGGCGCTGGAGAGGGCCCTCCCGGGACCGGCAAGGCAGCCGGAGGTCATCCACCGGGCCATGCGGTACAGCGTGCTCGGGCAGGGCAAGCGGATCCGGCCGATCCTGGCCCTGGCCGCCTGCGAGGCGGCCGGCGGCCGCGTCGGCTCGGCGCTTGACGCCGCCTGCGCGCTGGAGATGATCCATGCCTACTCCCTGGTCCACGACGATCTGCCGGCGATGGATGACGACGATTTCCGTCGGGGCAAGCCCTCCTGCCACAAGAAGTTCGGTGAAGCGATCGGGGTCCTGACAGGGGATGCCCTGCTCACCCGGGCCTTCGAGATGCTGACGCGCGCCAACCATGATTCCACCACCCATCTGCAGGTCGCCCGGGAGGTCGCCGAGGCGATCGGGACCCGGGGAATGATCGGCGGCCAGGTCTCGGATGTCACCGCGGGCGACGGGCGCGCGAACGGCAGGAACGGGCGCACCGGCAGGGGCCGGCCGACCGGGCGGGGGATCGAAGAGATCCACACCCGGAAGACCGGCGCACTCATCGCGGCGTCGGTTCGGGTGGGGGTGCTGCTCGGCCGGGCCAGGCCTTCGGCGTACCAGGCCCTCTGCCGGTACGGGCGGAAGGTGGGCCTGGTCTTTCAGATGGTGGATGATCTGCTGGACAGCGACGGGCTGGTGCCCCTCTGGGGCGAGGCCAAGGTCCAGAGAAAGGCGGCACTCCTCACCGAGTCGGCGATCCGGGATCTGCGGCCGCTGGGGAAGAAGGCGGAGCCGCTGCGGGCGCTGGCCCGGTTCATCCTGACGCGGGAATCCTAGGAGCCGGTGATGAGCGAGAGCCTTCTGGAGAGGATCAACCAGCCGTCGGATCTGAGGGGTCTGCCCCTCTGCGCCCTGCCGAACGTCGCGCAGGAGATCCGGCAGCTCATCATCGACAAGGTTTCCAAGACCGGCGGCCATTTCGGCGGGCCGCTGGGGGCGGTGGATCTGGTGGTGGCCCTCCATTACGTCTTCAACACGCCGGAGGACAAGCTGGTCTGGGACGTGGGCTACCAGGCCTACGCCCACAAGATCCTGACCGGCCGGCGCGAGCGGTTCGGGACCTTAAGGCAATGGGGAGGGATCTCCGGTTTCCCGCACCGGGAGGAGAGCCCCCACGATCTGTTCACCATCGGGCACGGCGGGACCTCGATCTCAACCGGGCTGGGGCTGGCGCGGGCGCGGGATCACCAGGGGGAGCGTTACAAGGTGGTGGCGGTGATCGGGGACGGGTCGCTGCCCGAGGGAATGGCGCTGGAGGGCCTGAACCACGCCGGTCATGTGAAGAGCGATTTCCTCGTGATCCTGAACGACAACAATATGGCGATCGCCCCCGCCATCGGCGCCCTGACCCATTGCTTCAACCGGATCATCACCGATCCCCTCTACAACCGGGTGCGACGGGAGGTGGAGCGGGTGATGTGCCGGATTCCCCGGTTCGGCTACCGGATCCTGCGGGCGGCGAAGCGGCTGGAGGAATCGCTGAAGAACCTGCTCGTTCCGGGCATCCTCTTTGAGGAGCTGGGCTTCCGCTACTTCGGGCCGATCGACGGCCACAACGTCGAGCTTCTTGTCAAAACCCTCCGCCACGTCAAGGAGCTGCCGGGACCGAGGCTGCTCCACGTGCGCACCACGAAGGGCAGGGGGTATCCGCTGGCGGAGAAGGAGCAGTGGAAGTACCACGGCGTCACCCCGTTCGATCCGGCGACGGGCGAGTTCCTGAAGAAGCCCTCGGCGGAGACGTTCACCCAGCGGTTCGGCAGGGCGATGATCCGGCTGGCGAGGGAGGAGCCGCGGCTCATCGCGATCACCGCTGCGATGCCGGACGGGACCGGGCTGGTGGAATACGCCCAGCAGATGCCGGAGCGGTTCTACGACGTGGGGATGTGCGAGCAGCACGCGGTGGCCTTTGCGGCCGGGCTGGCGCGCGGCGGCTTGAAGCCGGTGGCGGCGGTCTACTCCACCTTCCTGCAGCGGGGCTACGACCAGGTGATCCACGACGTCTGCATCCAGAACCTGCCGGTCATCTTCAGCATGGACCGGGCGGGGTTGGTGGGGGACGACGGGATCACGCACCACGGCGTTTTCGATGTGGCGTATCTGTCGGCGCTGCCGCGGCTGGTCTTCATGGCGCCGAAGGACCCGGATGAGCTGGAGGCGATGCTGGAGTTTGCATGCAGGCATCGGGGGCCGATCGCGCTGCGGTATCCGCGCGGGGGAGCCCTGCGGTTCCATCCGGAGCTGGAGCTGGAGATGCCGCCGCAGCCGGAGCCGATCCGGCTGGGCAGGGCGGAGGTGCTGAGGCGCGGCTCCGACCTGGCGATCGTGGCCCTCGGCAGCATGGTGTATCCGGCGATGGAGGCGGCGCGGCTCCTGGAGCAGAGGGGGATCTCAACGACGGTGGTCAACGCCCGGTTCGTGAAGCCCCTGGACATGGAGCTCTGCGTGTCACTGGTCACCGGGCACCAGGCGATCCTCACCGTGGAAGAGGCGGCGCAGATCGGCGGATTTGGATCCCGGCTCATGGTGGAGCTGGAGCGGATGCGGAACGGCCTCAAGATGCGGGTCATGGGGATCCCGGACCGGTTCTTCGAACACGGCAAGCGGGAGATCCTCCTGAAGGAGGCGCGCCTCACGCCGGAGGCGATCGAGCTGGCCGCACGGGAGCTGCTGGAGCGGGGAACGGTCTATGTCCATTAGCCCCGTCGGATCCGGCCCGGCGGTGCTCGTTGAACCGGGCCGGACCCCGGCCGGCTCGATCGACGATGCGATCGAGCGGGCGGGCCGGTTCCTCCTGGGCCGGCAGGCGCCGGAGGGGTACTGGTGCGGGGAGCTGGAGGCGGACACGAGCCTCGAGTCGGACACCGTCAAGCTCATGCACCTGCTGGGCCGCGTGGATCCGCTCCGCCAGGCGCGGCTCGTCCGGACGATCCTGAAGAATCAGCTTCCCGACGGCGGGTGGCCCATCTACCAGGGCGGCCCGGCGGAGCTCAACGTGACGGTCAAGGCGTACGTGGCGCTCCGGCTGGCCGGGCACGGGCCGCAGGAGGAGATCCTGCAGCGGGCACGGGCGGTGATCCTGCGGGTGGGCGGCCTGGAGCGGGTGAACAGCTTTGAGAAGGTGTACCTGGCCCTCTTCGGCCTGTATCCCTGGGATCAGGTTCCAGCCCTGCCGCCGGAGCTCATCCTCCTGCCGCGCTGGTTCCCGTTCAACATCTACGAGATCTCCTGCTGGTCCCGCACGATCCTGGTCCCCCTTTCGGTGGTGTACGCCGGGCGGCCGGCGTGGGTCCGGGCGCCGTTCTCGCTGGAGGAGCTGTGGCGTGACCCGGCGCGCAAGCGGGCGCGGGCCACCAATCTGCAGAAGGGAGGGGCCGGATGGCGCTTCTTCTTCCTCGGAGCGAACCGCCTGCTCAAGCTCTGCGAGCGCTCCGGCTGGAAGCCGCTGCGGGAGTTGGCGCTGCGGCGCGCCGACCGATGGATCACCGAGCGCCTCATGGAGACGGACGGGCTGGGGGCGATCTTCCCGGCGATGCTGAACGCCGTCTTCGCGCTGAAATCCCTGGGTTACTCCGACGGGGATCCCCTCTTCGAGCGGTCGCTGCGGGAGCTGGAGCGGCTGGATCTGGAGGAGGGGGACGATCTGAAGGTGCAGCCCTGTTTTTCTCCGGTCTGGGACACGGCGCTGGCGGCCTACGCGCTCGCGCAGGCGGCCCAATCGGTACCAGGTACCGAACGGGACCTGGTACCGGGTTTGGACGCGGCGTTGGAGCGGGCGGTGGAGTGGCTGCTCGGCCAGGAGATCCGGATCTGGGGCGACTGGGTGGTCAAGAACCCCGGGGGAAAGCCGGCCGGTTGGGCGTTCGAGTTCAGGAATCCATTCTACCCGGACGTGGATGACACCGGCCAGGTCCTGCTGGCGTTCCTGGCGCTCAAGAAGATGCGCGGCGGAGCGGCGCGGCCCGGCACCACGGCGCACGGTGCCGCGACGGCACAGCGGGTGGATTTCGAGGGGGCTTTCCGGCGGGGGCTGGAGTGGGTCTTGAGCATGCAGAATCGGGACGGGGGCTGGAGCTCGTTCGACAAGGACAACGACCGCCAGGCGCTCACCCATTTCCCGTTCGCCGACCACAACGCGATGCTGGATCCCTCGGCGGCGGACATCACCGGGCGGATGCTGGAGCTGGCGCATGCGGCGGGCCTGCCGAAGGGTCATCCTGCGGTCCGGCGGGGCGTCCGTTTCCTGCGGGAGCGGCAGGAGGCGGACGGCACCTGGTTCGGGCGATGGGGGGTCAACTACACGTATGGGAGCTGGCTGGCCCTGCGGGGGCTCCTGCTTTCGGGAGAGCCGATGGAGGGCATCCGGTATCAGCAGGCCGGCCGCTGGCTCGTCACTCACCAGAATCCGGACGGGGGATGGGGGGAGAGCTGCCGGTCTTACGACGATCCTGCCGAGAAGGGCCGAGGAGTTTCCACTGCATCCCAGACCGCATGGGCGCTGATGGCGCTGATGAGTCTGGGGTGGGTCGGGGAACCGGCCTTCCGGAAGGGGCTGGAGTTTCTCCTCCGGACCCAGCGGGAAGAGGGGGACTGGGCCGAGGAGCCGTTCACCGGGACCGGTTTTCCGCGCGTCTTTTATCTGAAATACCACCTGTACCGGGTCATCTTTCCGCTCCTGGCCCTGAGCGAAGCCAGGCAGCGGCTGAGGGACTAGGGGGCTTCATGGCGGTCGCGTGGCGGCAGGGGCTTGCGGTGGCGCGGCACGTCTTCACCCAGAAGCTGCGGGGGCTGGAGAGGTTTTCCCTCGTCCTCATGCTGGAGCCGCTCTTCCGCTGCAACCTGGAGTGCGCCGGGTGCGGCAAGATCCAGTATCCCGAGGAGATGCTGAAGAAACGGCTCTCCCCGCAGGAATGCGAGGAGGCGGCCCTCGAATGCGGGGCGCCGGTCGTCTCGATCGCGGGCGGGGAGCCGCTCGTTCATCCGGAGATGCCGGAGATCGCCGAGCGGCTGGTCCGGCGCAGGAAGTTCGTCTACCTCTGCACGAACGCGATCCTGCTGACCAAGAAGCTCGGGGAGTACCGGCCCTCTCCCTACTTCCGGTTCAGCATCCATCTCGACGGCCTGGAGGAGACCCACGACCGGGCGGTCTGCCGCAAGGGGGTTTTCCGCCAGGCGGTGGAGGGGATACGGGCGGCGAAGGAGGCCGGCTTCTCCGTCTCCACCAACACGACGATCTTCCTGGGGGCCGATCCGCAGGAGTTCCGGCGGATGTTCGACTTCCTGACCGATCTGGGGGTGGACGGGATGATGATCTCGCCGGGCTATCCCTACGAGAAGGCGCCGGACCAGCAGCATTTCCTGCAGAGAGAGCAGACGAAGGCGCTCTTCCGCCAGATCCTGGACAACGCGGATCCCCGCTGGCGGTTCAACCATTCCGCCTTCTTCCTCGAGTTCCTCCAGGGGTACCGCGATTACCAGTGCACCGCGTGGGGAAATCCGACCCGAAACATCTTCGGCTGGCAGAAACCCTGTTACCTGATGAGCGACGGCTACGTCCGGAGCTTCCGGGAGCTGATCGAAGAGACCCCGTGGGAGCGGTACGGGACGGGGCGCGACCCGCGCTGCGCCGACTGCATGGTTCACTGCGGATACGAGCCGACCGCGGTGACGGATGCGACGCGGTCTCTCGGGAACATGCTGCATGCGCTGCGGCCCGCACGGGGTCCGTCGGGCAACGGGCACGCGCGGCGCCCGACAGGCAACGGCCGCGGGCGTCAATCATGAAGTTGGCGGGCGCGGTCGGCGCGGCGGAAGGGTGCCTGGGATCCCTGAAGGGCTGCGGCTTCAATTTTTTCACGGGGGTGGCGGATTCCCTGGTGGCCTCCCTCATCGAGCAGCTGGAGCAGGATCCGGTCGGATACGTCCCAGCGGTTCGTGAGGACGCGGCGGTGGGGCTTGCCGCTGGGGCATATCTGGCGGGCCGGTGGCCCGCGGTCCTCATGCAGAATTCGGGGATCGGCTACTGCCTCAATGCGCTGACCTCGCTCAATCTCATCTACCGGATTCCGGCGATGCTCCTGGTGGGCTACAGGGGGTATCAGGGGAAGGACGCGCCGGAGCACCGGGTGATGGGCCGGCACTGTGAGGCGCTTCTGCGGCAGGTGGGGATTCCGGTCTGGGTTCCGGAGCCGGGGGAGCTCGGCGAGGCGATCGGCCGGGCGGACGCCTTCATGCGAAGGGAGCGGATCCCGGCGGCCCTCCTGATCCGGGGGACGCTCCATTTTGGGACACACCAGCAACCGGAGTGTCCCAAAGTAGAGCGTCCCCAATGACGACGCGGGAGGCGATCGGGATCCTCGCCGGGCAGCTCGAGGAGGAGCTGGTGGTCTGCACCACCGGCTACACCTGCCGGGAGATGCAGGCCTGCGCGGACCGGCCGGGCAATTTTTACATGATCGGGTCGATGGGCCTGGCGGCGCCGATCGGCCTGGGGATTGCCCTGTGCCGGCCGGAGCTTCCTGTGGTGGTGCTGGACGGGGACGGGGCGATCCTGATGGGGATGGGGGTGCTGGGGATGATCGGGGCGATTGGGCCGAGGCGGCTGATTCACGTGGCCCTGGACAACGAGGCGTATGCCTCGACGGGAAATCAGGCCACCTACTCCGACCGCGTGGCGCTTTCGGCAGTGGCGTCGGCCTGTGGGTACGCGGCGGTGCGGACGGCCCGGGATCCGGGGGAGCTGGCAGCCGCGTGGCGCGAGGTTCGCTCCAGCGCCGGTCCGGCTTTTCTTCTGGTGAAGTGTCAGCCGGATACGGCGGCCCCCGCGGAGCGGGTGCGGCTTTCCCCGGAGGAGATCACCGACCGATTCAAGGAGGCGATGAATGCATCGTAAGGGTCGTCGAGCGGATCGGGCAGGCCGAGCAGGTGGACCAAGCCGAGCGCGTCGGGCAGCTCAGGCGAGAAGGCGCAGGAAGCTCAGCGCGCGCAGGGCCGCCCGGCGGGTCGCCCGCAGGCGGCTGGCAGCGCGCAGGCCGGTTCCGAAGCGGAGAGCGGCGGAGCCGCCGCCGGCGGCTGCGCCGACGCCGATGCCCGCTGCACCCGCGCCGCGGCCCGTGAGCCGCCGCCAGATCCTGCTCTGCCCCGGCCCGGTCAACACCAGCGCGCATGTCAAGGCGGCGCTGGGCGGGCCGGACATCTGCCACCGGGAGCCGGAGTTCAGCCAGCTCCTCCAGACGGTCCGGGCGAAGCTGGTGCATGCCTTGGGGCTGGACCACCGCTACAGCTGCGTGATCATCGGCGGTTCGGGGACAGCGGCGCTCGAAGCGGCGCTCCTGAGCTGCCTGGACGGAAGCAGGAAGCTGCTCGTCATCAACAACGGGGTGTACGGCTCGCGCCTGGCGCAGATCGCGCGGATCCATGAGATTCCCTGCGTCGAGATCCGCTCCCCCGTGACCGAGCGGCCGGACCTGGGCCGTGTTTCAGCGGCGCTGAGGCGGGATGGTCAGATCGGGACGGTGGCGATGGTGCATCACGAGACCTCGACGGGAATGCTCAACCCGGTGGAGGAGGTGGCGGGTCTGGCGAAGAAGTACCGCCGGCGGCTTCTGGTGGATGCCATCAGCGCCCTGGGTGCGGAGCCGCTGGACCTGACGAAGCATCACATCGGGATCTGCGTGGGCTCGGCGGGGAAGTGCCTGCACGGCGCCCCGGGCCTCTCCTTCGTGCTCCTGTCGGATGAGGAAACGGCGCGGGTGGCAAAGCTCAAGCCCCGTTCGCTCTACCTGGACCTGGCGTTGCAGCTCAAGTCGCAGGAGGCCGGGGATCCGCCTTTCACGCCGGCCGTTCCTCTGGTGGCGGCGTTCGACGCAGCGCTGGATGAGCTGGTCCGGGAGAAGCTGAAGGTGAGGATCGCCCGCTACCGGCAGCGGGCGGCGTTTCTCCGGCAGGGCTTCAGGAAGCTGGGGCTGAAGCTCCTTCTGGAGGAGAAGCTCCTCTCCAACACCTTGACCGCCCTGTGGCTCCCCCAGGCTAGGAGCTACGCGCAGATCCACGACGGGTTGAAGAGGGCGGGCTACGTGATCTACGCAGGACAGAGCGAGCTCCAGGGCAAGATCTTCCGCGTGGCGCACATGGGCCAATTGCTGCAAGCGGACCTCAAGGGGCTGATGCAGGCGATGAAGATGGTGGTGGGGGGCTAGGGATGTCCCTTCTGCCGTTCAACCGGTTCCTGGGGCTTCGACTGGTCCCCCTGTGCATCCGGCTGGGGATCTCGGCGAACCAGGTGACCGCGCTCTCGCTTCTGGCCGGTTTGACCGGCTGCCCCCTGCTCATCGAGGGCAACGCCGGATCCCTGCTTCTCGGGATCCTCTGCTTCGTCCTGGCGAACATCCTGGACGAGGCGGATGGGGCCGTGGCCCGGGCGACACGGACCAGCAGCGGATTCGGCAGCTGGCTCGATACCGGGGTGGGCTGCGTGGTGCATGCCGGATTCTTCTTCAGCCTCGGGTGGGGGCTCTGGAGCTATCTGGGTCATCCGAGCTGGGTCTGGCTGGGGGCGGCGACCTCCCTGGGGGTGGTGGCCTCGACCGTCTCCTATCTGGTGTCACAGGTGTGGGCGCGCGGCAGGGAGGCGTTGCTCCACCCCGATCCGCCGCGCGGGCCATCGCCGGATCCGCTCGACGCGATGAAGATGAATCTGCGCAGCGACTTCTCGTTGATCGTTCTGGCGGCGGCCGTGTTGGGGGTTCTGGGCTGGATCCTGTGGGGGGCGTTCGTCGGCACCTTCCTCTTCTGGATCCCGGCAGATCTGAGGATGGCGGCGCGCCTGCGTCGGCCGATTTCTTAAGAGCTCACGGTGGATCCGAATTCACGGTCACAAGGATGGATTTGGTTTCGCTGGATCGCCCTTGCGCTTGGGGCAGGGCTGTTCCTCTGGCTGATTTGGATCTCGGATCTGACGGCCGTCTGGGATCTCCTCAGCGCCCTTCGCTGGCGGTTCTTCTGGGTGCTGGTTTTCTACGTGGTGATCTTCGGATTGGACACGCTCGGCTGGAAATATGCCCTTCGGGTGGGATCAGGGGGAGGCGTCTCGTGGCTCCGCCTGTTCCGCGCCCGGCTGGCGGGCGAGGCGATCAACTACGTTACCCCCACCGCCTGGATCGGGGGTGAGCCGGTGAAGGCGGCCCTGCTGGCGGAGCGCTACGGGATCTCGATGGCGGATGGGATGGCCTCTGTGGTTGTGGCGAAGACCACCTTTTCCGTCAGCATGCTCCTCTTCATCCTGGTGGGGTTGGGTGTGACCCTGGCCACTCAGCCGACCTCCGCCGAGCTCATCCGCTGGGCCGGTTGGGCTCTTCCGGTGCTGGCGATCCTGCTGGGGCTGTTCCTGATGGTGCAGTTCCTCCGCCCGTTCGGTTGGGCCGCCTCTTTCCTCGCGCGCGTGGTCCCGGGCTGGTCCGGCCGGGTGCTTTCCGGCGCACGGGGCTGGGATGAGGCGGTCGTCTCCTTCTACCGGCGTTCGCCGGGCCTGGTGGCCTGGTCCCTCGGCTTCCATTTCCTGGGATGGGTGGCGGGGGCGCTGGAGGTGGCGATCATCCTGTGGTTCCTCGGAATCCCTGTTTCCCTGTCGACCGCCTTCTCGATCGAGGCGCTCTGGGTCCTCTTCAGGAGCGGTGCGTTTCTCATTCCTGCTTCGCTGGGGGCGAGCGAGGGGATCGGGCTGGTGGTGTGCGGTGCGCTGGGGATCCATGCGGCGCCCGGCCTGGCGCTGGCGCTCGTGCGCCGGGCGAGAGAGCTGGCCTGGGTGGGGCTGGGCCTGGCGGAATTCGCGAGGGTGCGGTGAACCGACGCGTGCACGGACAGGCTGACCGGATGCGTCCGGCGGCGGGGTTGCCCGGCGCGGCACGTCCGCAGGCCGCGCGGCACGGTTTTGTGCGCGGTCGAGGAGAGAGCGAAGGCCGCCTCGCCGGGGCGGCCGAGCGATGCCAAGCCGGGTACCCCGCCGCAGGGTGGATACAGTGAGCCTGACGCTGGTGACGGGGGCGACCGGCTTTGTCGGCAGCCACGTCGCGCGCCGGCTGGTGGAGAGGGGCGAGCGCGTGCGGGTCCTGGTGCGCCCCAGCAGCCCGCGCCGGAACCTGGAGGGCCTGGAGGCGGAGGTCGTGCAGGGGGATCTGAACGATCCGGACTCCCTGCGCCGCGCGGTCGCCGGCTGCCGGAGGATCTACCATGTGGCGGCCGACTACCGCCTCTGGGCGCGGGATTCGCGGGAGCTTTACGGCGCCAACGTCGGGGGAACCCGGAGTCTGATCGCCGCCTGCCGGCAGGAGGGGGTCGAGCGGATGGTTTACACCTCCACCGTCGGAACGCTTGGATTCGCCCCGGACGGGAGCCCGGCCGATGAGGAGACGCCGGTCTCGCTGGAGCAGATGATCGGCCATTACAAGCGCTCGAAGTTCCTCGCGGAGAGGGAGGTGCGGGGGGCGGCAGCCCAGGGCTTCCCGGTGGTGATCGTGCATCCGTCGACGCCGGTGGGCTCCCGTGACGTGAAGCCGACGCCGACCGGTCAGATGATCGTGGACTTCCTGACCGGGCGGATGCCGGCCTATGTCGACACGGGGCTGAATCTCATCGACGTGGAGGATGTGGCGGAGGGCCATTGCCTGGCGATGGAGAAGGGCCGGCAGGGAGAGGGTTACATCCTTGGGGCAAGGAATCTCAGCTTGAGGGAGATCCTGGAGATGCTGTCCCGGGTGAGCGGCCGTCCTGTCCCCCGCGTCCGCCTCCCGCACGCGGCGGCCCTGGGCCTGGCCGCGGTGAGCACGGCCGCGAGCGCCTGGACGGGAAGGCCGCCCAGGATCCCATGGGACGCGGTTCGCATGTCGAGGAAAAAGATGTTCTTCGATTCGGCGAAGGCGGTGCGGGAGCTGAATCTGCCCCAGGGGCCGGTGGAGCAGGCGTTGGACAAGGCGGTGGGATGGTTCCGCGCCAATGGGTACGTCAATGGAGGATGAAGGGCGGCGATCCGGCGGGACGATTCTGGTGGTGGCGGCCACCCCGCAGGAGCTTGCCCGCTTCCGGCAGGCGGAGCCGGCGGGGGTGCGCTGTCTGGTGACCGGGATGGGGGAGCGGGCCGGCGCGGCGGTCCGGGATGAGCTGCAGCGGCAGCGCTGCCGGCTCGTCGTGAGCACCGGCTTCTCGGGCGGCTTGAGGCCGGGATTTCAGGTGGGCGACCTGGTGATGGCCTCGGAGGTGATCGAGGAATCGACCGGTCTTCGAAGGAAACCGAGCCTGGCCTTCGGGCTCAACGGCATGGCCTCGGTGGGGCCGTTCCTGACGGTTCCGAAGACCCTTCAAGATCCGGCGCTCAAGCAGCAGGGCGGGGTCCGTTTCGGGGCGATCGCGGCCGACCTGGAGACATCGGCGGTGGCTGGGGCGGCGACGGAGGCCGGTGTGGCGTGGGTGGCGATTCGTTCGATCCTGGATCCGATGGAGGTGCGGCTGGCGGTGGGCTCGTGGCGGCAGGGGCTCCGGATGCTGGCCGTTCCTTCGCGCTGGAGCCAGATGCGGCTCTTCCTGGGCGCGGTCCGGAAGGCCGGCCAGTCGTTGGCGGATGGGCTGGGACGTTTTATCCGGCTCGGGTACGTATAAAAGGGAGGGGAGCGATGGATCTGGAACGGGTGGGGAGTCTGGCGGAGGCGGAACACGCATTCCTCATGCGGGAGCATGCGCGCTGGAGTCTGACGCAGGGGCCGCAGGACATGGAGCTGGTGGCCCACGCGATGCGGGTGATCCTTCACATGGGCAGGGTGAGGGAATCGCTGGCGGAGTATCTGGCGCTGGTGCAGACGCAGCATGCGGACGGGGGGTGGGGCAGGGAGTCGACCGAGGCGGAGTCGGCGGCCTGGGTGTCCGCCTTCTGCGGGCTCATGCTGATCCGCGCCAACGCCGTCGTTGAAAATCCGGAGATTGAGCGCTCGATCTGGAAGGCGATTGATTACTTCCTTTCCTCCCAGGCGGCGGACGGCCGGTGGGTGGACAAGGAGTGGGGGGATCTCGACACGACGTCCCATCCGGTCAGCTTCTTCAACGTCGTTCTGGCGCTCGGGACGGACAAGATGAGGGGGGCGGTCCGGAAGCCCTGGCGGAAGGGCCTGCGCTTCATCCTGGACGGCCAATCGGAGGACGGGGGATGGTACGACCCGGTCTTTCAGCCGTCGGGTGTGGAGACGACGGCGCATCTGGTGCAGGATTCGGTCATTGCCTCGCTGGTTCTGCCGGACGGCCTGCCGGTGCGGCCGGTCTGCGAGAAGGGGCTGAACTGGATCCTCGCGCATCAGGATGCCGACGGGTCGTGGGACGAGAAGAATGTGGACCACACGATGGACTGCACCCGCTCCGGCCTGCTCATCTCCCGGATGCTGCGCGCCGACGAGCGGGCCCGGCCGGCGCTGGAGAAGGCGATGGAATGGATCGTGCAGGCCAAGAATGAGAACGGCTGGCCCGATTTCCCGGGGATGGAGACGAACCTGGAGCGCACCTGCGACGGGGTGGATCTGCTCCTGAAGTACCAGGCCTGGCGGCAGCCGGATCCGCTGGAGGTGGTTCGCCGATGGGGGTACGCCCCGGGCATCCCCACCTTCCGGCGAGGCGTCGCCGCCGGGGTTTAATGGAGGGAGTGCAGCCGGAGTCTGGCCGATGGACCGCTCCTCCACCCGGCGAGTCGCGGGTTCTCCCGGCGCACGGCAAGGAGGCCGCGGTGTTCAACGTGCAGGGACGCCTGTACGCCGTCGGCAATCGCTGCCCCCACCGGAGCGGTCCGCTCTTCCGCGGCCGGGTGGAGATGATTGCGGATCCCGATGCCGGGGCGCACGGGCTGGAGCGGCCCGCGGTGCGCTGTCCGATTCACGGCTGGCTCTTTGATCTGGAGACCGGCCGCTGCCTCACCCGGCCCGGCGCCGCCGTCCCCACCTTTCCCGTCACCTGCCAGGGGGAGGAGCTCTGCGTGGGGCCTCCCCAGGGGGAAGCAATCGGTCCCACACGCTCCGGCCAGATCGAGCCGTGACCGCGATCCTGCTGGCCGCCGGGGTCGGACGGCGGATGGGCCCCGGGGCCGGCCCCAAATGCCTGATCGAGGTCGGCGGTAAAACCCTGCTCGCCCGGATCCTGGAGAGTCTCCGTTCGGCGGGGGTCGCTGAGGCGGTCATCGTGGTCGGCTTCGGAAAAGAGGAGGTGGTCCGGGAGGCCCGCGCCCGGGCGGGCGGGATGCGCCTCACCGTCATCGAAAACGAGCGGTACCGTGAGGGGGCGATCCTCTCCCTCTGGAGCGCCCGCGCTTTTTTGGACCGGGCCGTCCTCGTCATGGACACCGATGTCCTGGTTTCTCCCGCCGCCTACGAACGCCTCGTCGGATCCCGCCATGCCAGCTGCCTCCTGGTGGATGCCAAGGCCCCGGACACCGGAGAAGAGCAGATGGTGTTCGGGCGCGAGGGGCGGGTTCTGCAGATCACCAAGCGCCCTCCCGAGGAGATCCGTCAGCGGATGGATCGGTACGGGGAGTCGGTCGGATTCCTGAAGCTGTCGGAGGAAGGAGCGCATCTCTTGAGGGAGCTCCTGGAGGAGAAGGTTCGCGCGGGGATGACCCAAATCGAGCACGAGCAGGTTTATCCCGAGCTTTTTGAGAAAACGCCGGTGGGCCGGGAGAGCATGGACGGGATGGCCTGGACGGAGATTGACACGCCGGCGGACCAGGAGAAGGCGCGGAAAGAGATCTATCCCCAGTGGAAGCCGGCTCCCTGCTGGAACAGGCAGATCGCCGGATGGTTCCTCCCGTGGGTGATCCGTCTTCCGGTTACCCCGAATCAGTGGACGTTCCTTGGGCTGTTCCTGGGGTTGGGGGCCGCCGCGTGCGCGGCAGAGGGAACGCGGCGCGGGGACGTGACCGCGGCGATCTTGTTTCAGCTCTTTTATCTCACGGACGACTGGGACGGGGAGGTGGCCCGCCTGCGCGGGCAGAGCACCCGATGGGGCGGCTGGTTTGATCCGATTGTGGACATGGTGGTGCAGATGGCCCTGGTGCTTGGGCTGGCAGCAGGCGTTCAGCGGGCCGGAGGCCCCGGGTGGGCGACGGCGCTGGGTGTGGTCGCGGCTCTTGGGATCGCGCTGGACTTCTTCGTCACCCTCTGGGCCAAGGTGAGGGGATTCGGCCCCACGATTTTCGGAGACCCCTCACGGGGCGTCAGGAGCGAACGGGCTGGGCGCGGGATCGGCTGGTTGAGGAGAAATCTGACTCACGAGAACTTCTCTCTCCTGGTTGTTGCGGTGCTGCTTCTGCAGGCGAAGCTTGCCTTCCTTTTCGCTCTGGCGGTGGGCTGTCAGGTTTTCTGGATTCGGTACTTCTGGAAGGAGAGAGCGCGGCTATAGAGCGGGCCTCAAAACCGGCTCTACAGCTTCGACCAGGCCCGGCGGTAATCCTCGAAGGTGTCCACCTCGATCCAGCCCTTGTACGTCTCGATCGCCTGCACGGGCTGGCCGCGGTCAATCAGCTCCTGGAAGAGGTCGGTGAGCGAGGCCTGCGCGAAGCAGGCCGCCTCGTGGTACGGCTGGTCGGCCGGGGCCTGGGATCCCTGCCGGTAGGCCTCCTTCAGCCAATCGGTTCCATTCGCAGACAGAAGCGCCAGCCCCACGAACTCCGCGGTCGCCTGCCGCTTGTCGATCCGCTGGCCGATCCGCTGCACGGTGAGCGGCTGCTCGGAGGCGAGGAAACGGTGACTGCGCACCGGCGGCTCGGCGGTCTGCACCAGATCCGCCCCCTCGGGCGAGCGCCCCTCGGTCCGGTACAGGTCGAACCAGGCCCGGTCCACGATGAGACTCACCTCCTGCTGGGACTGGAGCAGCTTCTCGAGGATGGCCCGGTCGAACAGGATGTCCCCATAGAGGATGAGGGTCCGTCCGGTGAGAACCGATTCTGCGGCGAAGAGGGATGCAGCAATCCCCTGCTCCGCGAAGCGGGGGTTGTCCACGAAGCGGACCTGAGGCAGCTGGACCGCCTGCGCCTGGTAGCCGCGCACCACGGTGATGTCGGTGATGCCGACCGATTGGAGCAGGCCGATCTGCCGCTCCAGGATGGAGCGGCCCTTGATCTCCAGCATCGCCTTCGGGCGGTCCTCGACCAGGGGCAGGAGCTGCTGGTCGAAGCCGGCGGCCAGGATCACGGATCGGACCGGCTCGCGCGGGGCGGGCAGGAACGCCTCCTCCTGCGCGTGGAGCGCCTCCACCCCGACCAGATCGTACACCTCATCGAGAGGGGCGATGGAGCCGTCCAGGACCTCCGCTCGCCCTTCCTTCCGCAGGCGGCCGAGCTGCTCGCGCATGGCGGCCACGGCAGCGCGCAGGGCGTGGTTTGCGAAGATGATCACCTTGAACCCCGCCTGGGAGAGCTCCTGGACGCTTGCGTTGGGGAACATGGTGGGAACCACCACCAGCGGCGGCCCCTCCTTCCAGCCCTGCGCAAAGGCGAGAACCTCCTGGGCGGAGCGGGCCTTCGAATGGACGAGCAGCGCGTCGGCGCCGGCTTGGCGATAGGCCCGCGCCCGCTGGAACGCCTCTTCCAGGCCCAGCCCGGCGATGAGCGCTTCGGTCCGGGCGATGAGGAGGAAGTCGGGATTGGGACAGGCGCTCTTGGCGGCTCGGATCCGCCCGCTCATCTCCTCGACCGAGACCAGCTCGTGCCGGCCGGGGTAGAGCGAGCAGCGCTTCGGGAAGGTGCTGTCCTCGATGGAGATGCCGGCCATGCCCGCCTCGCAGAATTCGGTGACGGTGCGCATGACGTTGATCGCGTTGCCGTAGCCGTTGTCGCAGTCGGCGATGACCGGGATCCCGACCGCGTGGTTGATCGCGCGGGCCGCCTCGAGGGTCTCCGTCATGGTGAGGACATTGGCGTCCGGCATCGATCTCTGGGCGGCGGAGAGGCCGAAGCTGGAAACCCAGACGGCGTCAAAGCCGGCCCGCTCCACCAGCTTGGCGCTGAGGGCGTCGTGGGCGCCGGCCAGGACCACCGGGCCCGGCCGAGCCAGCAATTCGCGGAAACGTTTCGCCTTCATCGAAAACGCCATTATAGCGCGTTGCTTTTGCCCTTCCAAGCCGATAGAATGGAGCTTCACCATGACTGAGATCCAAGGCGCCCAGATCTTCCAACGCGGCTTCGGGCTGAAGGAGCAGGTCGAGGAGGATCTGAATCAGGATTACCGCAGCCGCCTGGTGGAGGAGATCCGGGCTCGCGGGAACACCCTCCGCGTCGGGGAGATCACCTTCCGGCTGGCGAAGGAGTTCGGCTTCTGCTACGGGGTCGAGCGTGCTGTGGACTACGCGTACGAGACGCGGAAACGCTTCCCGGACCGGCGCATCTTCCTCACCACCGAGCTCATCCACAACCCGCGGGTGAACCACTGCCTGCGGGAGATGGGGATCGGGTTCCTCAACGGCCCGGGTGCCCAGGACCGGCGGATCGAGGACCTGCGGCCCGAGGACGTGGTGATCATCGCGGCCTTCGGCACGCGGGTGGAGGAGATGGAGCTGCTGAGGGCGAAGGGCTCGGTCCTCGTGGACGCCACCTGCGGGTCGGTGGTGCTGGTCTGGAAGCGGGTGGAGCAGTACGCGCGGGACGGATTCACCGCGGTGGTGCACGGCAACTACCGTCATGAGGAAACGCGGGCCACCGTCTCCCGGGCGGCGCAGTTCCCGCGGGGGCGCTACCTGGTCGTCTGGGACAAGGCGGAGGCGGGCCGCGTCTGCGACTACATCCGGACCGGGCAGGGCAGGGATCAGTTCATCGGCTTCTTTTCCTCCAAGAGCTCGCCCGGTTTTGACCCGGACCGGGACCTCCAGCGCGTGGGGGTGGCCAACCAGACAACCATGCTCTCCAGCGAGTCGCTGGAGATCGCCGGCCTGCTGCGCGAGGCCTGCGCCGCCCGGTACGGCGAGGAGCGGGTGGGCGAGCACTTCCGGACCTTCGACACGATCTGCAGCGCCACGCAGGACCGGCAGGACGCGATCCTGGAGCTCGTTCGGGAGCCGGCGGATGTCGTGATCGTGATCGGAGGGTTCAACTCCAGCAACACCAGCCATCTTTCCGAGATCGCCTCCCAGCACGCGCCGACCTACCACATCGATGAGGCCGATTGCATCCTTTCCGCCCGGCAGATCCGTCACAAGCCGGTGGGGAAGGCGGAGCCGGTGGTCACCGACGGCTGGCTCCCCCCGGGCCCCGTGACCGTGGCGGTCACGGCCGGCGCCTCCACCCCGAACCGAGTGATCGGGGATGCCATCGAGAGGATCCTGACGGCCCGGGGCGGTTCCCTGCCTCAAGCCCGCCTCGCAGGCGAAAAGTAGACCCCATTCCGCTTGACATCCAGACGGATGTCTCCTATCCTGTGGGTATGAAGAAGTTGCCTCCGACCCAACGACAGAAGCAGGTGCTGGATCTGATACGGAGACATCTGTCGCAGGATGGGGCTCCCCCAACCATTCGAGAGCTCAGGGAGGGCTTGGCCTTGAAGTCACTTCGGGGTGTCACGATCCATCTGGACGCGCTGGCTCGCAAGGGGTACATCGAGCGGAGCCGCCTCGCCCGCGGCATCCGGCTGCTGCCCGCAGCCGGGCGGGGGCCAGGGAAGGTCACGCCGGTGCCGATTCTCCTTCCGGTGCTGGGGCGCATCGCCGCTGGCCAGCCGCTGCTGGCGGAGGAGCAGATCGAGGAGCGGCTGGCGGTGGATCCCCGCTGGGTCCCGGGACCGGGCTGCTTCGCGGTTCGGGTGCACGGGGAGAGCATGACCGGCGCCGGGATCGCCGATGGAGATTATGTGGTGATCCGCCCGCAGGCGGAGGCCGAGAACGGCCAGATCGTGGCGGTCCTCATCGAGGGGGAGGCAACGGTCAAGCGCTTCTACCGGCTGCGGGGAGGCCGGATCCGCCTCCAGCCGGAGAACCCGGCGATGGAGCCGATCTTCGTGCATCCCCGCGACCGGTCGGTCCGGCTCCTCGGCCGGGTGGTGGGCCTGTTCCGAAAGTTTTAAGCCCCCTCTGAGATAGGGTGGCCCTTAGGGTATAATAGGCCCATGCCGAAGGCGTTTGTCATGATCGATGTTCACCCGGGCCGGGAGGGCGACGCCCAGGGGGCGGTTGCCAAGATGCCCGGCGTGCAGTTCGTCTATCAGGTGACGGGCGCCCATGACATGATCGCCTTCGTGGATGCGGAGCCGTACGAGGAGCTGGCGGTGATCGTCTCCAAGATCCGCCGGCTGGAAGGCGTGCGGGCCACCGACACCGAGCTGGTCCTTCGCTAACCACCTCCCCGCGTGCGTGACCGGGACATCCATGCGGTGATCCGCCGGTTGGAGCGGGCCGCGCCTTCCTGGTCCGTTCCGGCCGTTACCCAGGTCAGTCGCAAGACGAAAGATCCCTTCCGGATCCTCATCTCCTGCCTGCTGTCCCTGCGCACGAAGGACGAGGTGACGGGCCCGGCCTCTGCCCGGCTCTTCGCCCGCGCCCGGACCCCTCAGCAGCTCCTGAATCTGCCTGTCCGCTCGATCGAGCGGCTCATCTATCCGGTCGGCTTCTACCGGACAAAGGCGCGGAGGATCCACCAGATCTGTCAGCATCTGCTGGGCCGGTTCCTGGGGAAGGTGCCCGGCCGGATCGAGGATCTTCTGTCACTGCCCGGCGTCGGGCGAAAGAGCGCGAACCTCGTCGTCACGGTGGGGTTCCATCGCCTCGGCATCTGCGTGGATACCCACGTTCACCGGATCTCCAACCGGCTGGGCTACGTGCGGACGAAGAGGCCGGAGCAGACGGAGATGGCGCTGCGCGCGAAGCTGCCCAAACGGTACTGGATCCGGTACAACGATCTCCTGGTCAGCTTCGGGCAGTCCCTCTGCCGGCCGATCTCGCCCTGGTGCAGCCGCTGCCCGATCCGCTGTTTCTGCCCCAGGGTCGGCGTCACCCACCACCGCTAACGGGCGAAGGGCAGGACGGTGGGGGCGACCCGCTGGCTCTTTCCGCCGGGGAGCTGGAGCGTGAGGTCGGAGCCCTCCAGCCCGTACTGGAGGAAGCCGAGGGCGATGGGCCGGTTCAGGCTGGGAGAGAGGCAGGCGGAGGTGATGAGGCCGGCGGCCCGCTGCGTCTGGGCGGTGCCGGTGCCCGCATGGACGGGCACGGGCGCAGGGGGTGCCGCCGTTGCCTCCACGAAGAACCCCGTCAGCAAGCGCGGGGGGTGAGCCCGGTACTTGATCCGGGCGACAATCTCCTGGCCGATGAAGCAGCCCTTGGTGAAGCTCACCCACTCCTCGCTCCCCAGCTCGTTCAGGATGACCTCCGCCGTCATCTCGGCTCCGGGCCAGGGGACGCCCGCCTCGATCCGCAGCGCGTGAAAGAGCTCCTGGGAGCCAGCCTTCAGGCCGAAGGGTTTTCCTCCCTGCGAAAGCTTTGCCAGGACCTCCTCCCGCCGGGATGGCTCCACCCAGAGTTGAACTCCCGGCCGGCCGAACAGGTCCCATCGGGCGATGAGGCGAACCGGGCTGCCCTCCGGGCCGGGAAGATGGGCGAGGTTCTGTTCGGGCAGGCGCAGCTCCGGCCACACGGCACGGAGGATTTCCGCGCCGGCGGGCCCGTGCAAGGGGAGGATCCGGAATCGGTCCGCCGCGTCCGACCATTCCACCTTCTCGGAGATCAGATAGCGCTCGAGTTGGGCTTGTGCCGTGGCAAGGGACCCCGGATCCACCTCCAGCAGAAGCTCATCCCGCCGGGCGTGCACCAGAGCCGCAAAGAGGATCCTCCCCTGGCGGTCGAGAAGGCAGGCGGGGCGCGCTTGTCCGACGGGAAGGCCTTTGATATCATGGCTCACCAACCGATGCAGGAATTCCACACGGTCCCCGCCGCGCAGGGAAAGGGTGGCGCGCGGAAAGTCGGGGAAGAGGAAGGTGTCGTTCACGGAGGCGATTTTACCATGCCGGAATCGGGTGCCACGGAGCCGCAGCAGATTGAGAGGGTGGGAGAGACCCTCCTTCGCATCCGCTGGGGCGACGGGCATGAGAGTCTCTACCCGTGGGAGCTGCTCCGGGGCGCCTGCCCCTGCGCCGCATGCAGGCAGGGAGGGCTGCCGATCGCCCACCCGAATGTGCGCCCGCTGGAGATAAGCCCGGTCGGGCGGTATGCGCTCCACATCCGCTGGAGCGACGGGCACACCACAGGCATCTTCTCGCACGAGTACTTGCGCTCCCTCTGTCCCTGCGAGGCCTGCCGGCCGCAAGAGTTCACCGAGGGCTGACGTCCCCGATGCCGCCTGTCCATTCACCCGTCGCCTGGACGATCTTCTCGGTTCTCGTGCTGGGGATGCTTGCGATCGATCTGGGCGTCTTTCACCGGAAGGCGCATGCGGGGTCGATGCGCGAGGCGGTCATCTGGAGCCTGGTCTGGATCGGCATCGCCCTCCTCTTCAACGCCGGGGTCTACCGGGCGTACGGATCGCAGAAGGGGATGGAGTTCCTGGCCGCATACCTGATCGAGAAGTCCCTGAGCGTCGACAACATCTTTGTCTTCGTGGCGATCTTCGCCTACTTCTCAGTGGATGCCGCGTACCAGCACCGGGTCCTCTTCTGGGGGATCCTGGGGGCGCTCATCATGCGGGGGATCTTCATCTGGGCGGGTTTGGCGCTGATCGAGCGGTTCCAGTGGGTGACCTACCTGCTGGGGGCCTTCCTCGTGCTTACCGGCTTTCGGTTTATGCGGGAGGAGACGGAGGTCCATCCGGAGAAAAACCCTGTCGTTCGCTTCTTCCGCGAGATCGTGCCGGTGACGGCCGGCTTCCGGGGTCAGGCTTTTTTCGTCCGTGAAAGGGGGAGACTCTTCGCGACGCCCCTTTTCATCGCCCTGCTGGTCGTGGAGCTCACCGATGTCATCTTCGCGACCGACTCGGTGCCGGCGGTGCTGGCGGTGTCGAAGGACCCCTTCATCGTCTACACATCGAACGTCTTCGCCATCCTGGGCCTGCGGGCGCTCTATTTCGTCCTGGCGGGGGCGATGGTCCGGTTCGCCTATCTGAGGTACGGGCTGGCGGGGATCCTCGTCTTCGTGGGGGCTAAGATGCTGGTCCACCACTGGGTCCACATCCCGATCGGGATTTCGCTCGCGGTGATCGGGGCGGTTCTGGCGACTTCGGTTGTGATCTCGCTGACGGTGAAGCGGCGGGGCGCCCCGGGGAAGCAGGCCCCTCAGGGCTGAGCGTCGATCCGGCCGGCGAGGGAAAAATCCTTCTCGGTGAGGCCGCCGGCGGAGTGGGTGGAGAGGGTCAGCCGCACCTTGTTGTAGCGGATGTCGATGTCGGGGTGGTGGTCGGCCGCCTCGGCGAGCTCTCCTGCGCGATTCACGAAGGCGAGTGCGGCCCTGAAGTCGGTGAACTTGTAGAGCCGGGTAATCTCCCCGTCCTTCAGCTCCCAGCCGGGGAACCGCTTTAAGCCCTCCTCAACCTGTGCATCCGTGAGCCGCTGAGTCATGGGCTGGGCCCGGCTCTTAGTACCGCGCCATGCCGGGGTCGACCTTCTCGGCCCAGGCGTCGATGCCACCCCTAAGGGACTTGATCTTCCGGAAGCCGGCCGCGCGCAGGAGTTCCAGCGCCTTCATGCTGCGCGTGCCGTGGTGGCAGTGGAGGACCATCTCCTCGGCGGAATCGAATTCGCCGATCCGCTGAACGAACTCGCTCAAGGGAACGAGTTTCGCTCCGGCCATATGGCAGATCTCCCATTCGTGAGTCTCCCGGACGTCCACGACGCGGACCGGGCGCTTGGCATCCAGCAGGGATCTGAGCTCCTCCGGCGTGATCTCCCAGCCCTCGGCGGCGGCCGGGGCGGGGCCCTCCTCGCCCCGCCGCAGCCCGCAGAACTCCTCATAGTCGATGAGCTTCTGGATGGTCCGGTTCGTGCCGCACAGGGGGCAGGCGGGATTCTTCCGGAGCTTGAGCTCCCGGAAACGCATCCTCAGCGCGTTGAAGAGGAGCAGCCGGCCGATGAGCGGCTCCCCGCTTCCGAGGATGAGCTTGATCGTCTCCGTTGCCTGGATCGTGCCGATGATGCCCGGGAGAATGCCCAGCACCCCTCCCTCGGCGCAGGAGGGGACCAGCCCGGGCGGCGGCGGCTCGGGATAGAGGCAGCGGTAGCAGGGGCCTTTCGCGGCATCGAACACGGAGGCCTGCCCTTCAAAGCGGAAGATGGATCCGTAGACGTTCGGTGTCCCCAAGAGGACGCAGGCGTCGTTGACCAGGTAGCGGGTGGGGAAGTTGTCCGTCCCGTCCACCACCACGTCGTACCCGCGCAGGATCTCCATGGCGTTGTCGCTGGAGAGCCGCGCCTCGTGGGTCACGAGCTCCACGTGCGGGTTCATCGCCTTCAACCGCTCCTTGGCCGCCTCCAGCTTCGGGCGGCCGACGTCCGCCTGGGTGAACAGGATTTGCCGCTGGAGGTTGGTGATCTCCACGACATCAAAGTCGGCGAGGCCGATCCGCCCGATTCCGGCGGAGGCCAGGTAGAGGCCGAGGGGCGAGCCCAGCCCGCCGGTTCCCACCAGGAGGACCGAGGCGGCTTTGAGCTTTTTCTGGCCCTGGACGCCGACCTCCGGCATGATGAGGTGCCGGCTGTACCGCCGGATCTCTTCGTTGGAGAGGTCCGGCAGAGGGCCGGAGCCCGCGGCGGCGTTATCTCCAGAAGGGCTCATCGAGGTACCGGGAGCCTCCGTCCGGAAAGATCATGACGATGGACCCCTGCTTGAGCTCCGACGCAAGCCGCAGGCCGGCCGCCACGGCCGCCCCCGAGGAGATCCCCACCAGCAGCCCCTCCTCCGCGGCCAACCGCTTCACCAGCCGGTAGGCCTCTTCGGTGTCGATCTCCAGGTTTTGATCGGCGAGGGCGGCATCGTAGATTCCCGGCACGATGGAGGTCGGCATGTGCTTCAGGCCCTCCAGCCCGTGCAGGGATGAGTCCGGCTGGACGGAGACGAGCCGGATCGCCGGGTTCCGCTCCTTCAGGAACCGGCCGACGCCCACGAAGGTGCCGCTGGTACCCAGGCCGGCCACGAGGTGCGTCACCTCGCCCCGGCTCTGTTCCCAGATCTCCGGGCCGGTGGTCCGGTAGTGGGCCTGCCAGTTGGCCGGGTTGCCGTACTGGTTGGCGTAGAAGTGGGTTGCCTGATCCAGCGCGGCCAGGCGCTGCGCCTCCCGGATGGCGCCGTCCGATCCCTCCAGGGGGCTGGTGAGAACCAGTTCCGCTCCGAACGCCCGGATGGTCTGAAGGACCTGCCGGCCGGCGTTGGCCGGCACGCAGAGCTTCACGCGATAACCCTTGGCCGCCCCGATCATCGCGTAGGCGATCCCGGTGTTTCCGGAGGTGGCATCGAGGAGAATCCGCCCTCGGTGAAGCTGGCCGGTCCGTTCCGCTTCCGCGATGATGCTGGCCGCGGCGCGGTCCTTCACCGAGCCGCCCGGGTTGAACCACTCCGCCTTGACCAGAAGTTCCACACCGGGGAATTCCCGGCCGACCTTCACCAGCGGGATGAGCGGGGTCTCCCCGATCCGGCTGAGGAGGTCATCCCCGCGCAGGCGCGGATCGGATTCCCGCGGGAGTCTACCCTCGGCCCCGACCGAGGGCGGGAATGACACCTCAGGACGCGTTATCGTGGTTTCCTTCACCATATCCCCAGCTCCGTCTTGATCTCCTCGGAGGCCATCGTCCTGGGATCCCAGGGTGGCTGCCAGACAAGCTCGGTGTGAACCTCCTTGACCCAGGGCAGCTTGGACAGGGCCGACTGCACCTGCCCCTTGATCACCGGGCCCAGCGGGCAGCCGGGGCTGGTCAGGGTGTAGGTGACCTGGACGCTGCCGCCGTTCACCGCGGTGGCATAGACCAGGCCGAGGTCCACGATGTTCAGATTGAGCTCCGGGTCAATGACCCTCTTGAGGGCGGCGAGCACCTGCTCCTCCGGCGAGCCGTCGGGCGGGTCGGCGGGCGAGGAGGCCTGCGGACCGGCGGGCGATGGGCCCTGCGCTGAAGCGGCCGGATCCGCCGGTTGCGCTGCCGGCTCCGCGTCCGGCTCCCCGATCTCCGTGTGGACGGCCTTCCTCTCTCCCTTTCGGAACGCCCCGATTCCCTCCAGGAGGGTGTTCCAGCAGAGGAGGGCGCATTTGATCCGGACCGGATATTTCCTGACCCCCTCCAGCGCCTGCAGCTCCTCCCATTCGGGGCCGTTTCCAACGGGCGCCCCTTCCAGCATGGTGGCCTTGAACTGCCGGGCCAGCTCCTCGGCGAGGCGGATCGGTTTGCCCTTGACCGCTTCCGACATCATGGAGGCCGACGCCTGCGAGATCGAGCAGCCGCGGGCCTGGATCCGGATCTCCTGGATCCGGTCCGTGTCCAGGGTGACGGTGAGCTCCATCTCATCCCCGCAGAATGGATTTGCCCCCTGCGAGGTCAGGCTCGGGTTTTCCAGCCGGCCGGCGTTCCTCGGGCTCCTGAAGTGCTCGAGGATGATCTCCCGGTAGAGGTCATCGCTGAGAGGCAACGGCGAAAACCTCCTTGGCCTTCCGGATTCCCTGGACCAGGGCGTCCAGCTCCTCCCGGGTGTTGTAGATGTAGAAGCTCGCTCGGGCCGTGGCCACGACCCCCAGCTTGCGCATGAGCGGCTTGCAGCAGTGGTGCCCGGCCCGGATCGCGATCCCATCCTCGTCCAGGATCTGCCCCAGGTCATGCGGATGAAGGCCGCCCAGCTCAAAGGAGATCACCCCGCCCCGCGCCTTGGGGTCGCTGGGCCCGTGGATCTTCAATCCCTCCACCTCTTGCAGGCGCTCGAGGGCGTAGCCGGCCAGCCCCTGCTCGTGCAGCCGGACGTCCGCCATGCCGAGCCGCTCCAGGTACTCGAGCGCCTTGCCGAAGGCGATCACATCGGCGATGTTCGGGGTTCCCGCCTCGAATTTCCAGGGCAGGTCGTTCCAGACCGCGTGATCGAGCCAGACGTCCCGGATCATGTCCCCGCCTCCGAGGAACGGCTCCATCTCCTCGAGGAGATGCTCCTTCGCGTAGAGGACGCCGACGCCGGTGGGCCCCAGCATCTTGTGGGCGGAGAAGGCAAGGAAATCGCACCCCAGCTCCTCCACCCGCACGGGCAGGTGAGGAACCCCCTGGGCGCCGTCCACCAGGACCGGGATCCCCCGGGCGTGCGCTGCCCGGATGACCACGTCGACGGGGTTGATCGTTCCCAGCACATTCGACATGAGGGTCATGGCCACGAGGCGCGTCTTCTCTCCCAGGAGGCGCGGAAGCTCCTCCAGAGCCAGGTGGCCGTCGCCTCGCACCGGGATGAACCTCAAGGTTGCGCCCCGGGCCTGGGCCAGCAGCTGCCAGGGGACGAGGTTCGAGTGGTGCTCCATCTCCGTCAGGAGGATCTCCTCTCCCGCTCCGATGCGCGAGAGCCCCCAGGCATGGCTGACCAGGTTGATCGCCTCGGTGGCGTTGCGCGTGAAGATGATCGTCCGGGCTTTCTGCGCCCCGATGAAGTGGGCGACCCTCTGGCGGGTTCCCTCATAGAGGGCGGTCGCCTCCTCGCTCAGGGTGTGAATCCCCCGGTGGATGTTGGCGTTGGTCCGGGAATAGAACTCCACCAGCGCCTCCAAAACGGCGCGGGGCTTCTGCGAGGTGGCCGCGTTGTCCAGGTAGACGAGGGGATGGCCCCGCACCGTCCGGCGCAGGATCGGGAAATCCTCTCTTACCCGCTCAACGTCAAGCATCAAAGGCCCATTTCGTCATTCCGCCGCAAGGGGGGAGTCCGCTCCCCGCTTTCGCGGGGATGACCAAGTCCGTCAGCGCGGGGATGACCAAGTCCGTCAGCGCGGGGATGACCAAGTCCGTCAGACGGTGAAGGAGTGCCCGCAGCCGCAGGTCCCCTTGGCGTTGGGATTCTGCAGGGTGAAGCCGGCCCCCGTCATCCCGTCCACCCAGTCCACCTGGCTGTTGTCGATCATGGCGAGGGACTTCGGATCCACGAGGATCTTCACCCCATGATCCTCGAACGTCAGATCCCCCTGCCCGGGGTTCTGCTCGAAGTCCATGCTGTAGGAATAGCCCGAGCAGCCGCCGCCCACCACGCGCAGCCGCAGGGCGTATCCCTCCTTGGACTCCTGCCGCTGCAGGGAACGCACCTTGTCCGCCGCCTTATCCGTCAACGTGATCATCTCCACCCCCTGTCAGTTGCCTCATGACCTCGGCCATCAGCCCCCGGCGCAGATTCTCCGAGGGCAGACGCCGGAAGACCGGTTCAAAGAATCCCTCCACGATGAGCCGCTCGGCCTGCGCGGCCTCCAGCCCCCGGCTCATCAGATAAAAAAGCTGCTCCTCATCCACCGGGCCCACCGCGACGCCGTGCGTGCAGCGCACATCATCCGCCTCGATCTCCAGCATCGGGATCGAGTCGGCGCTCGCCCCCTGGCTGAGGAGCAGGCTGCGGTTCGCCTGGTAGGCGTCCGACTTCTGCGCCTGCTTGGCGATCCGGATGAGGCCGGTGTAGATCGCCTTCGCCTCGCCGCTCAAGGCGCTCTTGTAGAGCAGGTTGCTCCAGGTGGCGGTCGCGCGGTGGTCCTGGAGGGTATGAAAGTCGTAGTGCTGATCGTCCGATCCGGACAGGACGCCCAGCAGCTCGGACCGGGCGGCCGGCCCCTGCAGCACCGTCTCGACGTTGGCCTTGGTCAGTTTTCCCCCCAGGCCGATGGTGACACTGACGAGCTGCGACTCTCCCTCCAGCAGGGCCCGTTGGGTGAAAACCTCGGTGACCTGCCGGCCCCAGCGCTGCAGGTGAATGTACTGGAGCTCCGCCTCCGGCCCCAGGAAGATCTCCGCCATCTCGTCTGAGAAGAGGGGTGCCCCCCCGTTCCCTCCGGAAGGGCCCCTGCCTCCCGCCGGGCCCCGGCGCTCGTCAATCACCACCGCGCTCGCCCGGCGGCCGAGCACCAGCAGGAGGTGGGGGAAGAGCGTTGCCCCATCCCCGCGCGGCTCCATCCAGAGCTTGAGAGGCGAATCGAGCCGCACCCCCTCGGGCACATGGCAGAAGAGCCCCTGCTGCGAGAGGGCCTGGTGAAGGGCGACGAACTTCGCAAGCCCTTCGGTCCGGCCGCTCTGGAAGAGGTACTGCTCCAGGAGCTCGGGATGCTTCTGGCGCGCGCTGGCCAGGTCGGTTACGATCACGCCGGCCTGCGCCCAGGCGGTCGGCAGGGGCTCCCAGCCGACGTTCAGGGCCGAATCCGCCGCCTGCAGACCCAGCTCCTTCAAGGGCAGGGAGGCCGGGTCGGTCCGCCGCCACTCTTCGTCGGTCCGCGTCGGCCAGGGAATGGAATCAAATCTTTCCCTGGCGGCCCGGCGCAGGTCGCTCAGCCGAACGGAAGGTTCCGGGGTCAGCGTCATCACCCTACCGATCCCTCCATCTCGAGCTGGATCAGCCGGTTCAGCTCCACCGCGTATTCCAGCGGCAGCTCCTTGGTGAAGGCCTCGAAGAATCCGTTGACGATCATCGTGGTGGCCTCCTGCTCCTTCAGGCCCCGGCTCATCAGGTAGAAGAGCTGCTCCTCTCCCACCTTGCTGACCGTCGCCTCATGGCCGATCTGGACCCTCTTGGCGTCGATCTCCATGGTCGGGTAGGTGTCCGACCTCGACTGCTCATCCATGAGCAGGGCATCGCAGCGCACGGACGACCTGACGTTCTCCGCCTGCGGGTAGACCTTGACCAGCCCCCGGTAGCTCGTCCGCCCCCCGTCCTTGGAGATGGACTTGGAGAGGATCGTGGAGCTCGTCTCCGGAGCGGAGTGGATCATCTTCGCCCCGGCATCCTGATGCTGGCCGTTTCCGGCGAAGGCGACGGAGACCACCTCCCCGCGCGCCTTCGGCCCCACCAGATGGACCGCGGGGTACTTCATGGTGAGTTTGCTGTTGTGCACGAGAATGCCGTTCACCACAAAAGAGGATGTACCGTCGATCTCCAAGTCGTAAGTGGGAGCGACTCCGGATGGCCGGATTGCGGTGATTCGGGCAACGCCCACGTCTTCATGCAGTAAGCGAGTCGCCCGCATTCCTGACGGCCGCTGGAAGTTGCGATCTAATTTCGCCGTCTTCATCCGCGCACGAAATCCAGGGCTCAGATAAGGCCGCAGGGCACGGACACGAGACAAGTCCAAGCGGTGTCCGATGTAAGTCTTGGCTTTACCCGCCCCGTTAATATCCAGAGTGGTTTCATCTGTGTAGATGGCCGATGCGTGTATGCCGCACGACGTTGCGAGCATTTGAACATCGGACAGCAGACTGCGGTTAGCCGACCTGGCGGATAGGCCGGGTCCCTTTGGGCAGCCATCCCCATCCAGATACCCTGCCAGGAACGACCGTTGCATCGAGGTGGGCAAGGCAAAAACCCAATGAGGCACCCTCTTCTCCCTCGTGCCGTTGAACAGCCCGTTGACTTGTAGCCACAGGGCAAGTTCCGGGGAGTTGATGCGGAAGTAATGGCCGTCCCGGCGCTCTTCAACACGGTAATTCCCGGAGCACTGTTTCAGCATCCTCACCAGGCGCTTTCGGGCGCGGTCCTTTCTCGGGACGGACCAGCCGACGCGTCCGTAGCGCGGCCCTCCATCTGCCCCGTTCGCGATGGTGTAGTCTCCGTCGGCTATCCAGAGGCCAAGCATCCAGCAGGTCTCTTCGTTCGCGCGCTCAGGCAAGTTAAGACGCAAACGCGCATGCGAGGCGACTTCATAGCGTGCGCCGTACTGATTGCGGCCAGTGAACGTATCTCTCAACCGGGGTCGCTCGAACCTGTGTCCCGAGCTTTCCGTCGGGAGCTTCGTCGGGAAAACGACGAGGTCTCCGGCAGAGAGTCGCTGAAGAGGGGTCCACTGCAGGGAATACCGCCCCAGCTTGGAGGGGCGTGAAGCATCGTGATGGACGGCAAGGAGCGGATGGTTCTCCGTAAGATGAAGGGTCCGGCCATTCGAGAAAACGGCTTCGTACACTTTCTGTAGGCCGCTGTTTTTTACGGCAACAACAGGACGCATCACCCACTGCTGCTTCGGCTCATCGAAGCTCCACACGCGAGTTCCCGGCTCAATCTTCTCAATCGGCTTCGGACCGTTCTCCGCATACACAAGCTCGCCGGCCCGGATGCAGCCCAAGTTCCCATCGAGCCACTCCACGATGGAGTTTTCATGCGCGATGGCCCGCTTGGTCACCAGGTTGTAGACATTCTTGGACCAGTTCTGGATCGTCGTGTAACGGATGTGCGCATGGGGCAACGCCACCAGCTCCACCACCGCCGAGTGGAGGCTGTTAGACGAATATGAGGGGGCAGTACAGCCCTCGACGTAATGGACGCTGGAGCCTTCGTCGGCGATGATGAGGGTCCGCTCGAACTGCCCCATGTTCTCGGCGTTGATCCGGAAGTAGGCCTGCAGCGGGATCGCCACCTTCACCCCCTTCGGGACGTAGATGAACGACCCGCCCGACCAGACGGCGGAGTTCAAGGAGGCGAACTTGTTGTCCATGAGCGGGATCACCGTCCCGAAATATTTCCTGACGATCTCCGGGTGCTTCCTCAGCCCGTCGTCCATCCCGAGGAAGATGACCCCCTGCTTCTCGAGATCCTCCCGGATGGAGTGGTAAACGACCTCCGACTCCATCTGGGCCGTGACGCCCGCGAGGAACTTCCGCTCGGCCTCCGGGATGCCCAGCTTCTCGAAGGTCTCCTTGATCTCGCCGGGCACCTCCTCCCAGGTTTTCGCCTGCTTCTCCGTCGGCTTGATGTAGTAGTAGATGTTCTCGAAATCAATCCGGCGAAGCAGCTCCAGATCCGCCCAGGCCGGCAAGGGCTTCTTCAAGAAGACCTCCAGGGCCCGGAGGCGAAACTGCCTCATCCAGTCCGGCTCCGACTTCATCCCGGAGATCTCTTCCACAGTCTTCCGGGAGAGCCCCTTCTTGGACTTGAAGGCGTATTTCTCGGGTGTGTGGAAGCCGTACTGCTGCTCGTAATTCTGGCCGATGTTCAGCGGTTTCTTCCCGGGTTCGTTCATGGGACGACCAGCTCCTTTTCATAGGGGGCGTACCCCTTCGCCTCGAGTTCGTGCGCCAGCTCCTTCCCCGCGGAACGGACGATCCGGCCGTCCAGGAGGACATGCACCGCGTCCGGCTCGACGTAGTTGAGCAGACGCTGGTAATGGGTGATGAGCAGAATCCCCAGCTCCGGCCCGCGCAGCCGGTTGATCCCTTCGGCCACCGTCCGCAGGGCGTCGATGTCCAGCCCCGAATCGGTCTCATCCAGGATGGCCAGCACCGGCTTGAGCAGCGCCATCTGCAGGATCTCGTGCCGCTTCTTCTCGCCCCCGGAAAAGCCGTCGTTGACGTAGCGGGGGGCAAAGGATTCGTCAATGCCGAGCTGCTGCATGGCCGATTTGAGCTGTCGGCGGAACTCCTTCGGCTGGAATCCGTCGCCGAACCGGGCCTTCATCGCGGTCCGCAGGAAGTTGGCGACGCTCACCCCCTGGATCGCCGTCGGATACTGGAAGGCGAGGAAGATGCCGCTGCGCGCCCGCGCGTCGGTCTTGAGCGCCAGCAGATCCTGTCCCTGGAAGAGGACGGTCCCTTGCGTTGCCTGATACTTGGGGTGTCCCAAGAGGGCGTTGGACAGGGTCGACTTGCCCGAGCCGTTGGGGCCCATGAGGGCATGGACCTCTCCCTTCTCCAGGGAGAGGGAGATTCCCTTGAGGATCTCCTTTCCCTCCACGCTCACGTGGAGATTTTCGATCTCCAGCAGCGGCTTGCCCATCGCCTCATTCCCTCCTATACCGAGAAAGGTGTCGTGATCCGCTGCTGAAGCGAGACCCGCACCTTGCTCTCGGGACCCACCAGGTCGGAGATGAAGACCTTGCCCATGAAGCCCTCGATGGCGCTGGTCAGCGTCGCCCAGGCGGAGCGGATGCAGCAGTCGTCGATGTGAATGCAGCTGGTCCGGTTGCCCGGATGCCGGTCGCAGATATCCTGGGTCGTCGGCAGGCTCCCCAGCGCCCTCACCACTTCTCCGAGACTGATCTCCGCCGGGTTCCGGCTGAGGAGGTAGCCGCCATGCACGCCGCGGACCGAGTGGATGAATCCGGCCCTGGCGAGGAGCCGAAGCAGCTTCTCCACATAGGCCGGGGACAATCCCTCCCGGCCGGCGATCTCCTTGACGGTCAGCCCCTGCCGGGCATCCGCCTGCGCCAGCTGCAGCATGCAGCGCAACCCATACTCTTCCTGAGATGTGATCTTCACCTTCTGCCTCCTATCTCCCAATATCAAGGATACTTAAAATCCGACTCTTTTGTCAAGTATCCGCTGTGCTTGCGTGCCTTTTGCCAATTTGATACAGTACCGCGCATGATCCTGAAGGTTGCCCGGTTAGGCCACCCGGTGCTGAGGAAGAAGGCAAGAGCGGTGACTCCGGCCGTCATCCGCCAGCCCGGTTTCCGGGCCTTCCTGTCGGATCTCATCCAGACCATGCAGGAGTATGACGGGGTGGGGATTGCAGCCCCCCAGGTTCATGTCTCCTCGCAGGTGGCTGTGATCAAGGTCGACCGAAACTCCCGTTACCCGAAGGCGCCGAAGATACCGCTCACCGTTCTCATCAATCCCCGGGTGAAGCCGGCCGGGAAAGCCGAGGAGAAGGGCTGGGAGGGATGCCTCTCGGTGGAGGGCCTGCGGGGAAGGGTGCCGCGCTGGCGCTCGGTGGAGGTGGAGGCGTACGACGCGCAGGGAAAGAGGATGCGGTTCACGGCGAGCGGGTTCTTTGCCCGTGTGATCCAGCACGAGTGGGATCATCTTCAGGGCAGGGTCTTCCTCGACCGGATGCGGGATCTCTCGACGTTGACCCACCTGACGGAGTATACTCGGTACTGGTGCAGCCATGGTCAGGGTTGAAAAGCAGCTTTCCATTTTCCTCGAGAACCGCCCCGGCGGGATGGCCCGGATCTGCGGAACCCTCGCCGAGGCCGGGATCAACATCCTGGCCCTCACCGTTCATGACACGGTGGACCATGCCATCGTCCGGATGGTCGCGGACCGGCCGGTCAAGGCCCTCCTCATCCTCGAGCAGCTCGGGGTCTACATCCTGGAATCGGACGTGATCGTCCTGGACCTGGAGAACGAGCCCGGCGCGCTGGCCGAGGTGGCGCGGAAGCTCGCCCGCGCCGACATCAACATCGAGTACGCCTACTGCACCGCCGCACAGAACCAGAAGAGCGGCTGCCTCATCCTCCGGCCGGACGAGCCGGACCGGGCCATCGAGCTCCTCCGCGAGCTCTAGAACCGCAGTTGGCCGACATCGGCCTCCTCCGCTCTCCGCGATACCTCGATCATGACACCGGCCCAGGACACCCCGAGTCTCCGGCCCGCCTGAGGGCGATTGAGGAGCACCTGGCGGCGGTCGGGCTGGCCGGCAGGCTGATTCCTCTCGAGCCGGTCCCGCACGAACGCTCCTGGGTGGAGGCGGTCCACGATCCGGCCTACATCCGGCGGGTCGAACGGGCCTGTCAGGCGGGCGAGACGGCAATCGACTCGCCGGATACCGGCATCTGCCCGGCTTCCTATGAGATTGCCCTGCTGGCGGTGGATGGGGCGCTCACGCTCGTGGATGCCGTGGTGGCGGGCCGGATCCGCCGCGGATTCGGCCTCGTCCGGCCGCCGGGGCATCACGCCGAACGGGACGTGGCGCTGGGCTTCTGCCTCTTCAACAACGTGGCGATCGCGGCGCGGTATGCGCAGGGCCGGCACGGCCTGAAGCGGATCGCCATCGTGGACTGGGACGTTCACCACGGCAACGGCACCCAGCATGCCTTCGAAGAGAGCCCGGAGGTTTTCTACGCAAGCCTCCATCAGTGGCCGCTCTACCCCGGGACCGGGCGCCGGCAGGAGCGCGGGAAGGGGAATATCCTGGACATCCCGCTGGATCCGGGAGCAGGGGATGCGGAATACCTGGTCTGTTTCCATGAGGAGATCCTTCCGGCGCTGCGCCGCCACCAGCCGCAGCTCATCCTCATCTCCGCGGGATTCGACGCCCACCGGAATGATCCGCTGGCCCAGATGGAGCTGACCGAGGAGGGGTACCGGCGGATGACCAGGCTGCTGGTGACACTCGCGGAGGAAGGCTGCGGCGGGCGGATCGTCTCGCTGCTCGAGGGCGGCTATCATCTGCCATCGCTGGCCCGCTCGGTCCAGGCCCACCTGGAAGCGATGATATAATGGCCGCCACAATGGAGATGAGGACGTGAGCCTGGGGTTCGTTGCGGCGATCGTGGTGGTCCTCTTTTCCATCGGCTATTTCCTCTACAGCCGGTTTGTGGCGAGCCGCCTGGGCCTGAACGACGTGCGGCCGACCCCGGCCTGCACGATGACTGACGGGGTGGACTTTGTGCCGGCCAGGGCCCCGTTCCTGCTTGGCCAGCATTTCTCCGCCATCGCCGCGGCCGGCCCGATCGTGGGCCCCATCCTGGCCGGGCTGGCCTTCGGCTGGCTGCCGACCCTGCTCTGGATCGTGCTGGGGGCGATCTTCATCGGGGCGGTCCATGATTTCTCCAGTCTGTTCGGGTCGGTCCGCCACAAGGCGCGGTCGGTGGCGCAGATCGTTCAGGAGCATATGGGCCAGCGCGCTTACGGCCTCTTCCTCGCCTTCATCTGGCTCTCCCTGGTCTATGTGATCACCGCCTTTGCGGATCTCACCTCCACCTCCTTCGCACAGCCGCCTTCGGGCGGCGCCGTGGCGACATCCTCTCTGCTCTATCTGGGGCTTGCGGTCGTGATGGGGCTCTCCATGCAGCGCCTCAAGATCCGCTTGGGGCTTGCCACGGCGCTTTTCGCCCCGCTTCTGCTGGCAATCATCTGGGCCGGCCAGCTTCTGCCGGTCCAGCTGCCTGCGGTGGCGGGGCTGCGGCCGGTCCTGCTGTGGAACGGGATCGTCCTGGGGTACTGTTTCCTGGCATCGGTGCTTCCGGTCTGGCTGCTGCTTCAGCCGCGCGGCTATCTGGGGGGTGTCTTCCTCTATATGGCGCTGCTGGCGGGGATCGCGGGGTTGAGCCTGGGCCGGCTGCCGGTCCGGTACCCTGCTTTCCTCGGGTTCCGCTGGGCGGAGGCCGCGCCGCTCTTTCCCATGCTCTTTGTGACGGTGGCGTGCGGGGCCTGCTCCGGTTTCCACGGGCTGGTTTCCTCAGGGACCACGTCGAAGCAGATTGCCAGGGAGAGCGACTGCCGGCCGATCGGGTACGGCGGGATGCTCCTGGAGGGGATGGTGGCCCTCGTCGCCCTTTCGACGGTCATGATGCTCCTGCCCGGCGATCCGGCCACGAAGCTTTCGCCGGACCGGATCTACGCGCAGGGCCTGGCCGCCTTCGTGCAGCGCCTGGGGCTGGATCCGGGCTTCGCGATGGCGTTCGTGCTGCTGGCGTTTGCCACCTTCATCTTCGACACGCTGGATGTGGCGACCCGGCTGGGCCGGTACATCCTTCAGGAGCTGTTCGGCTGGCAGGGCCGGCGGGGAAGGGCTGCGGCCACACTCGCCACCCTGGCGCTTCCGTGCTGGTTCGTGACGGCTACGCTGGCGGATGCCTCGGGCAAGGTGATCCCGGCCTGGAAGGCCTTTTGGGTTGTCTTCGGAACCTCCAACCAGCTCTTGGCTGCGCTGACCTTGATGGGGCTGACGGCCTGGCTGAGGAAATCCGGAAAGCCGTGGGGGTTTGCCGCGGTCCCATGCCTCTTCATGATGATCATGACGCTCTGGGCCCTGGTCACCCTCCTGAAGGGGTGGCTCATCCGGCTCCAGGCCGGCGGTCCCTGGCTGGATCCGACCGCCGTGGCGGCGCTGCTCCTCCTGGCACTGGCGGCGAGTCTCATCCGGGAAGGATGGAGGCAGTGGTGAAGGGCGGTTTCAAGCGGACGGCAAAATATCGCGGGGCGGTGGAGATCGTCCGGGCGCTGCAGAAGGCGGGACACGAAGCGCTGCTGGTCGGCGGCTGCGTGCGCGACCTCTTGATGGGGCGGCCTCCCAAGGACTTTGATGTAGCCACCAGCGCCCGCCCGGAGGCGGTGGCCCGCCTTTTCAGGAGGACCATCCCCGTGGGGGTGCAGTTTGGGGTGCAGATGGTTCTGCGGCGGGAGATCCCGTACGAGGTGGCGACCTTCCGGACCGACCGGGAGTACCGCGACGCCCGGCATCCGGACGTCGTGATCTTCTCCACAGCGAAGGAGGATGCCCTGCGGCGGGACTTCACCGTGAACGGCCTCTTCTACGATCCGCTCGAGGACAAGGTGATTGATTACGTCAGCGGGCGGGAGGATCTGAAACGGCGCCTCGTCCGCGCCATCGGGGATCCGGCCCGCCGCTTTGCAGAGGATCGGCTGCGCATGCTCCGGGCGGTCCGGTTCGCCGCGGTGCTGGATTTCCAGCTCGATGGCAAGACGCGGGAGGCGATCCTCCGGGAGCCCGGGGAGATCCGGAAGGTGAGCCCCGAGCGGATCCGGGATGAGCTGGTCCGGCTCTTCACCGGGCCGCATCCCGGGCGGGGGTTGGAGCTGCTGGATGAGACCGGCCTGCTCCGGGTGGTTCTGCCGGAGGTGGCCAGGATGAAGGGGGTGGCCCAGCCGCCGGAGTTCCATCCGGAGGGGGATGTCTTCGTCCACACGAAGGGGGTGCTCGATCAGCTCCCCAGCGGCTCGGCGATCGTGGCGATGGGGGCCCTGCTGCATGACGTGGGCAAGCCTCCCACCTTCCGGATCGCAGAGCGGATCCGGTTCGACGGCCACGACCGGGTGGGGAGGAGGATGGCCGAGGCGATCTGCCGGCGGCTCCGTTTCTCGAACGCGGAGACCGGGGCGATCGCGGAGCTCGTCGGGGATCACATGCGCTTCAAGGACGTCCGGCAGATGCGGCTCTCGACCCTCAAGCGCTTCATGCAGCTGGCCACCTTCGAGGATCAGCTCAAGCTGCACCGGGCCGACTGCCTTGCCTCTCACGGGGATCTCTCCAACTGGCGGTTCCTCCGGAAGAAGCTCAAGGAGCTTCCGAAGGAGCAGATCAGGCCGAAACCGCTCATCAACGGGCACGACCTGCTTCGCCTGGGCTACCCTCAGGGGCCGGCGATCGGGACGATCCTCAAATCGGTGGAGGAGAAACAGCTGGAAGGGGAGCTCACCTCCAGGGCCGAGGCGCTGGCGTGGGTGAGCGAGGCCTTCCCTCCGCGATGACGCAGAGAGCGGCGGGCCTCTTTCCCCTGCGGCGGGCAGGACAGCCCCTCGCCCTGTGGGGCGCGGCGGTTCTCTCGATTCCCGGCTGGGTCGGGGTGGGCCTTTCGACGGCGGTGATGTGCCTGGCGATGGTGCCGGTCTGGCTTCTCCGGCCGTGGCTGGATCCGGAGAGGCGGCTGCTGCACCGGATCGCTTCCCGCTGGGGCGGGATGCTGGTGGGCATGCTGCCCGGCCGGCGGGTGGAGTTCATCGGAAAGGAGCATCTTCCGGGGAGGAAGCCGGCGATTCTCATGGCGAATCATCAGAGCTACGTCGATGTGCCGCTCCTGTTCGATCTTCCGGTCCAGTTCCGCTGGGTGGCGGATGAGGCGCTCTTCCGGATTCCGTTCCTCGGGTGGGGGATGCGGATGGCCGGCTACGTGCCGGTGCGGCGGGGAGAGGCGCGGTCCGGTCGGCGGGCGCTGGAGCAGGCCAGGCGCTGGCTGGGCAAGGGGATCTCCGTCTTCCTCTTTCCGGAGGGGACGCGCAGTCACACCGGCCTCCTGGGCCGGTTCGAGAGCGGCGGATTCCGGCTTGCCGTGGAGACCGATACCCCGATTGTCCCGGTGGTGGTGTGTGGAACCCGGCAGCTTCTGCCCCGCGGCGGATGGGTCTTCCGCCCCGGGAGACCTCTGCGGGTTCGGATCCTTCCGCCGATCACCCCGGGCGCTCAGCCGCGCAGTCTGCGCCGGCTTCTGTCACGGGTGCGAGGCGAGATGAACCGGCAGTACGGGCGGATGGTTCGGGAGATGATGAAGGGGTGAAGGGGCTGCGGCGATGAAGGCGAGGCCACGGCAGAGAATCGGTGTGGTCCTGGCTGGTCACGGCGTGCCGGCGACCGACTGTCCCCCGGAGTGGATCGGCGAGCTCATGGGGCTGGAGTGGGCCGGCCACGCGGGCCGCGGGGCCGGAGGCGGGCCGCATGTGCGAGAGCGGATCCGGGAGCTGGATTCCAAGATCCGGAGCTGGCCGCGGACCCCCGGGAACGATCCGTACAAGAGAGGGCTGGAGGGCCTGGCCAGGGTCCTGCGGCCGCATCTTCCGGCGGAGCTGTTTGCGATCGGCTATAATGAGTTTTGCAGCCCGTCGGTCGGCGAGGCGGTCCGCGGTTTGATCACCCGGGGAGCCCGGCGGATCCTCGTGGTCCCTTCGATGCTGACGCCGGGCGGGGTCCATTCCGAGCGGGACATCCCGCGCACGCTGGAAGGGCTGCGCCGGGAGAATCCCGGGGTTCGGATCGATTACGTCTGGCCGTTCGAGCTTGAGGAGGTGGCGCGCCTGCTGGAGCGGCACATCCGGCGCCGGATCAGCGGGGCTTCCTCAGCCGGCCGCCGGCCCACTGGCCGGCGACGGCGGAGGCGATGACCAGCGGGACCGTGGAGTACGGAATCCCCAGGCCGATCCGGAAGGCGATGATGAGGGGGATCGGCAGGTGGATGGCGAGCCACCAGGGCAGGGTGAATTTCTTGAGGCCCTGGCGCCAGTAACCGAACGGCAGGTTGACGGCGGCGGTCAAGAGGAGAACCAAGAGCAGCTTCGGCATGAGCGACATAACCCCTATAGCATACCATGCTGGGGTCAGACCCCAGAGGGTCTGACCCCAGAGGGTCTGACCCCGGTGGATCCTGAGGTGAAGAAGCAGGCGCTGCGCCGGATCGTGCACGGCGTCTACGTGATCGGCGTCTGCGACGGCGAGCGCCGCAACGCCTTCACCGCCACGTGGGTCACGCAGATCTCTTTCGAGCCGCCGCTGGTCGCCTTGGGGGTGCGCAAGGACAGTCTCTCCTTCCAGATGATCGAGGCCTCGGGCGTTTTTGCGGTGAACCTGCTCGGGGCCGGCCAGAAGCCGCTCGCCCAGCACTTCATCAAGCCGGCGCACCTGGGGGGCGACAAGCTGGCCGGGGTTCCCCACCGTGCGGGTTCGACCGGTGCGCCGATCCTTGAGGAGGCGCCGGCCTTCCTGGAGTGCAGGGTCCGGGCGATCCATCCGGCGGGCGACCACTCCATCGTTGTCGGCGAGGTGGTGGAGGCGGGGCTGGGGAAGCCGGCGGAGCCGCTCACCTTGAAGGAAACGGGCTGGCACTACGGTGGATGAAGCAATCCTGATCGTTGCGGCGAGCGAGCAGGACGCCAACCTCTACTGGGCGACCCGTTTCTGGGCACCGGACTCCTTTATCTTCGTCCAGGCGGACGGCCGGAAGACGCTGGTCATGAGCGACCTGGAGGTGGATCGGGCGAGGAGCGAGGCGAAGGTGGACGAGGTCCTTTCCCTCTCGAAGCTCCAGGCGGAGGCGAAGAAGAGGGGGGCGGAGCGCTCCGGCACGGCAGAGGTGCTGGACCTCCTCTTTCGAGAGCGGCAGATCCGGCGGCTCCGCGTGCCGGCCTCCTTCCCGGTTGCGCTCGCGGATAAGCTGCGCGGGAAGGGCTACACGCTGGAGGCCGGAAGCGACCCCTTCTTTCCGCGACGGATGATCAAGAGCCCGGAGGAGTTGGAGGCGATCCGCCAGACCGCCCAGAAGACGGAGGAGGCGCTGAAGTCCGCCATCGGGCTCATTGCCGAGGCGGAGGTGAAGGACGGCGACCTCTGGCTGCGCAGCCGGCCGCTCACCTCGGAGCTCATCCGCAAGACGCTCCACTTGACCCTCATGGGGTCCGATTGTCTGGCTCGCGAGACCATCGTCGCGGGTGGCACGCAGGCCTGCGACCCCCACTGCATCGGCTCGGGCGTCCTCAAGGCACACTGGCCCATCGTCCTGGACGTTTTCCCTGTCTCCCTGACAAGCCGCTACTACGCGGACATCACCCGGACCGTGGTGAAAGGCAGGCCCTCCGACAAGGTGAAGAAGATGTACCGGGCCGTGCTGGAGGGGCAGGAGATCGCCTTCGGGATGATCCGGGACGGGGTTGACGGCCAGAAGATCCACCAGAAGATCCTCGATCACTTCACCCAGCAGGGCTTTCCGACCGGCGAACAGGGCGGACGGATGCAGGGCTTCTTCCATGGGACCGGCCATGGCCTCGGCCTGGAGATCCACGAGCCGCCCAGGATCAGCCCGGTTCCGGATCTGCTGAAGGCGGGCCAGGTGGTCACGGTGGAGCCGGGGCTCTATTACCTCGATGCCGGCGGCATCCGGATCGAGGACGATCTCCTCGTGACCGAAACCGGCTGCGAGAAGCTCACCTCTTTCCCCAGGGTGCTGGAGCTGGGCTAGCCCGCGCCAGCGCTGGGCAGCCGTTCTCCCATCGTAAGTAGTGATACATAGTGATATAAGACCTTGAAATCGCAGGCGCGCACCAGGTATAGTTTCTGCAGAACCCATGCGCCGGCGATTTTTGTTCCACACAAACCTGACCCTTTTTCTGGCCTTTGCCTTAGGGCTTCCCAGCCCCGCTCTCGCGCTGCGCCAACCCAGCGTCGAGGGGACCGGGCTGGAGGAGCTCGAGCGCAAGCTCTCCCCATCGGCTGGCCTGGAGCAGTCCTCGGAGTCAAAGGATCCCCGGTGGCAGCGTGTGCATGAGCGGATCAAGTCCGTGCTTCGTCGTCATCCTGGGGGCCGGCTGACGGCAGGGGAGCTTGCCACCCTGGCGGATGTGAGCATACGGACCCTTTACGCTCACGACTACCGTACGCTGGTGGCGGAGGAGAACGCGCGTCGTGGAGCGATGAAGCGCCCTCGGCGCGCGATTGATGGGCTGGGGGCAGCCTCCGCCGGGATGGAGGAGGTCTGGTTCCGGTACGATGGGGAGAATGAATGGGAGACCCTGGGCAGGCGGCAGTCGCTGCAGCCGATCGGGATGGGCCGCTGGCTGCCCCCGCTGACCGCCCTGGAGGCGGCGGCGATCAGCAGCTTCGTCTATGAGGATTACCGGCAAATCCCCCGCATGATCTGGGCCATCCGGTCAGATGGCTACCAGGTGCTGTTGGGGCCGAAGCGGTTCGCGGCCAGCCTGAGTCGGGAAGAGGTAGCAGCGCTTCTGAACTTCCTGCACGACCTGCAGGAGCTGCGCGGCTGGCTGGATCCGCCCTATCTTCGGTACAACGCGAGTATGCTTTTTTCCGACCAGATCCCGCACCACGACCCACGGGTCATGGGCCTGCCGCCGGAGGCGGAGACAGCGCGGCATGAGATCGTGGAGGAGCACGATTTCTGGACGCGACAGTTCGAGGGCGTTGTCTCGAAGGCCCTGGAGCTGCGCACACAGGAGGGTGCGCCGTTTGCCACGGTGGGACTGCAGAGGATGGGCGAGCGTTACTACCAGAAGGTGCCCCGGGGCGGCAGCGTCGTTCTCTTCCGGGACCTGAGAACGGACGGCTTCCGGCTGCGGCTGGCGGATGCGGAGATCAAGGTTGAGCTGGTGGAGGATCCTTCCGGGGATCCCTCCAGGTCCCGTTGGGAGGTCATCAATCCGGATGGGACGCGTCAGATGGTGGCTGGAGGCCATCACGAGTTTTACGTGGGGCGGGATGGCTCGTACCACCCCGCCCGCAGAAGGGGCGTCCCGGTGGTGGGTCTGTGGACTGCAGGCGATGTTGAGGTGACGCACGCGCTGGTTCGGCGAGAGAACTGGTCCGCGGGCGGTCGGCCGGTCCCGGTCATTGTGGTCCAGGATCTGCGCAGCCGCCACGGAACGTATGTGGAGCGCTCAGCCCAGGGCAGGGCCCGATCTTCGGCCGAAGGAGCGCTGGACGAGGTGGATCGTTTGCTTCAGGAGCGAGGGAGGGCCAGGGAGGCGCTGGTGAAGATGCTGGCTGTCCTGGAGGAAGTCGCCGGCAATCCCAGGCGGGAATTCAATGATTGGGAGCGGGCCGGGTGGGCGCTGCGGGGAGGGAGGGAGATTCTGACAGCGGAGATCCCCGGAGCACTGGGACCGGTCGACCTGTCGGTGCTGGACGCGCTGGATGGGATTCTGGCCGGGCAGCCTCCGGAGGCGGGACTTCCGGAGGACTTTGAGGATTTTGAGTTGGCGATCCGGTTTCGCTTGGAGACAGTCTTCAGCACCTACTGGCGCATTCACAGGCAGATGAGTTTCTCCGAAGCCCTGCGCCGGCGGTGGTTCCCACACCAGTTTCTCGAGGAAACCCTCCGTGCTTGGGATCAAGTGGCGGCGGTCACAGGCCAGCCCGCGGCGGTTGAGGCGCGCCGGCCGCTGCTCGTGGCCTTCTATGACCCCAGCACTTTTTACGGGATGCTCCTGCCGGCCCGGGGCGGTCAGCGGCTCCTGGTCTTCGTGCGTACGGAGGATGAGGCGCGAGAGGTTCGTCTGCTGCTGGCTGGAGCGCATGTGGCTGCGGATCACGCCCAGATTCACGTCGTATCAGACATGGAGCAGGACCGGACGACGATTGCCGGGCCTCTGGCCTCAGGCCACGAGATCCACTGGGTAGATCCGACCCGGCCGGACTGGCTGGAGCAGCTGACCGAGAAGCTGAGGGAATACGGTGTGACGCTGACCGGGGACGTGACCGGCGCCCTGCTCGCCGGGGAACGTTACTTCAGCCGGTTCCTGTAAACCGCTGCGGGTCGTGCCGCGCCTCGAAGGCGGCGATCTCCCCTTCGCGCTTGAGCGTCAAGCCGATCTCATCCAACCCGTGGATGAGATGTTCCTTCACCGCCGGATCGATCTGGAAGCGGAAGGAGACCTCCTCCGGCAGGTGCAGGGTCACCCGCTGGTGGTCCAGATCCACCGTGGCCTCCAGTCCCTCGTAGCGTCCCACCATCTGAAAGATCTCCTCGACCTCCGCCTCCTGCAGCTCCACTGCGAGCAGCCCGTTCTTCGCCGAGTTGTTCCTGAAGATGTCGGCGAAGGAGGGTGCGACGACCGCGTGGAAGCCGTACTGCTGGATCGCCCAGACCGCGTGCTCGCGCGAGGAGCCGCAGCCGAAATTCCTGCGGGCGGCGAGGATCGTGGCCTTCCGGAAGCGGGACTGGTTGAGCTCAAAGGCCGGATTGGGCTTCCCGTCCGCCAGGTACCGCCAGTCGTAGAAGAGGGATTCCCCGAAGCCGGTGCGGGCGATTGATTTCAGGAACTGCTTCGGGATGATCTGATCGGTGTCCACGTTGGCCCGGTCCAGCGTCGCGATCAGCCCCCGATGCGACTTAAAGGCATCCATTCAAACCCTACTGGGGTCAGACCCCAGAGGGTCTGACCCCAGCCAGCTCTGGATGTCGACAAAATGACCCGCGAGGGCGGCGGCCGCGGCCATCTCCGGGCTGACCAGATGGGTTCGGCCGCCCTTCCCCTGCCGGCCCTCGAAGTTCCGGTTGGACGTGGAAGCGCACCGCTCGCCCGGCCTGAGCTGATCCGGATTCATCCCGAGGCACATGCTGCAGCCGGATTGACGCCAGTCGCATCCGGCCGCCTTGAAGATCTCATCCAGCCCTTCCGCTTCCGCCTGGGCGCGGACCTGCTGGGAGCCGGGAACGACCAGCACGCGCACGCCCGGCGCGACCTTGCGGCCGCTCAGGATCTTGGCCGCCGTCCGCAGATCCTCGATCCGGGCGTTGGTGCAGCTTCCGATGAAGACCGCGTCCACCCGGATCCTGGTGATCGGGGTGCCCGGGACAAGCCCCATGTACGCCAGCGCCTGCTCCACGTCCCTTGCGGTGTATCCGGGCACGCCATCGGGCGAGGGGACCCGGCCGGTCACGTCGGTGACCATGCCGGGATTCGTGCCCCAGGTGACCTGCGGGGCGAGGGCGGAGCAATTGATGCTGACCGAGCGGTCGAAGGCGGCGTCCGGATCGCTCGGCAGACTCTTCCAGAAGGAGATGGCCTGCTCCAGCGCCCTCCCTTTTGGCGCGAAGGGCCGGTTCCCTGAGCTGATGTAGTTGAAGGTGGTCTCGTCCGGCCCGATCATCCCGGCCCGGGCGCCGGCCTCGATCGACATGTTGCAGATCGTCATCCGGGCCTCCATGGAGAGGCGCCGGACCGCCTCGCCCGTGTACTCGAAAACGGTGCCGGTCCCGCCCGCGGTTCCGATCGTTCCGATGAGCTTGAGGATCATGTCCTTGGAGCTCACGTGCGGGGGCAGGGTGCCGGCGAACTCCACCCGCAGCGTCTTCGGCTTCTTCTGGGTGAGGCACTGGGTCGCCAGGACATGCTCCACCTCGGAGGTCCCGATCCCGAAGGCGAGCGTCCCGAAGGCCCCGTGGGTGGAGGTGTGCGAATCTCCGCAGACCACGGTGGTTCCCGGCAGGGTGAGCCCCAGCTCCGGCCCGATGATGTGGACGATCCCCTGCTTGTCGGAGCTCAAGTCGTACAGAGGGATCCCGAACTCCCGGCAGTTCCTGGCCAGGGCCTCCACCTGCGCTCGGGAGATGGGGTCCCGGATATTCATCCGATCATCGGTGGGGACGTTGTGATCCATCGTGGCGAAGGTGAGGTCCGGCCGGCGGACCTTCCGGCGGGTGAGGCGCAGCCCCTCGAACGCCTGCGGGCTGGTCACCTCGTGGACCAGATGCCGGTCGACGTACAGCAGGGCGTTCCCGTCGGGCAGCTCCGCCACGACGTGCCGCTCCCAGATCTTCTCAAACAGCGTCATCGATGTGGGGACGCTCCACTTTGGGACACTCCTCCACAACCAGTGTGTCCCAAAGTGGAGCGTCCCCCGTAGGTGATGAAGCTGTAGGGCAGAGGCTCGCTCAAGAAGTCCTCGCGGGAAATCTCCTTCCAGCGACTTAAGTCCAGAGGGGGCATCCGGGCGTCCCCCTCGAAATCGGCATGGATTCGGGTCAGGTAGAGCCGATCGGCCCGGGGCAAGGCCTGTTCATAGAGGCTCGCACCTCCCAGAACGAACGCCTCCTCAGCTTGATTGCAGAGTTCCAGGGCCTTCTCGAAGGATGGGGCCACCAGGCAGCCGCAGATCTTCAGGTCTCTCTCGTGCGTGACGACGATGTTGGTGCGGCCGGGGAGCGGTTTCCCGATCGACTCGAAGGTCCTGCGGCCCATGATGACGGGGTGGCCGAGGGTCAGTGTCTTGAAGCGCTTCAGGTCGGCCGGCAGATGCCAGGGCAGGCGGCCCCCTTTGCCGATCACCCCGTTTCGGGCGACGGCCGCGATGACGGAAAGCTTCACACCGCCACCGGGGCCGGGATGGCCGGGTGGTGCCGGTAATCCTCCAGGGTGAAATCTTCGTACGTGAAGGCGAAGAGGGAGCGGACCTGGGGGTTGAGGCGCATCCGCGGCAGAGGATAAGGGGTCCGGGCGAGCTGCAGCCGGGCCTGCTCCAGATGGGTCAGGTAGAGGTGGACGTCCCCGAAGGTATGGATGAATTCGCCGGGCTGGAGCGCGCAGACCTGCGCGAACATGAGGGTGAGCAGGGCGTACGAGGCGATGTTGAAGGGCACACCCAGGAAGAGGTCGGCGCTGCGCTGGTAGAGCTGGCAGGAGAGCCGGCCGTCCGCCACGTAGAACTGGAAGAGGCAGTGGCACGGCGGCAGCTTCATCCGATCCAGCTCCGCCGGATTCCAGGCGGAGACGATGAGTCGCCGGGAATCGGGCTGGGCGCGGATCTCCTCCACGGCGCGGCTGATCTGATCGATCGTCTGCCCATCCGGGGCCGGCCAGCTTCGCCACTGGGCCCCGTAGACCGGTCCCAGCTCGCCCTGCTCATCGGCCCACTCGTTCCAGATCGTCACCCCGTGCTCCTGGAGGTAGCGGACGTTGGTATCCCCCCGAAGGAACCAGAGCAGCTCGTAGATCACCGACTTGAGGTGAACCTTCTTGGTGGTCACCAGGGGAAAGCCCTCGGCCAGGTTGAAACGCATCTGATGCCCGAAGAGGCTGAGGGTCCCGGTCCCGGTCCGGTCCGATTTCTTCACTCCCTGGTCGAGGATCATCTGCACAAGGTCGAGGTACGGTTTCATGGCTTCACCCGTCTATTATATAATGTGAATTTCCAATGACAGAGTACCTCGGCGTTGCCGTCACCTTCCTGCTTGCCGCTCTGATCGGAGGGGCCTTCCTGTTCCTGGCGAGCGTCCTGGGGCCGAAGCGGCCCTCGGCGGCCAAGTCGGAGCCGTTTGAGTGCGGGGAGCAGCCGTTCCACCTCCCCAGCGGGCGATTCGCCGTCAAGTTCTACCTGGTCGGAATGCTCTTCATCCTGTTCGACGTCGAGCTGGTCTTTCTCTTCCCCTGGGCCGTGGTGTACCGGCGGTTGGGGTGGGCGGGCTTCTTTGAGATGCTCGTTTTCCTGGGGGTTGTCCTCTTGGGGTTTATCTACGCCTGGAAGAAGGGGGCGCTGGAGTGGGAGTGAGCGGGGAGACTCCGCGAGCGCTCACCGACGGAGGACGTCTGCCTTTTGGCGTTGCGGCCGTGCCTGGACCGGCCGGTCGTCTCCCCGCTTTCCAGGGGGAAAACGCGCTGCCGCTGGTTTTCCCCCTGGGGTTCCCCTTTCCCAGCGCTCAGCGCCTTCGGCGCTTCGATGGAAGGCCGGGGGGAGATTTCCCATCTCCCCCCAGCCTTCCTGGTTTCTTGGTAGAAGGCGATGTGCCCCCCCTCTTCCGAAGGAAGCCGGCCGAGGGCAGGGGCAGGTGAACAGGCTTCTCGCAGGCCGAGCGGCCACGGTGTCCCCGCACGCCTACACTTTTGGGACGAGCGAGGCCGAGAGAGAGGCCTGCCGCCACGGGGGGGCGGCCGAGCCGTCCTGTGAACCTGCCCCTGCCCCACAGGCCGGCGAATCGGGGCAGGCGATTCGGACCGGAGGTGCTGTCTTGTGGTACGGTGCAAGCGCGAGCAGGGCTAGGGAATAAGAATGTTTGGATCGGAGAATTTCCTGACCTCGAAGCTCAGCGACGCGATCGGATGGGCGAGGAAATTCTCCCTGTTCCAGTATCCGTTTGTCACCGCGTGCTGCGGGATGGAGTACATGGCCACCGCGTGCTCGCATTACGACGTGGATCGCTTCGGCGCAGGGTTCCCCCGCTTCTCCCCGCGGCAGGCCGACGTTCTGTTCGTGGTGGGGACCATCAGCCACAAGCTGGCACCCGTCCTGAAGAAGATCTACGACCAGATGACGGAGCCGAAGTGGGTGGTGGCCTTCGGGGTCTGCACCTGCACCGGCGGATTCTACGACAACTACGCCACCGTGATGGGGATCGACACCCTCATGCCGGTGGATGTCTACATCCCGGGCTGCCCGCCGCGCCCGGAGAACGTCCTCGACGGCCTGATCAAACTGCAGGCGAGGATCCAGGCGCAGCACTCCGGCAAACCTCCCCCCGAGGCGGTTCCCCCCCATGGGCGGCCCTTCACCGTCTGAGATCGTCCGCTCCCGGTTCCCCGAGGCGGTCCTCGGGGTTCACGCCTACCGTGGGGATCACACCGTGACCCTCCGGCGCGAGAGGCTGCTGGAGGTGGCCCGGCTCCTCAAGGAGGACCCCTCCCTTCAGATGAACTTCCTGATGGACGTGACGGCGGTGGATTTTCTCACGTTCGACCGGCCGCCAGCGCGGGGTGCCTTCGTCTCCGCCGGGATCGGGCTGCGGCAGCCGATGAACGTTCCCGACGAAGCGCCCTGGCCGGGGCGGGCGGCCCCGGAGCGCTTTGAGGTCGTCTACCACTTCTTTTCCCTGCCGCTCAAGCAGAGGATCCGCCTGAAGGTGCCGGTCCCCGAGTCTCAGCCGGAGCTGGATTCCCTCACCCCGCTGTGGGCCTCGGCGGACTGGTATGAGCGGGAGGCGTGGGACATGTTCGGCATCCGCTTCCGGGGCCACCCCGGCCTGAAGCGGATCCTCATGTACGAATCGTTCGAGGGGCATCCCTTGCGCAAGGATTACCCGGTCAACAAGCGTCAGCCGCTCATCGGCCCGGTGAACTGATGGGCGAGCTGGAGACGCGCGACCTGCTCCTCAACATCGGCCCATCCCATCCGGCGATGCACGGGATCATCCGGATCGTCGTTCGGCTGGATGGCGAGACGATCCGCGACGCCGATGTGGAGATCGGCTACCTGCACCGGGGCTTCGAGAAGATGTCGGAGGTGGTTCCCTACAACGGGGTGATCCCGTACGCCGACCGGCTCAACTACGTCTCGCCGCTCATCAACAACATGGGCTACTGCATGGCGGTGGAGAAGCTGCTGGGAATCGAGGTGCCCGAACGCTGCCACTTCATCCGCGTCATCCTGTCGGAGATCTCCCGGGTCACGGACCACCTCACCTGCATCGGCGCCAGCGCCATGGAGCTGGGGGCCTTCACCGTCTTCCTCTATATGATCAAGGCGCGGGAGTTCCTCTGGGAGCTTGTGGAGCAGGTCACCGGGGCGCGGCTCACCGTCTCCTACTGCCGCGTGGGCGGGGTGAAGGCGGATCTTCCGGCCGGCTTCGCGGAGGCCGCACGGAAGGCCTTCGTGGAGACCCGGCAGGTGCTGGTCGAGGTGGACAAGCTGCTCACGCGCAACCGGATCTTCTTCGACCGGATGAAGGGAACGGGGAAGATCTCGCAGGAGGAGGCCGTCTCCTACGGGATCACCGGCCCCTTCCTGCGCTCGACCGGGATCAACTACGATGTCCGGAAGGCCTGTCCCTACGCAATCTACGACCGGGTCGACTTCGAAGTGCCGCTCGGGGTCCACGGGGACAACCTGGACCGGTACTACGTCCGGATGCAGGAGATGGAGCAGTCGATGCGGATCGTGGAGCAGTCCCTGGAGCAGATCCCGGGCGGGGCGGTGCAGGTGGATCTGGAAACGGGGCGCGAGATCCCCGCCTCGGAGATGCGGGAGATACCCGCCCCGCCTTCGGCGGGACTTTCCCGGACCGGCCCGCAAGCCGGGCCTCAAAACTTCATGGAAGCCGCCGAGATGGTGGACAAGGGGAAGCTCGGGCGGATCGGGGAGATTGCCGGCCGCGTAGCGGCGGTGGATCCCACGCTGGAAGGGGCCGATGCCAGGGTCCATCCGACGATTGCGGCGCCGGAGAAGAGGGTCTTCCTGCCGCCCAAGGAGGACACGTACGGGAACATCGAAGGGCTCATGCAGCATTTCAAGCTGGTCATGTTCGGCCACGGGATCCGGCCGCCGAAGGGGGAGGTGTACTTCCCGGTCGAGGGGGCCAACGGGGAGCTCGGGTTTTACGTGGTGAGCGACGGCTCCGACCAGGCGTACCGGGTGCGGGTGCACCCACCCTGCTTCCCGATCATGGCGGCGCTGCCGAAGCTGTTGATCGGCGACATGATGGCGGACATGGTGCCGACCTTCGGCTCGGTGAACATGATCGGCGGGGAATTAGACCGATGAACTTCGCGGCGCTGGAGGCGAAGGCGAAGGAGATCATCGCGCGGTACGAAGAGAAGCGGGCGGCGATGCTGCCGCTTCTGTGGCTGGTTCAGGAGTCGGTGGGCCACATCCCTCCGGAGGGGGAGGAGTGGGTGAGCCGCCAGCTCGGGGTTTCGGTGGCGCACGTGCGGGAGGTGGTCTCCTTCTACACCATGTTCCATGCGCGGCCCGTCGGGAAACAGCAGATCCAGGTCTGCGTTTCCACGCCCTGCTGGCTGATGGGTGCAAAGGGGGTGCTCGCCCAGCTTGAGGAGCGGCTGGGGGTCGGGGTGGGACAGACCACACCGGATGGTAGGGCCACCCTTTCCACCGTGGAATGCCTCTGCGCGTGCGAGGCAGCCCCCATGGCGCAGGTGAACGACCGCTACGTCGGTCCGCTTGCCGGGCAGAAACTGGAAGAGGTCTTAAACCTGATGGGGTCAGACCCCGTGGGGTCTGACCCCACGGGGTCTGACCCCATTTGGGTTTCCACCGATGGGCCGGTTCTATCGCGTCGGTTCAAGAATAGCGAGGGCACCTGGTTCGATGCCTATGTGGCCGACGGCGGCTACCAGGCGGCGAAGAAGGCGCTCACATCGATGACCCCGCAGCAGGTAACGGAGGAGGTGCTCAAGTCCAACCTGCGGGGGCTGGGCGGGGCGGGGTTCCCCACGGGACGGAAGTGGGGCTTCGTGCCGAAGGACGGCCGGAAGCCGGTTTATCTGGTGGTGAACGCGGATGAAGGCGAGCCGGGGACATTCAAGGACCGTTACATCATGGAACGGGATCCGCACGCGCTGATCGAGGGGATGGTGATCGCTGCCTATGCGATCGGCTCGCACAAGGCGTACGTGTACATCCGGGGGGAGTACGTCCGCCCGTTCGAGCGTTTCTCGCGGGCGGTGCAGGAGGCGTACGCGCACGGATGGCTTGGGCAGAAGATTCAGGGAACCGGATTTCATCTGGAGGTGGTGCTCCACCGGGGCGCCGGGGCATACATCTGCGGGGAGGAGACGGCGCTCTTGACCTCTCTCGAGGGAGGCAAGGGGTTCCCGAAGCTCAAGCCCCCGTTCCCGGCGATCTCCGGGCTGTTCCGGTGTCCCACGATCGTCAACAACGTGGAGACGCTCGCCTGCGTCCCTCCGGTCCTGCGTCACGGTGCGGGGTGGTTTGCCAGGCTGGGAACGGCCAGGCATGGCGGGACGCGGCTGTTCAGCCTCTGCGGGCATGTGGAGCGCCCCGGTCTGTACGAGGCCTCGGTCGGGGTGAGCTTGAGGGAGCTGATCGAGAAGCAGGCGGGCGGTGTGCGGCGGGGCGGAAGGCTCAAGGCGGTCATCCCCGGGGGGATCTCGGCCAAGGTATTGAAGGCCGATGAGATTGATGTCCGGATGGACTTCGATTCGCTCGCGGCAGCCGGGACGATGGCCGGTTCGGCCGGGGTGATCGTCATGGATGAGACCACCTGCATGGTGGAGGCCCTTCGAGCGGCCTCCCATTTCTTCGCGGATGAGTCGTGCGGGCAGTGCTCCCCCTGCCGGGAGGGGACCGGCTGGATCCTGAAGATCATGGACCGGATCCTGAAGGGGCAGGGCAGGGCGGAGGATCTGGATGTTCTCTTGAACACGGCGGGGAACATGGAGGGCAAGACGATCTGCGTCTTCGCCGACGCCGCCGCCTGGCCGGTGCAGTCGTACATCGCGAAGTTCGGATCCGAGTTCGAGCACCACATCCGAACCGGCCGGTGCGATGTGAGCCAGCCGGAGGGGGCAGCCCGTGCCGGCTGACCCGGGCGGAAGGTGGGCAGTCGGGCTGTTCCTTTTGATCTGGAGTGTGATCTGGCTTTTCTTTACAGTGACGCTCTGCTTTAAACCGGGGGTGTTTATTCGCTGGATGAACGCTTGGAACCGGTGGATTGGAATGGAGCTGGTCGTTAAAGATGCGCAGCGGGTACACAGAGTTTTCCGATGGACAGGGATCGTTTATTTCCTTGTGTGGATAGCCGCGGTGGGGGCGATCATTGTGGCGGAATCCGCCCGGCACCTCTCGGGCCCTGCCCGCTGACCGGAAGAAGATGCCAAGGCTGGCAATCGACGGAAAGGAGATCGAGGTCCCGGCGGGGACGACCGTGATCCAGGCGGCGGAGAGGCTGGGGATCTATGTCCCGCGCTACTGCTATCACCCCGGGCTTTCCATCGCGGGCAACTGCCGGATCTGCCTGGTGGAGATCGACAAGGCGGCCAAGCTGCAGATCGCCTGCAACACGCCGGTCTCCGAGGGGATGGTGGTCCGGACCAACACCCCGAAGGTGGCCGAAGGCCAGCAGGCGGTGCTGGAGTTTCTCCTCATCAACCACCCGCTGGACTGCCCGGTCTGCGACCAGTCCGGGGAGTGCGACCTGCAGAACTTCTACCTCCAGTATGGGCTCTATGATCCTCGCTTTCGCGAGGAGAAGGTCAAGAAGCCGAAGGCGGTGCCGATCGGACCCAAGGTCATGCTGGATGCGGAGCGCTGCATCCTCTGCTCCCGGTGCGAGCGGTTCACCGATGAAATCAGCAAGACCGGCGAGTTCGGGATCTTCAATCGCGGAGACCAAGCCGAGATCGGCCTCTACCCCGGCAAGGTCCTGGACAACAAATACTCCGGCAACGTCGTGGACATCTGCCCGGTCGGCGCCCTCACGGACCGCGACTTCCGGTTCAAGGCGAGGGTCTGGTATCTCTCGACGGCGCCATCCGTCTGCACCGGCTGCGCGCGCGGCTGCAACGTGGATGTGCATTACGTGCTGGACCGGCCGTATCTGGCCGATGGGGCGCGGGTGATGCGGCTGAAGCCCAGGGTCAATCCCGAGGTGAACCAGTGGTGGATGTGCGATGAGGGGCGGTACGGATACAAGTTCATGGACGAGGGCCGGCTGCGGAAGGTCCTTTTCCGCGGGAGAGAGACCACCTGGGAGAACGCGATGGCGGAGCTGGCGGCGGGGCTGGCCGCGGCGAAGGCGGAGGCGGCGCAGGCGAGGGTCGGGGTGATCCCATCGCCTCAACTGACCACCGAGGAGCTGTTCCTCATCCGGAAGATCTTCAGGGAGGCTCTGGGGATCCCGCAGGTGTCAGCGGGCGTGCCTGCGCAGCCGGGGTACAGCGACAGCTTCCTGATCCAGGCGGACAAGAACCCGAACAGCGCCGCGGCTGCTTTGATGGGGATGCTCGATTTGCAGGCCTCCCAGATCATCGACCGGGCGCTCGCGGGCGAGATCCGGGCCCTCTGGGTTTTCGGGCACGACCTGGTGAAGCTCTACGGAGAGGAGAAGGTCAAGCGCCTGGCGGAGAAGCTCCGCGTCTTCATCTTCCAGGGCTCCAACGAAAACGGCACCTGCCGCTACGCGCACTGGGTCCTGCCGGGCGCGGTCGCCATCGAGAAGGACGGGACCTTTGTCAACTGCGAGGGCCGCGTGCAGCGGATCGGCAGGGCGCTTCAGCCGCTCCAGGGTTCCCGGCCGGACTGGGAGATTCTGCTGGATCTGGCCGGCCGGCTGGGGATCCCGCTGGCGATGCGCTCACCGGAGGAGATCTTCGCGGCCGCCGCCCAGGAGATTCCGGCCCTGGCCGGGCTCAGCTACGAGTCGATCGGCTGGCAGGGGCGGCAGGCGGGGCGGCAGGGAGAGGAGGCGCACCGCGGATGATGTTCGATCTGGCGGTGAAGCTCTCCCTGGCGGGGATCGTTTTCTTCGGCGTGCTCAACCTGGCCGGCCTGCACACCTGGCTGGAGCGGAAGCAGTCGGCGGTCATGCAGGATCGGATCGGCGCCAATCGGGCGGCGATCCTGCTCCCCTGGGCGTGGGCCGCGCCCATCAACTGGCTCGTGCTGAAGCCCTTGAGCGTGCTGGGTCTGTTCCACCCGCTGGCCGATGCGGTCAAGATGTTCGTCAAGGAGGATTTCATCCCGGCGCGTGCGGACCGGCTTCTGCATACCCTGGCGCCGTTCCTCTCGGTCTTCTTCGCCCTCGTGGCCTTTGCCGGCATCCCGTTCGGCGACCGGATCATGGTGGCGGGCCGCTGGATCGAGCTGCAGGTCGCCAGGATTGACGTGGGGCTTCTCTACATCTTTGCGATGTTTTCCCTTGGGATCTACGGCGTCATCCTGGCGGGCTTTGCATCGCGGAGCAACTACGCGCTGCTGGGATCCTTAAGGGCCTCGGCGCAGATGCTCTCGTACGAGATCGCGCTGGGGATCTCCGTGATCGGGGTGGTGCTGGTCTACGAGACGCTGGACCTCCAGGAGCTGGTGCGGGCGCAGGGGCGGATGCTGTTCGGGGTTGTCCCCCTGTGGGGCATCCTCGTGCAGCCGGTGGCGTTCTTCATCTTTCTCACTGCCGCGCTGGCGGAGACCAAGCGGGTCCCGTTCGATCTGCCGGAGGGGGAGTCCGAGATCATCGGCTATTTTGTGGAGTACAGCGGGATGAAGTTCGGCATGTTCTTCCTCACCGATTTCGTCGAGACGGTTCTTGTGGCGTGCCTGGCCACCACCCTCTTCCTCGGCGGATGGCAGGTGCCGTATCTGTACCCCGACGGTTTCCATTTCCCTTGGGGCGGGGGGATCCCGACGGGGCAGGCGGCCTACGCCCTCCTCGGGGTGGCCAGCTTCTCGATCAAGGTCCTGATCTTCTGCTGGCTCTTCATGACGATCCGCTGGACGCTGCCCCGTTTCCGGTACGACCAGCTCATGCGGCTGGGCTGGAATTACCTCTTCCCTTTGTCGGTCGCGAACGTCCTTCTCACGGCGGGGATCCTTTGTCTGATTCGGGGGAGGCCTCTCGGATGATCCGCAAGCGGGAGCTCAGTTTCTGGGAGAGGATCTACCTGCCGGAGATCTGCCGTGGCCTGGCCCTGACGACGCGGCATTTTGTGGTGAACATGGCGATCCACACACTGCATCTCTTCGGGCTGTGGAAGGAACGATCCGGCGCGGTCACCTTCCAGTATCCGGAGCAGCCCCGGCCGCTGGCGCCCCGCCTGAGGACCCGGCACCGGCTGACCGTTCGGTCCGAGGGGACCCCGCGCTGTGTGGGATGCATGCTCTGCGAGACGGTCTGCCCGGCCAAGTGCATCACCATCGTGGCGGGGGAGCACCCGGACCCCAACGTGGAGAAGTACCCGGTCCGGTTCGACATCGACCTGGGGGTCTGCGTCTACTGCGGCTACTGTGTGGAGGCCTGCCCCGAGGACGCGATCCGGATGGACACCGAGATCCTGGACATCGCCGCCTACTCGCGCGATGCGATGAAGCTCGACATCCATGAGCTCATGGATCCCAGGCTTCGCAAGCCGGTCGCGGCGTGCAGCTTGAAATTCCCCCACCAGTGCAGGATCCACGGCGGCCGGCCGCCCGGCCAGCCGGCGCCGGTGAAGGGCAGCTGGGAAGCGGTCTACGGCCCCGGCGCGAGGCTACCAGAGCGGGACGGCGGCGGCTGAGGAGAGGGTGACGAAGGGGGCCTGCCAGATCCCGATGCCGAGCATGGCCCCCATGCAGAGGAGGAGGGCCAGCCGCACCGAGAGGGTCACCGGGATCGGAGCAGGATCGGCGGGGGGATCCACGTACATGACCTTCACCAGCATGAGGTAGTAGTAGAGGGAGATCACCACCGCCGCAGCCCCGATCCCCGCCAGCCAGAGGTAATCCTCCCACACCGCCGTCATGATCAGAAGGAACTTTCCGAAGAATCCCGCCAGAGGCGGCACCCCGGCCAGGGAGAGAAGGGAGAGGAACAGGGCCGCAGCCAGCAGGGGGGAGCGGCGCGCCAGACCCGCGTAGTCGCGGATCTCATCGGAGCCCGTCTGCCGCGAGAAGGCGCAGATGACCAGGAACGCCGCCAGGTTCGTGAAGAGGTAGCTCACCAGGTAGAAGTTGATCGCCAGCGTCCCGATCCGATCGCCGGACGCCAGGCCGATCAGCAGATAGCCCGCGTGCCCGATCGAGGAGAAGCCGAGCAGCCGCTTCACGTTGGACTGCGGGATCGCTCCCAGGTTGCCGTACAGGATGGTGAGCCCCGCGAGCCAGGCGATCAAGCCGGACCACTGGCCGATCTGGGGACGGAACAGCTCATCCAGCAGCCGCAGGGCGACCACGAAACCGGCCGCCTTGGAACCGACCGACAGGAAGGCGGTGACCGGTGTGGGGGCCCCCTGGTAGACGTCCGGGACCCAGAGCTGGAACGGGACGGCCGCGACCTTGAAGCAGATCCCCGCCAGGATGAGCAGGAAGGCGAGCAGCAGCATCGGCCCCAGCGTCTCATGGCCCTGGAGGAAGATCCGGATCGCGGAGAACTGGGTGGAGCCGGAGGCGCCGTAGAGGAGCGCGACACCGTAGAGGAAGAATCCGGAGGCGAGCGACCCCAGGATCAGATACTTCATTCCCGCCTCGAGGGATCGCGAGTCGGTCTGCAGGTAGGAGGTGAGCACGTAGAAGGTGATGGCGATGAGCTCCAGAGAGACGAAGAGCATCAGGAAATCGGCGGAAGAGGCGGTGAAGAACATGCCGAGTGTCGCGGTGAGCACGAGCAGGTGAAACTCACCCGGCGCGCGGGGCAGGGTCCGGCTCATCTCCCGGCTCATCAACAGGACCAGCACGGCGCTGGCCGCAAAGATCATCTTGAAGAGGATGGCCAAGGGGTCCACGCGCACCATGTGGCCGAGGATCTCCATGCCGGAGAACCGAGCCTGCCAGAGGAGCATCGGGAAGACCGGCAGAACTGCCAGCGCCGCGCCGGAGGCGGACACCGGATTGGCCTTCCTGCGGATGTCGAGCACGAGCAGGCCCAGCGTCGCCAGCGCCAGCCACAGCTCAGGAAGCAGGATCAGCCACTCCGACGGCGGGCTCACGCCATCACCCCTCCGGCCGGCGATTCCCAGGTCCGAGCTGTCCCCGCTTCAGGGAGGGCCCCTCCCCCGGACCGGCCTGTCCGCAAATCCCCACGCCTGAGGGTGGCCGGGAGCAGAGGCCTGCGCAGGGATGCCGCGGGAGGGATCACAGCCGGGCCACCACCTGAAGCCCTTGCAGCCGCTCCAGAACGCCGCCGGTGGAGCTGGCGATGACGTCGACAAGCAGCCGGGGCCAGCAGCCGACGATCAGCAGCCCCGCCAGGAGGATGAGGTAGGGGATCTTTTCGAAGGTCGTCGCGTCCTGCACGGCGGCCCAGCGCGGATTGACCGGCCCGAAGAAGGCGGTCCGGACGGCGCGGAGCATGGTGAAGGTGGTGATCACGATACCGAACATGGCGGCCAGCGAGGCGAGCCGGTAGCTGTTCCAGGAACCGAAGAAGACCAGGAGCTCTGAGATAAAGTTGGCGAATCCTGGCAGCCCGCAGGAGGCGAGCGCCGCCATGGTGAAGGCGGTGGCGATGAAGGGAACCTGACGGGCGAGGCCTCCCCACTCCGAGAAGATGCGGGTGTGGGTCTGGTCGTAGACATGGCCGACGGCCGCGAAGGCGAGCGCCGTCATGAGGCCGTGGGCGAACATGAGCAGGACAGCCCCGTTGAGCGCCACCGGGTTGAGGCAGGCGATCCCCAGGAGAACGTACCCCATGTGGCTGGAGGAGGAGTAGCCGATGAGGTATTTCACGTCCTTCTGCGCCATCGCGACCCATCCGCCGTACAGGATGTTCATGCAGGAGATCCCCGCCACCCACGGAAGCCAGGTATACGCCCCCTCCGGGAGGAGCTGGACGGCGATCCGCAGGATCGCATAGGAGCCGAGCTTCATCAGGACCCCGGCATGCAGCATGCTGACCGCGGACGGGGCGGCGGCGTGCCCGACCGGGCTCCAGGAGTGGAGCGGCCACATGGGGGCGATCACCCCGAAGCCGATCAGGAAGAAGGGAAAGAGCCAGCGCTGGATCGGGCCCGGCAGCGGGTTCTGGGAGAGGTACCTTTCCAGGAAGAGGAGGTCAAAGGTGGCGACACCGCTCACCCAGTAGAGGATGAGCAGCCCCACCAGGGCCAACACCGCCCCGGCGGTGAGGTACAGGGTGAGCTTGAACGTGGCGTAGATCTTGTCTCCTGACCCCCAGATCCCGATCAGCGGGAACATGGGGATCACCGCCATCTCGTAGAAGAAGTAGAAGAAGAAGAGGTCCAGCGAGGTGAAGACCCCGTAGACCCCCCCGATGAGCAGCAGGTAGAAGAGGGTATACTCCTTGACCCGCTCCGTGATCCGGTAGGAGATGAGGACACCGGTGAAGCTGCACAGGGCGTGCAGAAGGACCAGGGCCAGGCTGATCCCATCCAGCCCCACCTGATACTGGATCTTCATCGCCGGGATCCACGGGATTCGCTCCAGCCACTGAACCCCGCCGGCGCTCCGGTCGTACCGGAACAGGAGAGAGAGCGTGATCGCCAGCGGGATTCCGGTGGCGAGCACGGAGAGCCTGCGGACCCAATCCGCGCGGTGCTGGGGCAGGAAGAGGATCGCGAGCGCCCCGAGGAAGGGAGAGAGGAGGATCCAGCTTACCGGGCCCATCGCCAGCCCAGGGTGATCATGAGGGTCAGCCCCGCGAACAGCACCCAGGCGTACGCCTGGACCTTCCCGGTCTGGGCCAGGCGCAGCAGGGAGCCGGCCCAGCCGGTCACCCTGGCGGTTCCGTTCACGCAGAGCCCGATGATGATGGCCCGCTCGAACAGACTCAGCAGAATCGCCAGCCGCTGCTGGAGGTTTCGATTCAGCCAGCCGTAGATCTCGTCGATGTAGAACTTGTGCCGGACGAGCTCGACGAGCCAGGCGGCGCCGGCCTGGAGCCGGCTGGCCGGGCGCCAGCCCCGCACATAGATCGCCCAGGATAAGGCCAGGCCGGCGAGGGCGGCGACGGTGGAGAAGAGGGCGACTGCCGCGTTGAACTCCACATGCACGCCCTGCGCGTGGCCGTGGTGCAGGAAGCGGGGGATCCCGATGAAGCCGGCCAGGGCGGTCGGAACCGCCAGGAGGAGCAGGGGGACGGTCATGACCGGCGGCGCCTCGTGCGCATGCTCGGCGGCCCCGGAGCGGGCCGTGCCCAGGAAGGCGACCGAGAAGGCCCGTCCCATGTAGAAGGCGGTGAAGGCGGCGGTCAGCGTGGCCGTCCCCCAGAGGATCCGGTTCCGGTCGAAGGCGACCGCCAGGATTTCGTCCTTGCTCCAGAAGCCGCTCAAGGGAAAGAGGCCGGCCAGCGCGAGGGCGGCGAGGAGGAAGGTCTTTCCGGTCACCGGCATCTTCCTGAGCAGGCCGCCCATCTCCCAGATCTCGTTGGTCTTCAGCGCATGAATGACGCAGCCGGCGCCCAGGAAGAGGAGCGCCTTGAAGAAGGCGTGGGTGGTCAGGTGAAAGATCCCGGCGACATACCCGCCCAGACCGAGCGCCATGACCATGGTCCCCAGTTGACTCAAGGTGGAATAGGCCAGGATCCGCTTCAGATCGTTCTCGGCCAGGGCCAGCGCGGCGGCGAAGAGGGCGGTGAATCCGCCCGCCCAGGCGATCCATTCCAGGGCCGGCGGGCTGGCCCAGAAGAGGAAGAAGAGCCGCGCGATGAGATAGACGCCCGCCGCCACCATGGTCGCCGCATGGATCAGCGCTGACACCGGCGTGGGGCCCTCCATGGCATCCGGCAGCCAGACGTGCAGGGGAAACTGCGCCGACTTACCGATGACCCCGCAGAAGATGAGAAGGGCGGTGACCGCCAGGGCTCCCTGCGAGATCTCTCCCGCTGCGTGAAGAGCCGGCAGCGTCTCTGAAAGCTGCAGGAAGTTGAGGGTGCGGGTCCCGGAAAGGCCGGAGAGGTTCCAGAGCATGAGGATCCCCAGGAGGAAGCCGAAGTCCGCAATCCGGTTGACCAGGAAGGCCTTCTTGCCCGCCTCGGCTGCCCGCGGCCGGTCGTACCAGTGGCCGATCAGAAGATAAGAGCTGGCCCCGACCAGCTCCCAGAAGATGAAGAGGGTCACGAGGTTGTTGGAGAGGACGATCCCGAGCATGGAGAAGGCGAACAGGGCGAGGAAGGCGAAGTAGCGCGCGAATCCCCGGTCCCCTTCCATGTAGCCGACGGAGTAGATGAAGATGACGAGCCCGACGCCGGTCACCACCACGCTCATCAGCACGGACAGCGGATCGACCAGGAGCCCGAACTCCAGATTCAGCCCGGGGAGGGAGATCCAGGGGATGGAGCTCTCGAGCACCGTCCCGTCGTGCCGGGTGAGAAGCAGGAGCAGCAGACCCAGGGAGGCGGCGAGGCCGGTCCCCATGGCTGCAATGGGGAATGCGGCCGCCCACGCGGGGCGAGTGCGCCCGAAGAGGACCGTGGCCGCGCACGCCAGGGCCGGCGCAAAGAGGATGATGTAAGGAAGAGGCAGGGCCGCTACCATTTCAGGTCCCGGACTTCATCCGCGTCGGCCTTTCCGGTCCGGCGCACCAGGAGCAGCGCGATCGCCAGGCCCACCGTCACCTCTGCGGCGGCGACGATCATGACGAAGAAGACCATCACCTGCCCGGAGAGATCTCCCTGCGCCCGGGAGAAGGCCACGAAGGCCAGGTTTGCGGCGCTGAGCAGGATCTCCAGGGAGAGCAGGATCAGGATCACGTTGCGGCGGGTCACGACCCCCATGAGGCCGATGGCGAAGAGGACCGCGCTTAAGGTCAAGAGATGGCTCAGGCCCACCATCTCACCACTTCCTCTGGAAGACGGGGTGTGTTGGGGGAGATGGGAAATCTCCCCCAACGGGACTTTCCTGCCGAAGGCAGGCCCGGGAAAGGGGGATCCCAGGGGGAAAACTAGC
>CAYJQV010000002.1:26452-78852 GCA_964372395.1 uncultured Planctomycetia bacterium | reverse complement strand
AAAAGCTCGTAGCCGTACAGATTGGCGGCGAACTCCCCCTTTGGGGTCAGACCCCAAAGGGTCTGACCCCGAAGGGTCTGACCCCGGAGGGTCTGACCCTCTTCGGGTTCGGTGTAGCCGAGTTTCTGCAGAAGCGCCAGCCGCCTCTCGGTGAGCTCGAGGGTTTGGCGCTGATGGATCCTCGGGGCCTGGAAGGCGTGGAGGGTCTTCTGGTAGAAGGGGACCAGGTCCCGGCCGGTGCGCCGCCAGAGGTTGAGGATCGTCGCGTAGGTGAGGTTGAAGCGGCTGGAGACCTCCTCGGGCCGGCCCTGGAGGAGGCGTGTGAGATCCGCGAAGGAGACCTCCCACGGATTGATCCTCAGATAGACAAAGCCCACCTCGTCCATCCCGCGCCGGCCGGCCCGGCCCGCCATCTGCGAGAGCTCCCGCACCTTTAAAACGGAACGGGGGCCGTCCCTCCGGCGCGTGACGGTGTCCAGCACGACCGACCGGGCCGGCATGTTGACCCCCAGGGCGAAGGTCTCGGTGGTCACGATGACCGGCACGAGCCGGCTGGAGAAGAGAACCTCGACCACCTCCTTCAGCGTGGGCAGAAGGCCGGCGTGATGGTAGGCCACGCCCTGGGCGAGCAGATCCCGCATGTCCGCGGCGGAGCGCTCGTGAGCGATGTCGTACCGGGCGCAGAGCTCATCAAAGCGCTTGAGCAGCAGGGTGCGCTGCGGCTCGGAGAGGAGCCCCAGCTTGGTGAAATCCAGCGCCAGATCCTCCACGCGCCGGCGGCTGAAGGTGAAGTAGAGGCAGGGCAGGTTCTTGGCCTGGCGGATCCGTTCCAGCAGATGATCCGCCCGGTTGGCGCGACCGTGGTGCCCGGCCGGCGGGGCGAATCCGGCGCTGCGGCCTCGGAAGTAGCAGCGCCCGCCGCGATGGCGGCCCATGCGGAAGGGGCGCCGATGGGCAGCGATTCGCTCCTGGCCGCGGTAGCCGCGCGACTTCAAGGCGGCCAGATCCGAGAAGAGCTCGTCCTGGCACTGGAAGGCGTACCGAAGCGGCACGATGCGGTGCGTTTCCTGGATGACGCGCACCGGGCGGCCGTGGATCCTCTCGATCCAGGCGGCGAGCTGCCGGGCGTTCGGGATGGTGGCGCTCAAGGCGAGGATCTCGGTCTCGCGCGGGGTCAAGAGCAGCGCCTCCTCCCAGACGGTGCCGCGCTCGGGGTCGTCGAGGTAGTGGACCTCGTCAAAGATCACCCATCGGCAGCGGGAGAAGCGGGTGCCCCCCTCGAAGAGGGTGTTCCGGTAGATCTCAGTCGTCATGATGAGGAGGGGCGCCTGGGGGTTCAGGGTGAGGTCGCCGGTCAGGATCCCGACCCGGTCGCCGTAGCGTGCGTGGAACTCGCGGAACTTCTGATTGCTCAGGGCCTTGATCGGAGCCGTGTAGATGGCCATCGCCCCGGCCCGCAGGGCCTCCTCCGCCGCCACCTCCGCGATCACCGTCTTGCCGGAGCCGGTGGGCGCGGAGACGAAGACGGAGATTCCCTCTCGAATGCAGCGGATCGCCTGTTCCTGGAAGGGGTCGTATGGAAAGGGGTGCATGGGCACGCGATAATGATACAATGGCGCCGGAACGGAAAAAAAGGAGGATTCCGAGTGACCGTGAAACGTTTCCTGGTTCTCTTGCTGGTGGCGGGTGTGGCGTCGGGGGGGATTGCGGGCCCGGCGTGGGCGCTGGGGGCCGAGCTGGACACCGCCCGGGGTGCCGCAGTGAAGCTCCTGCGCGGGGTCGTCAATGCGGCGACCGGCTGGGTGGAGATTCCCAAGCAGATGAGCGTGGTCTGGCAGGAGTCCGGCCCGGGGCCGGGGATGAGCTGGGGGCTGATCAAGGGGATCGGTTTTGCGGCGGCACGATCCGTCGTGGGGGGATATGAGATCGCGACCTTTCCGATGCCGATTCCGGACGGCTACCGGCCGATCATGCAGCCGGAGTATGTCTTCTCGGACATGCAGCTCGGCGGCGCGCAGCCGGAAGAATAGAGAGGAGGCAGGGAGATGAAACGAGCTTTGATGGTGCTCTTGATCGTGGCGCTGGTTTTGTCCGGTTCGACCGCCCCGGCCTGGGCGGAGTACGACACCGGCCGGCAGGCAGTGACAAAGCTGTTCCGCGGGATCGCCAACGCGGCCACCGGCTGGATGGAGATCCCCAAGCAGATGCTGCTGGTCGGAGATACCCAGGGCGTTGGGCCGGCCCTCACCTGGGGATTCCTGAAGGGGATCGGCTACGCGGTGGCGCGGTCGGTGGTGGGCGGCTATGAGATCGCCACCTTCCCGATCCCGGTGCCGGAGGATTACCGGCCCATCATGCAGCCGGAGTACGTCCTCTCGGATCTTCCGGAGGAGCCGCAGCCGGTCCGGTAGACGGGGCGCGGGGTTCAGGGGAACGGATGCGGTACCGGGTTTTCGGGAAGACCGGGTGGAAGGTCTCGGAGATCGGGTTCGGCTGCTGGGGGATCGGCGGGTGGTGGGGCCCCCGCGACGATGCCGAGGCCAGGGAAGCGCTGCGCCGCGCGCTGGCGCTCGGAGTCAACTTTTTTGACACCGCCTACGTGTACGGCGAGGGACACAGCGAGCGGCTGCTCGGCGAGGTCCTCCGATCCAGCCGCCGGGAGGTGCTCGTCGCCAGCAAGGTTCCCGCAAAGACGATGGAATGGCCCGCCAGCCCCAAGACCCCGATCCGCCGCGCCTTCCCGCCGGAGTGGATCGTCCGCTGCACAGAGACCTCCCTCAAGCGATTGAAGCGGGAGCGGATCGATCTGCAGCAGATGCATGTCTGGACCGATGCCTGGACGGATGCGGAGGAGTGGCGCCGGGCGGCCGACCGGCTCAAGCGGGAGGGGAAGATCCGGGCGTTCGGGGTGTCGGTGAACGACCACCAGCCGGAATCGGTGCTGCGCCTCGTGGCCACCGGCGGCGCGGACTCCGTCCAGGCGATCTACAACATCTTCGACCAGCGGCCGGCTGAGAAGCTCTTTCCCCTTCTGCAGGAGCATGGGGTGGCCATGATCGCACGCGTTCCCTTCGACGAGGGATCCCTGGCCGGCGCCTTCGATGAGAAGACGCGGTTTGCGCGGGGAGACTGGCGGGCCGGCTATTTCCGGGGGGAGCGGCTGAGGGAGAGCTGCGAGCGGGTCGGGCGGCTGAGGGATTTCGTCGGTCCGGACAGCCCCAGCCTGAGCGCCCTGGCGCTGCAGTTTGTCCTGGGCCATTCGGCCGTTTCCACGGTGATCCCGGGGATGCGCAAGAGGGCGCACGTGGAGGCGAACTGCGCCGTGTCGGAGCTGCCACCCCTGCCGGCCGGGAAGCGGGCGCGATTGAAGGAGCACGCCTGGCCCCGCAACTTCTACGTCGGCGCCTGGGACTGACTATGAGCTCCTTTCAAAACCGGGGGCGGTTTCCGGCGGCGGGGATGCCCGGTGAGGGACCTCCGCAGGCCGCGCGGCACGGTTGGGTGCGCGGCCGAGGACAGAGCGAGGCGCCTCGCCGGGGCGCCGAGCGTGCCCGAACCGGGCGAGCCGACGCCGGGATGCCGCGGGCCGGTTTTGAAACGGGCTCTTTGCTCACGCCAGGCGCCGGGCCGTCCGTCGGGGGATGGGGTGAGCGGACCGTTTTTCGAGGGAGCGGGCATGGCCCCCCAGCCACACTCTGCGGCGGGGGAGAGCGACCGGGAAAACCGAGCGCAGCCAGCCTCGCTGGGGCTGGCAAGCGCGTCCGCGAGTCCCGACCCCGGCGGACGGCCGGTACGGGTGGCGTGAGGTGAAGACGTTCCGGCAGGAGATCTGGTTCAATACGAAGAAGCGGCTGGAGTTCATCAACATCACCCCGCAGGTGGAGGAGGCGGTGAAGAAGAGCGGGGTGAAGGAGGGGATCGTGCTGGTGAACGCCATGCACATCACCGCCTCGGTCTTCGTGAACGACGACGAGGAGGGGCTGCACCAGGATTTCGAGGAGTTCCTGGAGCGCCTGGTGCCGTACGACGTCAAGCGCTACCGCCACAACCGGACCGGCGAGGACAACGGGGACTCTCACCTGAAGAGGCAGCTCTTCGGCCGGGAGGTGGTCGTGGCGATCACCGGGGGCAAGCTGGACTTCGGGCCGTGGGAGCAGATCTTTTACGGGGAGTTTGACGGGCGCCGGAAGAAGCGGGTGCTGATGAAGGTGATCGGGGAGTAGCCCAGGCTGAAGAAGAAACCGCCGGACGCGGGCGAGGCGATCCAGGCCGCGCTGGAGAAGATGCCCGAGGCCACGCTCGGGGAGATCAGCGAGCAGATCCGCGACGGGGCCAGGCGGAAGGAGATCGTCGTCCTGGACGACGACAAGAACGCGGTGCTCATCCCCGTGGCGCTGACCCCATGGGTCTTCAGCGCCGAGGCGGCGCGGTATCTGAGGACCTTCTTCCGGGGGATCCGCCGCACCGTCAACCGGGTCGTCTCGCACTACTTCGAGGACCCGAAGCTCCAGGAGATCCTCCCCCTCCGGGAGAACGAGGTCAAGTGGCTCAAGGCCAGCTGCCCGGAGGGGATCCCGCGGCCGCAGACCGTCTTCGAGCGGTTCGATACGAACCTGGGGCCGCACCCCGAGACCCAGCTCGCCGACTTCAAGATCATCGAGTTCAACAGCGTCGGGGTGGGGTGCATCTACCTCACCCCGGCGGCCACGGAGCTGCTGCAGGAATGGCTGCTCCCGCGGATGAAGGAGGTCCTCTCCGACGCGGCGCTCGTGCCGCCCTCGGACTACCGGCAGCTGCTCCTGGCCGAACTCCAGCAGCACGCGCGTGCCATCGGCCGTCCCGGGGACCGCGTCGGGCTCGTCGAGCGGCGGGAAACGGCGCCCGGCGGATGCGATGAGTTCACCTTCCTCGCCTCCTACTTCGGATCCAAGGGGGTGACCGCGTTGATGGGGGATCCGCGTGAGATCGGGCACAAGGACGACCGCCTGCACCTCAGGGGCGAGCCGGTGGATGTACTGTACCGGGATTTCCAGCTCGAGGAGGTGGTCTCCATCAAGACGCACGGCGGCTCCGTGGAGGGGATCGAGGAGGCGTTCGCCCGGAACCAGGTGGTCTCCACGGTCTTCGGGGAGTTCGACCACAAGTCGCTGTGCGAGCTCTTGTCCAACCCGGACTTCTCGGGCTACTTCTCCCCACTCGAGGTGCGGGCATCCAAGCGGCACATCCCCTGGACGCGCCTCATCATGGAGCGCAAGACCCCGGACCCGGACGGGAAAGAGGTAGAGCTGATCTCCTTCATCAAAGAAAGCAAGGACCGGCTTGTGCTGAAGCCGAACCGGGGATATGGCGGCGAGGGGGTGGCGGTGGGCGAGGGGGTGGGCGTCGCTGCCTGGGAGGAGGCACTGGCCGCCGCGGCGGCAAAGCCGGGCACGTGGGTGGCGCAGGAGCGGGTGCCGATCTCCAAGGCGCCGGTCATGCTGTTGAGCCAGAGGGGATCTCCCAAGCTGGAGGAGCTGTACGTGACCCTGGGGGTCACCGCCACCAGCCGGGGGGTAAGCTTCGTCGGGCGCTGCTCGTCTGAGCCGGTGGTCAACATCAGCCAGGGGGGCGGGCTCATTCCCATCCTTCTTGCCGGCCGTCCATGATCCCGCGATCCGGGTGGCTCCTGTTGCTGCCGCTGGCGGTCGCCGCCGGCCTGGTCGTTCCGACGCTGGGCCAGGTGCGGTACCAACCCGGCGCGGACGAAGGATACTATCTCCGGTACGCGTCCCGGATCGCCGACGAGGGCCTGGGGGTCTTCCCCCGGCTGTTCCAGGAGCACATGCGCGACGCGCGCAACGCCTATTTTCCGCCTCCCCTGAGGATCGGCGGGCTGGCCGTCAGCGCCGCATGGGTCAGCTGGTTCGGAGGGAGCTTCCGAGCGATATCCATCCTGTCACTGGTCTGTTTCCTGCTGCTGCTGGCGCTCCATCACCTCAACCTGCTGCGCTTCTTCGGCTGGCGGGCCGCCCTCTTCGCCTCGCTCCTGTTGAGCACTGCGCCGCTGCATCTGGCCATGTCCCGGCGCGGGCTGATGGACACTCTCAGCTCGCTGCTGATGGTCTCTTCCCTGTGGGTCCTCTTCCACGCGCTCCATTCGGCCCGGTGGTCCGTCCGGCGCGGGCTGGAAGCGGCCGCTGTCACGCTGGCCGCTTTCTCGGTGAAGGCGACCTCCTTCATGCTGATCCCGGTGTCGGCGGCCCTGTTGGGCTGGAGCGCGGTCCGCCGGCGGGGCTCTTTCCCCGCGGGGGTGTTCGTTTCCTTCTCGGTCCTTCCGCTGGCCGTGCTGGCGCTGCTGGAGGTGCTGGCGGCCGGGGGTGTGGGACCGCTGCGGGAGGCGATCCGGTTCGGTCAGGCCGCCTACGGCAGCCCGTACGCTCAGACCTACCTGCAGGGGCCCTGGTACCGCTACGTCATGGATTTCCTCCTGATCTCGCCGTGGACGACGTTGCTGTACCTGGTGGGGTTGGGCATGCTGGCCGGCGCCCGGGTCGAGGATGAAAAGGTCTGGTTCTGGGCCGCCGTGCCGCTGCTGGTTCTGGCCTGCGCGGTTTTCTTCCCGCTGCGGAATGTCCGCTACCTGATGATGCTGGAGGTCCCGGTCCGGACCTCGATCGCGCTCGTCTGCAGCCGATGGGGCGGCCTGAAAGGGGTCGTGCCGGTGATCCTGCTCTTCTGGGCAGACATGATGACCTTCTCGGAGCTGGTCGGCATCGATCTCTATGAGATGCCCAGCATCGAGTTCCTGATGCTGCGCGGGATCATCCGTTGAGGCCGCCGGCCTGCTCTTCCGAAGGCGGGGCGAAGCCGTGGCGGAGGGTGTTCTCGGTGATCGTCCTCGCCTGCAGAAACTGCAGCAGGTAGTCCGGCCCGCCCGCCTTGTAGCCGACCCCGGAGAGCTTGAGGCCCCCGAACGGCTGGCGGCCCACCACGGCGCCGGTGATCCTGCGGTTGACGTAGAGGTTGCCCACGAGGAACTCCCGCTTCGCCTGCTCGATGTGGGCGGGGGAACGGGAGTAGACTCCCCCGGTCAGGGCGTAGGCGGAGGCGTTGGCGATCCCGATCGCTTCCGAGAAGGAGCGGGCCGCAATCACCGACAGGACCGGTCCGAAGATCTCCTCCTGGGCGATGCGGCTTTCCGGGGGAACGTCCCGGAAGATGACCGGGGCGACGAAGTGGCCCTCCAGATCCGGCGGCAGCGCCCCCTCGTGCGCGACCCGCGCCTCTTTCTTCCCCTGGGCGATGGCGCTTAAGACCCTCTCCCGCGCGCCGGCGTCCACGAGGGGGCCGATGACGGTGGAGGGGATCTCGGCCGGCCCCACCGGAAGGCAGCGCACAGTTTCCACGAGCCGCTTGAGGAACCGCTCGAGGACCGACTCCAGCACGATCGCCCGCGAGCAGGCGGAGCATTTCTGACCCTGGTAGCCGAAGGCGGAGAAGGCGGTCCCGAGCACCGCTTCATCCAGATCGGCGTCCTGGTCAACGATCACGGCGTTCTTCCCACCCATCTCGGCGATCGTTCTCTTGACGTGGGCCTGGCCCGCGGGCGTCTCGGAGGCGAGGCGCACGATCCGCAGGCCCACCTCCCTGGAGCCGGTGAAGGCGATCCAGCGGATGCGCGGGGAACGGACGAGGCACTCGCCGATCTCTTCCCCGATCCCGGGCAGGAGCTGGACGACCCCGGGCGGCAGCCCGGCCCGCAGGAGCAGCTCCGCAAGCCGGTGCGCGGTGGCCGAGGCCTGCTCGGCCGGCTTGAGAAGCGCGGCGTTGCCCGTGACGAGGGCGGCGCAGGTCATCCCGGTCAGGATCGCCAGGGGAAAGTTCCAGGGAGAGATGACGGCCCCGACCCCGAGGGGCTCGCGGCGGTAGAGGTTCTGTTCCCCGGGCACCTGGCGAACCTCGGCGTGGGATTCCAGGCGCAGCATCTCGCCCGCATAGTAGTTCAGATAATCCACCGCCTCGGCGACATCCCCATCGGCCTCGACCCACGGCTTTCCAACCTCGATCACTTCCCAGGCGGCCAGCTCGAACCGGTGCCGGTGCAGGAGCTCCGCGGCCGCGCGCAGGCGGGCAGACCGTTCCGCAACCGGCCTGTTCCGCCAGGCGGGCAGGGCCGCCTCCGCCTGGTCCAGCGCCTTCTCCGCGTGGGCCGGCTCGGCGCGGCTCACCAGCGCGACCCGCTCGGAGGGATGGGACGGATTCTCGCGGGGGATCGAACGGGGAGCGATGATCCGCTCGCTGCCGATGATGAGCGGGACCGGGCGGCCGAGTCTCGTGCGGAGCTCCTCGATCGCCCGCTGCATGGCGGCCCGGTTTTCCCGGCGGGAGAAATCGGTGGGGGGCGTGTTCTCAAACGGCGGCATGGGCCAGGAAGGAATACTGCGAGGTGTTCTCCAGGATCCGGCGGACCAGGTACGCCATGCCGGGGATCAGCTCGCCGACCGGGGTGTAGATCCTCAAGGGGAGACCGCGCCGGAGAATCGCCCGCTGGAGGGGAAGGGACATCCCGTACAGCATCTGGCATTCCCATCGGTCCGGCGGCACGCCCAGCTCCTCCGCCTTCACGACGGCCCGGGCGAGGGAGCGGACATTGTGGGTTCCCACAGCCGGGCGGATGTGCGGGTGGTTTTCGAGCAGGAGATCGGTCAGGCGGTCGAAGCAGGCATCGCTCTGCTCCTTTTCCTGAAAAACCGGACAGGGCCAGCCGAGCTGGCGGCTGAGGATCATCTCGGTGTCCCAGTAGGCGCCGCGCACCAGCCGGATCGTGATCGGGACCCCGCGGCGGCGCGTCCATTCCAGGAGCCGCCGGGTGACCGGCTCAGCGTCCTGAAGGTACGACTGGATGACCACCCCGACGCCGGCCTCTTCCGGGAAATCGGTCTCCAGCAGGCGCTGAACGAGCTCCAGGGTGAGGTCCCGGACATGGTGCTGTTCCATGTCAACGTTGATGAACCCCCCCTGCCGGGCCGCTGCGCGCAGGATCGATCCCAGACGGGGCCGGATCTGGCGCCAGGCCCCTTCCGGATCCAGCGGATCGAACGGAAAGGCCAGGGAGGAGAGCTTCAGCGAGAGATGCGGTTTGGAGAGGTAAAGAGAGCTCCACCGCTGCAGGAGATTCAGATAACGCCCGGTGGCCTCCTCGGCCTCCCTCTGGCTGACCGTCGCCTCTCCGAGAAGGTCAACCGTCACCCCCAGCCCCTCCTCCCGCATCCGGCGGATCGGAGGCGCCGCTTCTTCGAGGGTGGCTCCGGCGATGAAGAGGCGGGCGATGGCGCCGACTGCGCGGCGGGTGACGGCGGCCGCTGCCGGCGCGGTCCAGAGACTGGGGCGGGCGGCTGCAATCCCCCAGCGCAGGGCCGCGGGCAGCCGGGCGTTCTCCACCGAGGCGAGGTATTCGCGCAGGTGGCGGACCACGTCCCGCGGGTCGGAGAGCGCGGGCAGGCAGTCGATGAACCGGAGGATCCGGGTCCGCAGCGGCGGATCCTTCATGCACCAGCGCAGGACCTCCATCTCCCAGCGGTGGGACGCGCGGATCCGCGGAAGCTCGGCCTCGGCCTGCTCGTAAAGATCGGCCGCCAGCTTCCCGATGCGTCTCTCAACCGCGTCCGTCCCCATCGCCATAGGCCTCCGCCCCCTATGTTATTATGGGTGCGATGTCAAAAGAAGTGAAGTTAACGGCGAAGGGGGAGCGATGGGTCCGCACCGGACATCCGTGGGTGTACCAGGACGATCTTCAACCGCCTGCTGCCGGCCTGGCCGGTGAGGTCGTGCGGGTCCGGGCCCCGGGCGGCCAGCTCCTCGGGCAGGCCTTCTGCAACCCGCGATCGAAGATCACGCTGCGCTGGCTCACGCGCGATCCGGATCAGGCGGTGGATCGCAGCTTCTGGGCGGAGCGGCTGAGGGAGGCGCTCCTGCTTCGCCGCAGGGTGGTGCAGGAGACCACCGCCCATCGGGTGATCTATTCGGAGGCGGACGGGTTCCCCGGCCTCATCGTGGACCGGTACGGGGATGTGGTGGTTCTGCAGAGTCTGACTCTGGGGATCGAGCGGATTCTGGAGGATCTGGTGGCGCTTCTCAAGGAGTTCCTCAAGCCGGCCGCGATCGTGGCCCGCAACGACGCGGGAGTCCGGACCCTGGAGGGGCTGCCGCAGGAGAAGACGGTGATCTCCGGGGCCCTGCCGGCGCGGATCGAGATCCAGGAGGGGGCCTGCCGGATGCTGGTGGATGTGATGGAGGGGCAGAAGACCGGCGCCTACCTGGATCAGCGCGAGAACCGGGTCTGGGCCGGGGCCTTTGCGCGGGGGCGGGTGCTGGATGCCTTTGCCTACCAGGGCGGGTTCGGCCTGCAGGCGGCGGGCCGGGCGGAGGAGGTGCTGGCGATTGAGGATTCCGCGGCGGCGGTCGAGCGGCTCAAGCAGAATGCGGCGCTCAACGGCTGCGGGAATGTCCGTGTGGAGAAGGGAAACGCCTTCGAGCGCTTGAGGGAGCTCGAGAAGGCGGGGGAGAAGTTTGACCTGGTGGTGCTGGATCCGCCGGCCTTCGCCAAAAACCGCAGCGAGGTGCGGGATGCGCAGCGGGGATACCGGGAGATCAACCTGCGGGCGCTCAAGCTGCTCCGGCCCGGCGGCACGCTGGTGAGCTGCTCCTGCTCGTATCTGGTCGGGGAGGAGCTCTTCCTGGAGATCCTGCGGCGGGCGGCGGCCGACTCGCAGAGAACGGTCCGTTTCGTCGAGGGGCGGACGCAGGCGCGCGATCATCCGATCCTGATGACCCACCCGGAGAGCCGCTACCTCAAGTGCGTCGCCGTCGAGACGGCATGCTAGAATGATTTTTGATGGCTAGGAGCCGGCTTCAGAAGAGCCGCCGGGGCGGCGGCGCCGGCGGGAGGCCGCTGTACACCGTTCGCCATGCCGAGGCGGGCATCCGCGCCCGGCTGCCCGCGTTGGAATGCTGGCCGAACCAGTACCCCGGCTATGAGGTCACCGTTGAGATCCCGGAATTCACCGCGGTCTGCCCGCGCACCGGCCTGCCGGATTTCGGGGTCGTGCGGATCGTTTACCGGCCGAGGCGGTGGTGCGTGGAGCTCAAGTCCCTCAAGTACTATGTGAACGGTTTCCGCCAGATCGGGATCTTCCAGGAGAACGCGGTCAACCGGATCCTGGGCGATTTTGTCCGTGCGGTGAAGCCGGCCTGGGCGGTGGTCACGGGGGAGTTCAACGCCCGCGGCGGGATGAGGACGGTCGTGGAGGCGCGGTACCCGGGGAAGAGATGAGCGTCCTGCGGCTTGCTGCGACTCTCTTCCTCCTTCTCACCTTCCACGCGCTGGCCGGCTGCGCGTCCTGGGGAGGTGCCCGGCCCGCGCTTGAAACGCCCCTGGCAGAGATCGGCCGGCAGATCCGCCTGCGCGCCGATGCCCCCTTGAAGGCCGGAGCCGCGCGGGTGGAGATCACCCCGCGGGTCGGCACACCCCTGGCCGGATACGCGAAGCGGGGCGGCAGGCCGTCGGTGGGGATCCGGGATCCGCTCTACGTGCGCGCGCTGGCCTTGAGCGACGGAGAGGACACCGCCCTCCTCATTTCCGTGGACCTGCTGGTTTTTCCCGCCCCTCTGGCCGAACGGATCGCAGCACAGGTCTCGGCACAGCTGAAGATCCCGCGCCAGGGGATCCTCCTGGCCACGACGCACACGCATTCCGGCAGCGGCTCGATCGCCACGGGCTTTCTCCACCAGCGCGTTTTCGGGCGATACCGCTCCGATGTGACGGAAGGGCTGACCGCCCGGATTGTGTGGGCGGCCCGGCAGGCCGTGGGAGGGCTCAAGCCGGTCCGCTGGGGAGTGACCTCATCTCCCCGCGTGTTGGAGGGGTTGGTGGAGAATCGGCGCCTGCCGGGCGGCCCGGTGGATCCATCCGTGGGGGTGCTCTTTTTCGAGGCGGTGGAGGATGGGAAGATCCAGGCGGTCGTGGTCTCCGCTGCGGCACATCCCACCCTCCTCGATGCGATGGATCTTCGGATGAGCGCCGATTTTCCCGGTGAGCTGACGAGGAATCTGGAGGCGGTTTATCCGGGGGCAACCTGCCTCTTTCTGAACGGGGCCGCAGGGGATGCGCGGCCGCGGGATGCCGTCGGGGGGACGCCGGACGAGCGGATCCGGCGTTTCGGAGGAGCGATGGCAGAGGCGGTGACCGGGCTCGTCAACCAGGCGGCGGCCGCGTCGTCCGGGGACCTGGCGGTGTGGGGCGGCTGGCTGAAGTTGCCGGCGCCGCAGATGAGGCTGGGGCCGATCCCGGTCCATCCGAGGATCGGGCGGCTCATGCGGCCGGGCTCTTTCTTCCTGAATATGATCGGCCTGGACGGCTTCGTTCTGGCCGCGGTCCCGGCGGAGCCCACCACGGCGCTGGGGCTGGAGCTGAAGCAGCGGCTGGCCCAGCGGGGCCTGCGGCCGATCGTGGTGGGCTACTCGGGCCCCTACCTGGGGTACGCGGTGACGCCGGAGGAGTTCCGGTCCCGCTCGTATGAGGCGGGCATGACCTGGTACGGCCCCGAGTTCGGTTCGGCACTCGTCGATTCGCTGGATCAGTGCGCCGGCCTCTACGCAGAGCGGCTTCGGAAGTGAAGGGCGCGGCGCGCGCCATCGGGCTGGGCCTGGCGGTCGCCCTCTGCGGGTGCGCGGGCGGTCGAAAGGAGGGGCCGATCCTGGCAACGGTTCCCCTCGGGAGGATCTCCGCCGTCGGGCGCTGGCCGGTCCTCCACCTGTCCGGTTCCCCTTACGAGATGGGTTACCAGCACGGCTCGATGCTGCGGTCCCGGGTGCGACAGTCGGTGGCCAATGCGATCGCCTTTGCCGACCGGCAGCTCGGGATTCCGATGATGGGCCGCTGGGTGGTCCGGCGCAAGCTCGACCAGGCCTGGAGGAAGATGAGGCCGCACGTGCCGGATTGGTACCTGGAGGAGATGGAGGGCCTGGCCGACGGAGCAGGGGTTCCTCTGAAGGTCCTCGAGCGGATCCACGCCGTGCCGGATCTCACCTCGGTCACCTGCGCGAGCTTCGCCGCGGCCGGTCCGGCCACGGCGGAGGGCCGGCTCATCCACGCCCGCAACCTGGACTGGGCCATCCAGTCCGATGTGCAGGAGCACGCGGCACTCTTCGTCCACCATCCCCGGGGCAGGCAGGCGTTCCTCAGCATCGGCTGGCTGGGATTCATTGGGGTGATCTCGGGGATCAACGAGGTGGGGATCTCTGTCGGGGAGATCGGCGCGGAGAGCACCGAGACCTCCCTGGCCGGTGTGCCGATGCCCTTCCTGCAGAGGCGGATCCTGGAGGAGGCGCGGGATCTGAAGGAGGCGGTCCGGATCGTGGAATCAGCGCCGCGGACCGTGGGCTACAACTACCTGTTTGCCGATGCCCGGCAGAAGCAAGCCGCGGCCCTGGAGACGACCCGGAATCGCTGTGCGGTGTTCTGGCTGGACAGCGAGCCGCAGGCCCCGTTCTCCGTGCCGGTTCCGGCGGCGATCTTCCGCTCCGATTTCGCCCTGGACGCGGGGGTGCGCGAGCGCCAGCTGGCCTCGAAAGGGGATCCCTCTCAACCGGGCGCGGAATCCCCGGTCGGTTCCAGCGCCTACGACATCCGGTATCGGGGGCAGGGGCTCCTGCTGAGACAATTCTCCGGGCGGATCGATCCGGAGGTGGCGATGGCGGTGGCGGCGGCGGTGGCTCCGGGGAGCAACATCCAGAGCATGGTCTTCGCGTATCCGCAGATGTGGGTGGCCACGGCCGAGGGGCGCCAGCCGGCTGCACGCTCCGGCTATCAGGAGGTGGATCTCGAGGAGCTATTCCGCCGGTAGCGACAGGCGCCGGCGCAGGAAGGAATAGGCGGCGATCTTGAGGTACGGTGTCGCCAGAACCGCGCTGTAGTGTCCGGTCGGCAGCAGGATCAGCCGCGGGCGGCCCATCCGGTTCCAGAGGGCGAGAGAGCGCCGGAATCCCACCACCCGGTCAAAGAGCCCGCAGATCATCAGGGCGCGGTCCGGCGGCACGCGCGAAGCGAAATCGAGCGGCTCGGAGCGGATCACCTTCTTGAGCTGTACCAGCGCCTCCTCCTCGGTGAGGTTGTTCTCCCTCAGGTAATTGGCTCTGCGCTTCCGGATCGCCTTGTCGCGGGAGGTCATGAGGATGCCCGGGATGTCCCCCGCGGGCAGGCCCAGCACGGAGGCCCGCACGCGCGGCTCGACCGCGGCCAGCACGGCCGTCAGCATCGCCCCCAGACTGATCGCGAAGGTTCCGATCCTCTTCCCGTCCACCGACTCCTCGCTCTCCAGCCAGTCCAGGGCCTGCCGCAGCCGGATCACGGAGCGGCGCAGGTGCTCCTCCACGTCGTCCAGCCTCCGGTCCGCGGAGAAGATCTCCTTCTGCCGGTAGACGATCACGGCGTGCAGGCCGCGCGCGGCGAAGTGGCGCGCGAACTCCTTCACGTAGAGGTCGTTGCCGGCCAGGATGGGAGAGATGAGCACGGCCGGATGCCGGCCGGGGCGGTCGGGCCGGTACCAGTCCGCGGCGATCGGATCGAATCCCGGGGCCTGCGGTGCGGTGAGCTCCAGGCGCAGCAGCCGGAATCCGTCGCGGGGCTCGGTGGATCGGATCCGGGCGCGGAGAGGCAGCGGCGCGTAATCGTAAGACTGCCTGGCCGGTTCAGCGGACGGGAGTGGGTCTCCTCGCCGGCTCGGGACCGGCAGTGTCACGCAGCTCGTGAGGGCGAGCGAAAGGGCCAGGGCGATGGGCAGGCAGAGGGCCGGCGACCCGCCGCCGGGCGCCCGCCGGAAAATCGGTCGCATGCGGGTATGATATCATGGGGCCGATGAGCGCAAGGTTTCAGCCGGAGCGATGAAGGCTCCGCTGCTGGTGGCGCATCGGGGCGATCCGAGACACGCCGGGGAGAACACGATGGCATCGTTCCGACAGGCGGCGGCGCGCGGTGCGCGTTTCGTGGAGGCGGATGCCCGGCGGACTTCCGACGGGGTCTGGGTGGTTTTCCACGACACGACGCTCCGGAGGATCACCGGCCGCTCCGGCCGGCTGGCGGGGATTCCCTGGGGGCGCCTGAAGAAACTGGATCCGCGGATCCCGCGGGTTTCAGAGCTGGCAGGCTGGTGCCGGGCGAGGGGGCTTGGGCTTTTCCTGGACGTCAAGGTGGAGGGTGAGGAGGAGGATCTGCTGGCGGTGCTTCGCCGCTCGCGCTGGCTTCGTCGGGTGAGGATCCTGTCGGGCACGATCCCGGGCCTGCGGCGCTGGAGGCGTCTCCTGCCGGCCGGGCATCCGCTTTACTGGGTGACCGGGTTCCGGGATTCTCTCACCCCCGCGCGTGTCCGCACGGCCCGCCGCCTCGGTTTGACCGGCCTGGCGGCCTGCAAGGAGCGGGTTCATCCCGCAACCGTGGCCGAGCTCCGGCGGGCGGGGATGGAGCTGTTCGTCTGGACGGTCCGAGCCGCGTCGGAGCTTGAGTCGTACGCCCGGCTCGGCGTGGATGGGATGATGAGTGAGGTATGGCCCTCCCCTTCGATCTGGTCGCTGAAGCGAAGCGCTTGATCCGGTTCGACACCGTCACCTGGTCCAGCAACGCGGAGATTGCGGTGCACGTGGGAAATCTGATGCGCCGTCTGGGGCTGGAGGTGTCGTATCAGGAGGCGCGCGCGGGCGGCACTCTGTTCATGAACGTGCTTGGGCTGATGGGCCGTGCGACGAAGGCAGGCGGGCCGGTCCTCTGGGCAAGCCATCTGGACACGGTGCCGGCGGGCGACCGCAGATCGTGGAACCGGACCGGCGGCGATCCCTGGAAACTCACCCGGCGCGGTGAGCTCCTGTACGGACTGGGCGCGGCGGATGCAAAGCTGGATCTCTTGTGCAAGCTGGCGGCGTTGGGAGGGGTGAAGCCCTCTCAGCTCAAGCGGCCTCTTCTGGTCCTGGGGACGTTCGGCGAGGAATCCGGCCTGCGCGGTGCGGCCCGGTTCTGCCAGGGGGATCTGCCGAAGCCGGAGATGGCCCTCGTGGGGGAGCCGACGGAGCTGGCCCTGGTCAACCGGCACAAGGGGTTGGCGGTCCTGGAACTCACCTTCAGGTCGCGGGGGCTCTACCGGCCGGACAAACCGCAGTGGGCGTACGAGATCTCCTTCCAGGGCCGCGCCTGCCACTCGAGCACGCCGGAGCTGGGAGAGAATGCCATCGATCAGAGCCTCGAGCTCCTGCAGGGGTGCCGCGAGCGATTCGGCAAGGTGATGGTCCTCTCCTGGGAAGGTGGCGAGGGGCACAACATGATCCCGGCTTCCTGCACCATCCGTCTCTCCCTGGGGGACCGGCCGAAGGAGCCCTGGATCATGAAGGCCAGGGCCAGGGTCCGGGCGGAGCGGGTGAAGGCGGGTTGGTATCCGACCCTTCGCTGGGAGGAGGCCGTGGAGGCGGTGGGGATCTTTCGGGCGGCCGTGGCCCCGCTGCAGAGGGCGCGGGATGGGGCGTTCCATCCGCCCACGCTGACGACCAGTCTGACGGGCTTCAAGCAGAGGAAAGAGGGATGGGCGCTCACGATGGATCTGCGTCCCCTGCCCGGTCAGTCCGTCGGCCCCCTCATGAAGAATCTGGAGAAGCGCTGGTGGAAAAGGCTGGGTCCACCGGGCCCGGCCTGGCAGTGGCGCCTGGAGAGGGACAACCCGCCCCTCGATCTTGAGGCCGGCTCGCCGCTCATTCGCCTGGCGCGCGCCGCGCTGCGGCAGGCCCGCATCCCCGTCCGGGTGGAGGCGAAGGCCGGCTGCTCGGAGGCCGGGCTGTACGGCAGGGTGGGGATCCCATCGCTGGTCGTCGGGCCGGGCCGGGCCCGCGGCAACATCCATCGGCCGAACGAGGCAGTCCCCCTGAAGCAGCTGCGGCAGGCGGTCCGCTTCTATCGGGCGTTTCTGGAGCGGGCATGTTTGTGATCCGGGAGGCGGGGCCCGCCGATTTTCACGGCGTCTTTGCGCTGGCCCGCCTCCTCGACTCCTACAACCTTCCCGCGGACCGGCGCTATGTCCGCCGGCTTCTGCAGATTTCGCGGGCGTCATTCCGCGGCAGGATCCGCAAGGGACAGGCAAAGTACCTCTTTGTTCTGGAATCGGTGCCAGGTGCCCGCAGGGGTCCCGGCGCCGGGAGAATCGTCGGCTGCTCGCTGATCATGGCCAAGCACGGCACGCGGGGTCGTCCGCATCTGTGGCTCGCGCAGGAGCGGGTTCGGAAGGCCAGCCGGACCTTGCCGATCCGCAGGAGCCATGAAGTGCTTCGGATGAAATGGACGGAGGACGGCCCCACGGAGATCGGGGGACTGGTGCTCCTGCCGGGATTCCGGCGGCATCCGGAGCGGTGCGGGCTTCAGATCGCCATGGCTCGCTTCCTCTATATGGCGATCCATCCGGAGCGCTTCGAGCGGAAGGTGCTGATCGAATACCGGGGAGCGATGGGGGCGGGGGGGCAGAGCCCCTTCTGGGAGGCGGTCGGCCGGGTCTTCACAGGCCTGCCCTATCATCGCGCCGACCGGCTGAGCGTGGAGAACAAGGAGTTCATCCGGAGTCTCCTCCCCAGGGAGCCGATCTACTGCGCGCTGCTGCCGCGGCACGTCCGGAGGGCGATCGGGGCGGTTCATCCCGCCGCGAAGCATGCCGTCCGGATGGCCGAGCGGCAGGGGTTCCGGCGCCTGCGCCAGATCGAGCCGTTCGACGGCGGGCCGTACTACTCGGCGCCGCTGCGGGCCATCGCGATGGTGCGCCGGGCGCGCAGAGGCCGGCTGGCGGAAGCCCCGCTACGCGGGACTCCCCCGGATGAAAGCTTCAAGGAAGCCCCGCCACGCGCCGCGGCGCAGCGGCTGGCGCTGGTGGGCACGGAGGCCGGTGGAACCTTCCGTGCGGTGCTGGCCGGCGGCCGGTGGGCCGGCGCGCGCTGGCGAATGAATCGGGCGGCGAGTGGGCTGCTGCGGGCTTCAGAGGGAGATTCGGTTCATGTCAGTCCTCTTTAGGGGCAACTACATCGGGGGTCGGTTTGTCCGGCCCAGGCGGGGGACCGAGCTGATCAGCGAGGACCCGGGAGATCTGATGGAGCCGGTGGGGCAGGTGATTGCCGACCCCGGGGCGACGGACCCGGCGGTGGAGAGCGCCTGCCGGGCCTTCCCCGCGTGGAGTCAGACGCCTCTGGCGAAGCGGATCGCCAGGATGCGGCTGTTCCAGAAGGTCCTGAAGCAACGGCTGGGGCCCTTCGCCCAACTGGTCGCCCGGGAGGCGGGCAAGCCGCTGGGGGAGGCGACGCGCGAGGTGGAGCGGCTGGTGTCGAAGGTGGATGAGATGGTCGAGCGGGGATTAAAGCTGGTCCGCTCCTTCTCGGTCGAGGTGGAGCGCGGGGTTCGCGGGGAATGCCGCTGGCGGCCCCTCGGTGCCCTGGCAGTGATCGGGCCCTTCAACTTTCCGGTGCATACGCCGGGCAGCCACATCATCCCGGCGCTCCTGGTCGGTGATACCGTGGTCTTCAAGCCGTCGGAACAGACCCCCTTCGCCGGTCAGGCGCTGGCCGAATGCCTGGATGCAGCCGGATTCCCGGCTGGGGTGTTCAATCTGGTTCAAGGGGGCCCGGAGGCGGGCGCCCGGCTGGTGCGTGATCCGAGGATCGCCGGCGTGCTCTTCACCGGTTCCACCGCCGCGGGCCAGGCGATCAGGAAGGCCACGGTGGATGAGCCGCAGAAATGCCTGGCGCTGGAGATGGGCGGCAAGAACGCGGCGCTGGTGCTCCGGGACGCGCCGCTGGATCTGGCGGCACGGGAGGCGGCCCTCTCCTGCTTCTCAATGGCGGGCCAGCGCTGCAACGCGACGAGCCGGATCATCGTGGAGCGGCCCGCAGCGAAAGAGTTTCTCGCCCGCTTCCTCGAGGCGGCGGACCGGATCAAGGTGGGATACCCGCTCGAGCCGGGGGTGGTGATGGGGCCGCTGATCAGCCATGACGGTGTGGCCAAGTTCCAGCGGTACGTCGAATGGGCGCAGGAGGAGGGGTTCGAGACGCTGCGCGCCGGCAAGGCCCCTGGCCGGTGGGGACGACGGCGCGGCTACTATGTGACGCCCGGGATCTATCTCTGCAGGAATCCCCGGAGGAATCGCTCGATCCGCTTCCGCAGGGAAGAGGTTTTCGGGCCGGCAGTCGGGATCTACCTGGTCGAGGATGAGCGGGAGGCGGTGGCCCTGAACAACGAGGTGCCCTATGGGCTGATCACCGCCCTCTTCACGGCCAGCCGCAGCCGGTTCGAGCGGCTGCTGCCGCAGATCGACACCGGGATGGTGAACCTCAATCGCGGGACGATCCATTCCACCGGCAAGCTTCCCTTCGGAGGGACCAAGGCCAGCGGATCGTTCAGGCCGGCGGGCCTCTTCTCCCCGTACTACTGCACCGTCCCGGTGGCGGTCCTGTCCGATTCCCGTCCGTTGAAGAAGCGAAGCTACCCCTTCTGAAGAATGGCGCAGACGGTCCTCCTGGGCGATCCCGCCAGCTTCCGGATCCAGGCCGGCTTGAATCCCCACACGCGGGACCGATGGGGGCGCCTCAAGCGGGTGCATGGACCCATCGCCCGCGCCCAGTGGGAGAAGCTCAAGCTCACGCTGGAAGGCCACGGGGTCCGGGTCGAGCTCCTTCCGGCCGTTGCGGAGCAGCCGGGGACCGTCTTCCCGGCGAACGCCGGGTTCCGGTTCGGGAAGAGCTTCTATCTGAGCCGGCTCAACCCGGCTCGTGCAGGGGAGCTGCCGCATTACCGGGCGTTTCTCCAGGGCCTGGGCCTGGAGGTGCGAGACCTTCCCGCCGAGCATCCTTTTGAGGGAGAGGCCGATTTCATCCCGGTGGGACATCCCTCCGGGGATCCCTCGAAGGAGCTGTACCTGTTCACCCACGGCAGGGTCTTTCCCCCTCGACGACGGGTGCGGCTGGGCTGGCCGCCGGTCCGCTGGAGCTTCGGGTTCCGATCGGATCTGAAGGCGCGCCGCGCCCTGGAAGGGATCGTTCACCCCCGGGAGGTGGTCCCGCTGGAGCTGTCCGATCCGGCCTATTACCACGGAGACACCGTGCTCTGCCCCTTCGGGCCCCACCGGGAGTTCCTGCTGGCTTACCTGGCGGGCCTCACCTCGGCGGCGCAGACCACGCTGCGTTACCGCTTCGGCAGCCGGCTCGTTCTCCTCTCGGAGGAGGACGCCTGCCGTTTTGCGGCCAACAGCTTTCAGGTGAAGCGCAGCTACTTTGGGGAGACGGTCTGCGTGCTGCTCATGCCGGATGGATTGGGCCAGTCGCTGTACGCCGAGATCCGCGGCCGGGGTGTGATCCCCTGCCCGGTGGACGTCTCAGAGTTTCTCGAGAAGGGCGGCGGCGCCGTGAAGTGTATGCTGCTGGATCTGGGAGAGCTAGCGGGGTGAAGCCGGTGAAGCCGCCACCTCGGTGTCTGGCGGGCGGGGCGGGCGCCTCGGGGCGATCAGGGTGTCCGGCTCGAGCAGCGGGGCATCGTACGGGGCGACCGGAAAGGTGATGATGTCCCACGCGCCGAGAAAGGTCCGGGTTCCACCCTGCATGAGGCCCTGGAAGATGCCGTGGGGGATCCAGAGCAGGAAGGTCTCATCCCTGTTTTTGGCGATCTGGATCGGCAGCTCCAGCCAGCCGGTCGTGACGTTGATGATCCCGCGGGTGAGCTTGGTGACCGGATTGCCGACTCGCCCTCCGGCCTGAGCAGGAGAGGGGAATGCGAAGAAGAGGAGCAGGAGACTCAGAAAGCCCCTCATCGCCAGCCGTTTGCAGGAGCGCAGTGGCTTCATGGGGCATAGTCTATCGGAGAATCAGGCCGCGTGCAATTCCAAACGATTGATGAGCTGAAGAGGATCGCGGAGCTTCTCGCCGAGTCGGATTTTGAGCGGGGGGAGATCCGCTGGTCGCCGGAGGGAGGCAGCTTTGTGCTGGAGACCGCCCGCCCTCCGGCGGACCCTCTGCAGGCGGGAGGGCTCTTCCGAAGGAGCCGCACCGGCTGGATTCCCTGCCGCCTCACGGTGCAGAATGTGCGCGGCATCTCCATCCAAGAGGAGGTGGACGTCCGGCCGCCGGAGGGCGGGCTGCTGCAGATCGAACCGGCCGGCGAGGGAGCCCGCATTCACCTCCGCTCATCCCACGCGCTGCGGATCACCCTCGACGTTTCCCGCGTGTCTGGCGACCTGCAGGACGCTGGCTGAGCTACGCGAGGGGCTGGAAGCGGCGGCGGTGCCGGCCGGCGGCGACAAGCTCCGGGTGGAGCAGGTGGGCCAAGAGCTCCACCCCGTCCACGAGGCGCGGCCCGGCGTGGTGGAAGGTGGCCCCCTCCACGGCGAAGACGCGCCCGCGCCGGACGGCGGCGAGGGATTTCCATCCGGGCCGCCGGGTGAGGCGCCTCTTCTCCTTCAGCGTCTGCCGGATCGAGTAGCTGCAGGGCATTGCCACGATCACCTCGGGGTTGTACGCCCGGATCCGCTCCCACGCGAGCCACGCCGAGTTGGCCCCAGCGGTTCCCAGCCCATCGGTTCCGCCCGCGCACTGCACCATCTCCGGAATCCAGTGACCCGCTGCCATGAGGGGTTCCAGCCACTCGCAGCACCAGACGCGCGGGCGGTGCGCGGCGCAGGCGATCCGCTCCCGGACGGCCTCGATCCGCTTCTGCAGCTTTCCGATGAGCCGGTCGGCTTGAGTCTGGCGGCCGGTCAGGGTCGCCAGGTGCCTCAGCTCCGCGAAGAGCTGATCAAACCGCTGTGCCTGCAGGGTCAGGACCCGCGGGCGGATGGCCAGATGCTGCAGGGCGGCCGAGACCTCCGGGTGGGAAGCGGCGCAGACCGAGCAGAGATTCTGCGTGACCACCAGGTCCGGTTTAAGGCGCCTTAAGGTGCGCAGGTCCACGTCGAACTGGTGGACCCCCTGCTCCCGGAGTTTCAGCACCGCCTCGTGAATGGCAAGGGAGTCCTGGCGCGCCACCTTCTTGACGTGGCTGGAGACTACCACCGGTTTCTGCCGGGCCTGCGGAGGGTAGGAGCAGTGCTCGCTTCGGCCGACCACCGAGCGGCCCAGCCCCAGGGCGTACAGCATCTCGGTCGCAGTCGGCAGGAAAGAGCAGATCCTCAAAGCCGCCCCAAGTCTCATGGCACGACGGCCGTTTTCACGGCGTCCTGGCCGTCCAGCATCTGCCGGAGGATCGCCGGCAGGTCGTCGAGGGGAACGCTGCGTGTCACGATCGGCTCCGCCCGCACCGTCCGGTCGGCCAGGAGACGCAGCGCCTTCCGGATCGCGTCAGGGGTGTGATGGAACGTGGAGAGGAGGGTGAGCTCGCCGTAATGCATCCGCGGAGCGTCCAGCGCGATCCTTGTGCCGGCGGGGCAGCCGCCGAAGAGCAGCACCCTCCCGCCGGGCCGCACCAGGGAGATCGCCTGCTCCCAGGCGGCCGGGCGGCCCACCGCCTCGATGACGATGTCCGGCCCGCGGCCCTCCGCCGTGGCCTGGCGGATGAGCTGCACGGGATCGGCTGTCCCGGAGATGTCCGCCACCGCCTCCGCGCCGCACGCGCGGGCCATCTCCAGCCGGCGCTCTCCCTTCCCGGCGACGATCACCTGGGCCCCCGCCTGTGCGGCCAACTGGGTAAAGAGGAGGCCGACCGGGCCCGCCCCGAGGATGGCAACGCTCTCGGAGCGCTTCGGTTGAAGGGCCTGCCAACCGCGCAGCACACAGGCCAGCGGCTCGGTGAGTGCCGCGGCCTGGAAGGAGAGCCCCTCCGGGATCTCGAGCAGGTTCTCCTCCACGATCCGCGCCGGAATCTTCAGGTACTCCGCATAGGCGCCGTTGACGAAGAGAAGGTCCTCGCACAGATTCGGCTGATCCTTCCGGCAGAAGAAGCAGCGGCGGCAGGGGGCCGAGTTGGCGGCGACAACGCGCATCCCCTTCCTCCAAGAGGAGACCCCGGGTCCGACCGCCCCGATGGTCCCGGAGAATTCGTGGCCAAAAAGGGCAGGGGGCTTGATCATCCGCGCATGCGAGCCGTTGCGGAAAACCTTCAGATCCGTCCCGCAGGTCAGGGCCGACCCGATCTTGAGGAGAACCTCGCCGGCTGCCGGCGATGGAAGCGGCACCTCCTCCAGCCGGACGTCCTCCTTGCCGTAGAGAACGGCCGCCTTCATCGGGAGCGGGGGGACGCTCCACTTTGGGACACTCCTCCAGCCAGTGTGTCCCAAGGTGGAGCGTCCCCAAGTTCGAGGAAGACCTTCAGGGACTGGGCGGAAGGCCGGTTGGCCACGTCAATCGCTTCACGGATTCGCTCCAGCCCGAATCGGTGGGTGATGAGTGGCTTGACCTGGATGGCCCTGTTGAAGAGCAAGCGGGCCGACTCCTCCTGCAGGTCCACGGAGGCGCTGTAGCTTCCAATGAGATCCTTCTCCAGCTTGCCGATCTGGCCGACATCCACGGGCACCTTTTCCCCAACGCGAGTCTGGGCAAACAGGACGACCCGGCCGGCCGGCCGAACCGCATCGAGCGCTGCCTGGATCGCCCCAGGGGAGGCAGTGGCCACGAGAGCCACATCGACCCCACGCGGGGGAGCGGCTGCTTCCGCTCCCAGTCTGCGCGCCATTTCTGCCCTCTCCGGGATGGGGTCAGTGACGAATACAGTCGCCTTCTCCAGCCGCGCGAGCTGCAGGAGGATAAGCCCGATCGGGCCGGAGCCGAAGAGGAGCACCGACTTCCCGGGGGCGAGCCCCGCCCGCCGGATTCCCTTCAGGCAGGTGTTCACCGGCTCCACGAAGGCCGCCTCCTCCGGGTCGACGCCGTCGGGGATGCGGATGAGTCCCTCCCGGACGATCCAGTCCATGACCCGCACGAACTCGGCGAACCCGCCGCCCGCCGGCTCGAATCCGGCGGTGGTGCCCACCCGGAGGTACTGCGGGCACTGGGCGTACGCTTGCGCGCGGCAGAGGTCGCAGCGCCGGCAGGGGATGTGATGGAAGAAGGCGGCCCGGTCTCCCGGTTTCCAATCCAGGACGCCGGGTCCCACCGCGGCCACCCGGCCGGCCACCTCATGCCCGAAGATTCGGGGTGGGGGCAGGTCCCCGTGGGCGATCTTCTTGAGATCAGTTCCGCAGAGCCCGCAGGCCTCCACACGGAGCAAAACCTCCCCCGGGCCGATCTCCGGCACGGGGAGCTCCTCCAGCTGGACGTCGTTGGCTCCTCGATACACTGCGGCCTTCACGAGGCCAACTTATCACGCCTCGCGTTGACAGTCCAGAGGGGGCGTGCTGTAATAGCCAGTTTGTGATCAAGGAGAACCTGGAGCGGGTCCGGGCTCGGATCGCCCGGGCGGCCCGGTCGGCCGGGCGGGATCCGGCAGGGGTGACGCTGGTGTGCGTCACCAAGGGGGTTCCAGTCGATCGGATCCGGGAAGCGATCGCCTGCGGGGTGACGGAGATCGGCGAGAACCGCGTGCAGGAGGCCCAGGGGAAATGGACCTCACTCCGCGATCTCGGATGGCACCTCGTCGGGCACCTGCAGCGGAACAAGGCCAAGCTCGCGGTCGAGCTCTTCGATTGGATTCACTCGGTGGATTCGGCGGAACTGGTTGAAATGCTGGAGCGGCAGACGGCACAGCGGAAACCGGGCCGAGCGCCGCTGAAGGTTCTCATCCAGGTGAACGTCTCCGGGGAGGCGACAAAGCACGGGTGCCGGCCCGAAGAAACGCGGGGCCTGGCCGAGGCGATTCAGAAGGGCGAGCACCTGGAGTGGAAGGGGCTCATGACCATGGCCCCCTTCAGCGAGGATCCGGAGTCTTCACGGCCTGTCTTCCGTCGGCTGCGGGAGCTGCGGGATGCACTGGAACGGGAGCTTGGGGTGCGACTGGATCTGTCGATGGGGATGAGCCAGGATTACGAGGTGGCTGTTCAGGAAGGAGCCACCCTGGTGCGGGTGGGAACCGCGCTCTTCGGAGGGGAGAGGTGAGATTGCTTCGGCCGCTTTCACGGCATCGCAGGGAGAGCTTTTCCGTCGGCGTGATCGGATGCGGGAACATGGGCCGGGCGCTCATTCAGGGAATGCTGGCCTGCCGGTTCGTGCCCGGCCGGCGGATCCTGGGATGGGACCCGGACTCCGCGAAGCTGCGGGGGCTGGTCCGCTCCTGCCGGATCCGGCCGGCCCGGTCCAATCGGAAGCTGGCCGAGGGATCCGACGTCATCCTGCTCGCGGTCAAGCCGCAGCAGATGGGGGTGGTGCTGGAGGAGATCCGGCCGCATCTGCGGCACCGGCCTCTCGTGATCTCCATCGCGGCCGGGGTCCGGATCGGCCGGATCGAGAAGGGGCTGGGCGACCGGGTGCCGGTGGTGCGGGTGATGCCAAACAGCCCCGCCCTCGTCGGCAGGGGAATCTCCGCCGTGGCCGCAGGGCGGGGGGCTGGCCGGCAGCACCTGACGATCGCCGAGGCGCTCTTTCGCAGCGTCGGGCGAGTGGTGCGGGTTCCCGAGCGCTGGATGGATGCGGTGACCGCGGTGAGCGGGTCCGGGCCGGCCTATTTCTTCTTCCTCATGGAGGAGATGATCCGGGCCGGCGTCGGGCTTGGCCTGTCGCCGACCGCGGCGCGGGAGCTCGTGTTGGCGACGGCCGAAGGGGCGGCCGCCCTGGCCCGGTCGGAGCCGGATCCTGCGGCCCTGCGTGCCCGGGTGACCTCGAAAGGGGGTACCACAGAGGCCGCTTTTCGCTGTTTCACGCGGGCTGGCCTGGGACGGATCCTGGGGGCGGGGATCCGGGCGGCAGCCCGAAGGTCGAAGGCGCTCAGCCGCTGAAGATGCTCAAGGAGCGAAGCCGCTAGGGATGTTCATCCTGGGAAACCTCCTTCAGGCGTTGGCGCAGCTCGTCCACGCGGGGCTGACGATCTATTTCTGGATGCTCGTGATCCGCGTGCTCCTGAGCTGGGTCAGCCCCGATCCTTTCAATCCGATCGTCCGGTTCCTCTCGCAGGCGACGGAGCCGTACCTGGCCCTCTTCCGGCGGGTGATCCCTCCCATCGGCATGTTCGACATCTCTCCGATCGCGGCGATCCTCGTCCTCCAGGTGGCGCAGACCTTCCTGGTTCGCACGCTGGTCGATCTTTCGCTGCGGCTTCGATGAAACGGCGGCTCGGCTCCGGTGCGCTGACCGGCGGAGGGTGTGTGCCTGACGGCTTAGTGGCCGAGGTGACGGGATGACGGCAGACGGCATGAGCCTGTGGGACAGAATTCAGGAAACGGTGCGGGCGATCCGCACCCGGGTGGAGGCCTCGCCGCGCATCGGGGTGATCCTGGGCACCGGGCTGGGCGGGCTGGGCGAGAGGATCGAGGGGGCAAGCCCCATTGCTTACGAGACGATTCCCCACTTTCCCCGCTCGACGGTGGAAGGGCACAAGGGCCAGCTCGTTTTCGGCAGGATCGGGGGCAAGCCGGTGGTGGTGATGGAGGGCCGGTTCCACTGCTATGAGGGGTACTCGCCCCAAGAGGTGACCTACCCGGTCCGGATCATGCGGGCCCTCGGCGCGGAGATCCTGATCGTCTCCAACGCCGCCGGCGGGCTGAATCCGAAGTTCGCGGCGGGGGACCTCATGCTGATTGACGACCACATCAACCTCATGGGGGCGACTCCCCTGATCGGGCCCAACGACGAGCGGATGGGGGTCCGCTTCCCGGACATGTCGGCTCCGTACGACGCCAAGCTCATCGGGCTGGCGCAGGCGATCGCGACCGAGGAGAAGATCCCGCTGCACCGGGGCGTCTACGTGGCGGTGACCGGCCCGAACCTGGAGACGCGGGCGGAGTACCGCTACCTTCGGGGGATCGGGGCGGATGCGGTGGGCATGTCCACCGTGCCGGAGGTGCTGGTGGCGGTGCATGGGGGGATGCGCACCCTGGCGGTCAGCTGCATCACCGACGTCTGCATCCCGGAAACGCTCAAGCCCGCCACACTGGAGGAGATCCTGAAGGTCGCGGAAAAGGCCGAGCCGTTGCTCACCACCCTCATCGGGCGCGTGATCGAGCGGATCTAGTCCCTTCCCATGGACTACAAGTCGACGCTGAATCTTCCCAAGACGAGCTTCGCCATGAAGGCGAATCTCCCCCAGACCGAGCCGGCGATCCTGGAGCGCTGGGATCGGGAGCGGCTCTATGCCCAGATGCTGGGTCGCCCCTCGCCCCAGGGGACCTTCCTCCTCCACGATGGCCCGCCGTACGCCAACGGCGACATCCACATGGGGCATGCGCTCAACAAGGTGCTCAAGGACATCATCGTCCGCTTCGAGAGCTTCCAGGGCAAGCGCGTTCCGTTCGTTCCCGGCTGGGACTGCCACGGGCTGCCGATTGAATACGCCCTCATGAAGGAGCTGAAGGTGACCAAGCACCAGGTGGACGTGGTGGAGTTCCGCAAGGCGGCGCGGGAGTACGCGCGGAAATTCGTCCGCATCCAGCGGGAGCAGTTCAAGCGGCTCGGCTGCATCGGCGACTGGGAACGGCCGTACCTGACGCTGGAGCCCGGCTACGCGGGGGCCGCGCTGCGGGCGCTGGGCCGCCTGGTGGAGAAGGGGTACGTCTATCGGGACCGGCGGCCGGTGAACTGGTGCTGGTCGTGCGAGACGGCGCTGGCCGAGGCGGAGGTGGAGTACGAGCCGCACACCTCGCCCTCCGTCTTCGTGAAGTTCGAGCTGACCCCGGGGTCCGTGAAGAGGTTGAGGTTGCCGGCTGACCGGGACATCACCGGCGTTTTCCTGATCATCTGGACGACGACTCCATGGACGCTCATGGGGAACGTTGCCGTGGCGGTTCACCCGGAGTACGAGTACGCCTGGCGCCGTGTCGGTCCCAATGAGCGGTGGCTTACCCTGGCCAAGCTTCCGGAGTCCATGCAGCAGGAGCTGGCGGGTGCGGCCACTTCGTGGAAGCTGGAAGAGGTTGTCCGCGGGAAGAGCTTGGAGGGGCTGGAGTATCGGCATCCCCTGATCCCGCGAACAGGGAAGGTCGTCCTGGCGGACTATGTCTCCGCGGAGGAGGGGACGGGTCTGGTGCACACCGCCCCCGGCTTTGGAGCGGAGGACTACCTGACCGGCAAGAAGTACGGATTGGAGGTCCTGGCCCCGGTGGACGCCAAAGGGCAGTTCGCGGGGCTGCCGAAGGAGGCGGCGCGGTTCAACGGCCGGCAGGTGCAGCAGGCCAACGAGGGCATCGTGCGGTGGCTCAAGGAATCGGGGCATCTCATCCGCGAGGGCCGGATCGGGCACACCTACCCGCACTGCTGGCGTTGCCACACGCCCATCATCTTCCGGGCGACCGACCAGTGGTTCCTCCGGGTGGAGCACGACCGGCTGAGGGATCGGCTGCTGGAGGCGGTGGAGGCGCAGGTGCGCTGGATCCCGCCGGAGGGCAAGGAGCGGATGATCGGCATGCTGAAATCCCGGCCGGACTGGTGCCTCTCCCGCCAGCGGCTGTGGGGCATCCCGATCCCCGCGGTGATCTGCCGCAAGTGCGGCGAGGGGATGCTGGATCCGCGGGTGATTGAGGCGTTCGCCCGCGCGGTGGAGGCCGAGCCGGCCGGCAGCGACCGCTGGTTCACAGAGCCGGTCACGCGCTGGCTTCCGGCTGGCCCGGCCTGCCGCTGCGGCGCGCGGGAATGGGAGCGGGGAACGGACATCCTGGATGTCTGGTTTGATTCGGGGGTGAGCCACCAGGCGATGCTGGCCCGCTGGGAGGGATTGTCGGTTCCCGCCGATCTTTACCTGGAGGGCTCGGACCAGCACCGGGGCTGGTTCCAGGTCTCCCTGATCACCGCGCTCGCGCTCACCGGCCAGGCGCCGTACCGCTCGGTCCTGACCCACGGTTTCGTGGTGGATGGAGAGGGGCGGAAGATGTCGAAGTCGCTGGGCAACGTGATCGCGCCGCAGGAGGTGATCGCCCGGTACGGGGCGGACGTCCTCCGGCTCTGGGTGGCCTCCTCCGATTACCGGGAGGATGTCCGCCTCTCGTCCAAGATCCTGACGCAGGTGGCCGAGGTGTACCGCAAGATCCGGAACACCCTGCGCTTCTGCCTGGCCAACATCGGCGACTTCGATCCGGCGGCGATGACGGTGCCGCCGGCACGGATGGAGGAGCTGGACCGATGGATCCTCTGCCAGCTTTCGCGCCTGGTGGAGGAGGTGACCGATTCCTACCGTGCCTCTTCCTTCCACCGCGTTTCAAAGGCGGTGCACGAATTCTGCACGGTGCAGCTTTCCAACGTTTATCTGGATGTGATCAAGGACCGGCTGTACGCCAGCGCCCAGGACGATCCCCGGCGGCGATCGGCGCAGACGGCCCTGTTCGAGATCGCGCGGGCGCTGGTGCTCTGTACGGCGCCGATCCTTCCGGCGACTGCCGAGGAGGCGTGGAGCTCGCTTCCCCCTTCGGTACGACGTACCGAAGGGGCCTCAGGACCGTCGTACCAGGGGGTGCACCTGCAGGCGTGGCCGGATGCCGGCCGGATCCCCCGGGACGAGCAGGCGGAGGGGGTCTGGAACCGGCTGCTGGCGCTGCGGGATCAGGCGATGAAGGCCCTGGAGGAGATGCGCGAGGGCGGGCGGATCGGCGACGCGCTCGAGGCGGAGCTGGAGATCCGGACGGGGAACGAGGGGATGGACGGGCTTCTGCGGGCCCGCCTGAACGACTTCGCGGACGCCTGCGTGGTCTCGGCGGTCCGCCTGGGCGGATCCCGCGCGGGCGCAGGGGCGGGGGCCGCCGCCCTGCGGGTGGAGAAGGCCGCCGGCGCGAAATGCCAGAGGTGCTGGAAACGGCTGCCCACGGTGGGGCGTTCCGAGGAGCATCCGACGCTGTGCGAGCGCTGCGTCGGGGTGGTGCGGATGTGGTATACTCACCGTTTAAAATGACGAAGCTGGAAGTGGACCGATACAAGAAGCTCCTCCTCAAGAAGAAGGAGGAGATCCTGCGGGCGGTCAAGCACATCGAGCAGGACACCCTGAGCCAATCTCAACGAGAGGCCTCCGGGGATCTGTCCGGATACACGCTCCATATGGCCGACATCGCCACGGACAGCTACGACCGGGAGTTCTCGCTGGGGTTGGCCTCCAACGCCCAGCAGATCCTGTACGAGATCGACGAGGCCTTGAAGCGCATCAAGGAAAAGAGCTTCGGCGACTGCACCCTCTGCGACAAGCCGATCCCGCGCAAACGGCTGCGGGCCATCCCCTATGCGGGTCTCTGCATCGCGTGCCAGTCCAAGGAGGAGACCAAGCGTCGGCGGACGGGGCCCCTCCCCTCCGGCGAATAGCTTGGGCGTTGTTCTCCTCGCCGTCCTCCTGACAGACCAGCTCAGCAAGGCCGTGGCGCTCCGTACGCTGGCGGACGTTCCCACAACCCCGATCTGGCCGGGCGTTTTTCATCTCACGCTGGTGGTGAACTCCGGCGTCGCCTTCGGGCTCTTCAAGGGGTACGGGCTGCTGGTCACCCTCGTGACGCTGGGCCTTCTGGCGCTGCTGCTGCGATCCTCTCTGCGTGCCGGGGCGGGGCCCCACACGCGGTGGATGCGTCTGGGGCTCGGCCTGATCCTGGGCGGGGCGGGGAGCAACCTCCTGGACCGGATCCGGTTCGGCGGGGTAGTCGATTTTCTCGACTTCCGGGTCTGGCCGGTCTTCAACGTCGCCGACAGCTGCGTCACCATCGGGGCGATCCTCCTGGCCTGGGTGCTGACGAGGGCGCGCTGATGCATCCGGTCCTCTTCACCCTCGGCCCCTACCGGATCGGCAGCTACTACGTCTTCTTCCTGCTCGGTTTCCTGGCCCTCATCCTGGCGGCGCGTTGGCGGGCCGGCCAGCTCGGTTTGCCCAAATGGCGGATCACCCTCCTGTGCGGGATCCAGATCCTGGCGGGGCTCGCGGGAGCCCGCCTGGGCTACGTGGCGGAGGACTGGGGGTATTACCGGCTTCACACGGAGGAGATCATCCGGGTCCACGATGGCGGGATGTCCTTCTACTGGGGTGTCATCGCCGCCGCCCTCTGCGGGATTCTGTACATCCGGAAGGCGCAGCTGCCGTTCTGGAGGGTGGTGGACCTCATGATCCCGCCGCTGGTGATCGGCCAGGCGCTGGCCCGCGTCGGATGCTTCATGGCCGGATGCTGCTCTGGCGTATTCGCCCTGCTCCCGTGGGCGGTCAGCTTCGATCCCAATCTGCCGCCGCGGCATCCGACGCAGCTTTACGAAGCCGGTTTTCTGTTTGCCCTCTTTCTCCTGTTCAAGCGCTGGGAGAGGCGCAATCCGCCGGCGGGGACGCTCTTCTACAGCTACGGCCTGCTGTACGGGCTCTTTCGGCTCACCACCGATTTCCTCCGGGCGGAGATGCCGAAGGGCTGGACGGGGCTCTCCTCTCCGCAGCAGATCAGTGTCGTCCTCATCCTCCTCTTTGCCCGGCCGGCGTGGGAACGGTGGCGCAGGATGAGCCGCCGGCGGCGCTGAGGGCTCGATGATGCATCCCACCCTGCTCCAGTGGGGCCCGGTCCACCTGCACACGTACGGCCTGCTCGTCGGGCTGGGATTCCTCCTGGCGCTGTACCTGGCCGGCCGCCGGGCCGCGGAGCTGGGCTGGGACGCCCGCCCGGTCCAGACGCTGACCGTGGTCGCCCTGGTGGCGGGTCTCATCGGGGCGCGGGCGGCCTATGTCGCGATGAACTGGGAGCTTTACCAGGAGAACCCCCCGGAGATCCTCCGGCTGGACCACGGAGGACTCGTTTTCTACGGCGGCCTTGCGGCCGGGCTGGCCGCGGCAGGATGGGTCCTGGTGCGGCACCGGCTGCCGCTGTGGAGGACGCTGGATCTCCTGGTCCCTCCCCTGGTGGCGGCCCATGCGCTCGGCCGGATCGGCTGCTTCTTCAACGGCTGCTGCTACGGAAAGCCGACGACGCTGCCCTGGGGCGTCGCGTTCCCCGGCGAGGGAGTGCCCCGCCACCCGACGCAGCTTCTCGAAGCGGCATTCCTGCTTCTCTTGTTTCTTGCCCTCAGGCGGATCGGACGGAAATCTGCGCAGCCGGGGAGCGTGCTGGCGCTCTACGGCCTCTCCTACGGGATCTGGCGCTTTCTCATCGAGTTCCTCCGCGGGGACAACCCCGCCCTGGCGCTGGGGTGGACGGCGTTCCAGTGGGCGAGCGTTCTCCTCATCCTGGTGAGCGGGTCAGCGCTGGGCCGGATGGCGGGTCGCCGCGCCGGCGGCTAGCCGATGGAGCTGCTCCGGCACACGGTCCCTTCCCATATCCATCCCGAGCGGCTGGACCGGTATCTGGCCCGCATCTTTCCGGCCCTCTCCCGATCCCGGCTGCAGCGGCTGATCCTGCAGGGCCATGTGCGGGCGGGAGAGAGGAAGGTCCAGCGGCCCTCCTATCCGGTCCATCCCGGCCAGGAGTTCCGGGTGGAGGTGCCGGAGGAGGAGATCCCGACCCTTCGCCCGGAGCGGATCCCTCTGGAGGTTGTGCATGAGGACGAGTTCCTCCTCGTGGTGGACAAGCCGGCTGGCATGGCGGTTCATCCCGGGGCGGGCCGCTCGAGCGGCACGCTGGCCAATGCGTTGCTGGGATACGGGGCGCGGCTGTCCGGCATGGGGGGCGCGGTCAAGCCCGGGCTCGTTCACCGCCTGGACAAGGACACCTCCGGCCTTCTGGTCGTCGCCAAGGACGACGGAACCCACTGGAAGCTGAGCCAGCAGTTCGCCGGGCGGCAGGTCCGGCGCGTCTATCTGGCCGTGGTTCAGGGAGTGGTCCCGCGGGATGAGGGGACCATCGCCGCACCGATCGGACGGCACCCGACCCGCCGGACACGGATGGCGGTCCGGTATGGTGAGGGGCGCGAGTCGGTCACCCGCTACAGGGTTCTGCGGAGGTTTCCCCGGGCGACGCTCCTGGAGCTGACTCCCGAGACCGGCAGGATGCATCAGCTGCGGGTGCACCTGGCCTCGATCGGTCATCCGATCCTCGGGGACCGGGAGTACGGAGTGGCCGGCGGCTTCTCGCGCCAGGCCCTGCACGCGCACCGGCTCGGATTCAGGCACCCGGACCTGGATCGGTGGGTGGAGTTCGTCTCGCCGCTGCCGAAGGATCTCGAACGGGATCTGGATCGCCTGGCGGGGAAGGCCTCACCGGCGGGAAAAGCCGGTGAGGACTAGCCCCTGTAGGACTAGCCCCTTGATCATTGCTTTTTTATCTGCTAGAGTGTGCGCCAATGGCGAAACCCAAGGCCAGCATTTTGCTCCTGATGATCGTTCTCCTGACCGCTGTCGCGGCGGCGGCCTTCTTCTATATGGGCCGCAACGAGGAGCGGACCAAGAGGATCTGGACGGAGGGGCAGCTTCGCCAGATGACCGAGGCCAAGGAGGCGCTCACCCAGGAGAAGGATGAGCTCACCAAGGCCAAGCAGGCCCTGGAAGAGCAGCTGGGGGACCTGACCCAGCAGGCGAAGACCCTCTCGGATCAGCTCGCCCAGGAGAAGCGGGCGCGTGAGACCCTGACCTCCCAACTCGCCCAGACCCAGAGGGAAAGCAATCAGTTCAAGAGCCAGCTCGATTCCGAGCGGAAGGAGAAGCTGACCCTCACCGAGGATATCGCCAAGGCGAAGCAGAGCTACCAGGCGCTGAGCAACGAGCTGACCACGCTGCGGCAGGCGAAGGAGGCTCTCGAGAAGCGGGTCAAGGAGATGCTGGCGGCCCGCGCGAAGGAGGCGGAGCAGATCGTGGTCAGGCCCGGCGCGGGACCGGCGGGGAGCGCGGGACCGGCGGGGAGCGCGGGTCCGGCGACCGCTCCCGGTCCGCAGGCCCTGGCGGGCAAGGTCCTCGTGGTGAACCGGGAGTTCAACTTCGTGGTGATCGACCTCGGTTCCAAGGATGGGGTGAAGGCGGGAAGCCGGTTCGCGGTGCTCCAGGGGGACCGGCAGGTCGGGACGGTCGAGGTGGAGCGCTTGTACGATAACCTCTGCGCCGCGAACGTCCTGGTCGAGGAGAAGAAGGGCAAGCTCCAGGAAGGCAGCGCCGTTCGGCTGATTTCCTGAAATCCGCGTGATCGATTCGCGGATTTCTGCATCGCAGGCCGTAAGCCGACTTTCAAGCTTACGGCTCTTTTGTTTCAAACCCTGTGGGGTCAGACCCTCTAGGGTCTGACCCTCTAGGGTCTGACCCCAGGATGAGCAAACTATGGCGGATTTAACGGTAGAACAGGCGCGGTCGGTCAAGGGCACGCTCGCCGTTCCCGGGGACAAATCGATCTCCCATCGGGCGCTCCTCCTGGCCGCGTTGAGCCAGGGACGGAGCCCGATCACCGGTTGCCTCGACTCGGAGGATGTCAGGACCACCCGGGCGGCGCTGGAATCGCTGGGGGTGAGGATCCGGGACGAGGGGGATGTCTGCTGGGTGGAGGGCCGCCCCAGGGAGGAATGGAAGGCGCCGGCCGCGCCCCTGTCGATGGGCAACTCCGGGACGACCGCGCGGCTTCTCATGGGCATCCTGGCCGGATGCCCCTTTGCGGCAACCCTCGTGGGGGACAGCTCCCTCTCGCAGAGGCCGATGCGGCGCGTGACGGAGCCGCTGGAGAGGATGGGGGCGAAGTTCGAGATTGCTTCGGCCCCTTCGGGTCCTCGCAATGACGTCACTCTGCCGCTGACGGTGCGGGGCGGACGCCTGCGCGGGATCCGCTACACCCTGCCCGTGGCCAGCGCGCAGGTCAAGTCGGCGCTGCTCCTGGCGGGGCTGGCCGCGGAAGGGGAGACATTCGTCGAGGAGCCGATTCCGACGAGGGATCACACCGAGCGGATGCTTTCCTATATGGGTGTCCGGTTGGAGCGGCAGGGGAAGGGGATCCTGCTCCGGCCCGGTCAAATCCTTCGCGCCCGGCCGATGGACGTTCCTGGCGATTTTTCAAGCGCGGCATTCTTTCTTGTGGCGGCGGCGGTGGTCCCCGGCTCCCGGGTGACCGTACGCGGGGTGGGGCTGAATCCGACGCGAACCGGGCTGCTCGGGGTTCTCAAGAGAATGGGAGCCGGCGTTGAATCCCAGCCCGCGGCCGGACAGGGGGAATGGGAGCCGCGGGGGGATGTGACCGTCTCTCACGCGCCGCTCGCGGGGATCTCCGTCCGTTCCGCCGGGATACCGGGGCTCATCGACGAGCTGCCGGCCCTCATGGTGGCGGCCACTCAGGCGCAAGGGCCCACCCGGATCGAAGGGGCAGGGGAGCTCCGGTTCAAGGAGACCGACCGGATCCGGTCGATGCAGGCGGGGCTGTCCGCCATGGGGGCGAGGGTCCGCTCGGAGGGGGACACGGTGGTCGTGGAGGGTCCCTCGCTCCTCCGCGGAGCCGTCGTCGACGCCGCCGGGGATCATCGGACCGCGATGGCGCTGGCGGTGGCGGGCCTGGCGGCCCAGGGCCGGACCACGATCCGGGGCAGCGAATGGATCGGCATCTCCTTCCCCGGCTTCGCCGATCTGCTGGGGACGCTGCGGCATTGACACCGCGGGGTCCGGCTGTTAGAATGACCGCGGTGTAGGGGTCTTCCCGCCGATGCCGGAAAACAATCATTGGGGGACGGAGTTCCTCAGTAACGCCCTGGGTCTCTTCTCGAACGACCTCGGAATTGATCTGGGCACCGCCAATACCCTCGTCTACGTCAAGGGTCAGGGGATTGTCCTCTGCGAGCCCTCTGTGGTCGCCATCCATCGTGCAAACGGCGGGGTTCTTGCCGTCGGGGAAGAGGCCAAGCGGATGCTGGGCCGGACCCCCGGATCGATCCTGGCCATCCGCCCCATGAAGAACGGGGTCATCGCCGACTTCGAGGTCACGGAGGCGATGCTCCGCTACTTCATCAAGAAGGTGCACACCCATCGGGTCGTGGTCCGCCCCCGGATGGTGATCGCGATCCCCTCGGGGATCACCGAGGTGGAGAAGCGGGCGGTGCGGGACTCGGCCCTGCACGCGGGGGCGAGGGAGGTGCATCTGGTGCCGGAACCGGTCGCGGCGGCCATCGGCGTGGGCCTGCCGATCCACGAGCCCTCCGGGAACCTGATCGTGGACATCGGCGGCGGGACCACCGAGATGGCGGTGATCTCCCTGTCCGACATCGTCTTCTCCAAATCCATCCGGGTGGGTGGCGATGAGATGGACGAGGCGATCGTCCAGCACATGAAGAAGACGTACAACTTGATGATCGGTGAGCGGACCGCGGAGGAGATCAAGCTGAAGATCGGGTCGGCCTTCCCCCTGGAGCAGGAGCTCACCATGGAGGTGCGCGGCCGGGATCTGGTGGCCGGCCTGCCCAAGACGGTGACGATCTCCTCGGAGGAAACCCGGGAGGCCCTGGCCGACCCGGTCTCCCAGATCCTGGAGACGGTCCGCCTCACCCTGGAGAACACCCCGCCGGAGCTGTCGGCGGACCTCATCGAGCGCGGCGCGGTTCTCGCCGGGGGCGGATCGCTGCTGAAGGGGATGGACCGGCTTCTCTCCGAGGAGACCGGCCTGCCGTTCCACCTGGCGGACGATCCGATCACGGCGGTGGCGCTCGGCACAGGGAAGTACCTCAGCGACCTTAAGACGCTCCGAAGAATCGCAGCAGCCGCTTCTCACTGGAACGAAAATTAGGAGCCGGTTCCACAGCCCGGCGTGATCCGCTCACAGAAGCTCGAACGCGCAGCCGTCCTTCTGGTTCTCGTCGCCTCCCCATTCTGGCTTCCGGTTCTTCCCCCTCCGCTGGTCCATGCCGTCCGCTCCGGCTGGATGGATACCGTCCAGCCGATCCTCGCCGGCATCCACTGGATTCCCCAGGGGATCGATCGGCTCTTCTCGGGTGTCGTGGGGATCTTCAGCCGGGAGGAGGAGAATCGAATCCTGCGCATCCGGCTGGAGGCCCTGCGCGCCCATGGAGAAGCCCATCGGGAGCTGGCCGAGGAGAATGCGCGCCTGCGCCGGCTCCTCCAATTCCGCGTTGAGGGTTCCTGGAAGGCGATCCCGGCCGAGGTGGTCGGGCGGGAGCTGGGCCCGTGGTCGCGCGGCTTCCTGGTGGATCGCGGGACGCGCGACGGGGTCCGGCCGGGGATGGCGGTGATCACCCCCTCGGGCCTCGTCGGAAGGGTCACGGAGGCGGGCAGCACCTCCAGCCGGGTGATGGCCCTCACCGATCCCCATTTTCGCGTGGCGGCGATCCTCTCCCAGAGCCGGGTTTCCGGGCTGTGCATGGGGGTCGGCAGGGGCCATGCCGTGCTGACCTATCTGCCGGGGGATCTTTCCATGAAGCCCGGCGAGGGGATCGTTACGACGGGCGGGAGGAGCTTTGCGCCCAAGGGGCTTCCGGTCGGAACGATCCGAAGGGCCTGGGCCGATTCTTCCGGGATGTTCCAGACGGCCGATTTTGAGCCGGCGGTGGATCTGGCGCGGATCGAAGAGGTCCTGGTCCTGACGTGGCGCCCCACCGACTAGGGTACCTCCTCGCCGGCGCGCTCGCGGCCGATCTGGTCATCACCTCGATCCTGCCGGAGCTGAGGTGGTTCCTCGATCCCCTTCTCGTGGCCCTCTTCTTCGTCGGTTTGAAGGCCCCCTCCGTCCGATCCCTCTGGGCGTGGGGCCTGGCGCTGGGGCTCCTCCGGGATGCGGCCAGCGGCGCGCTCTTCGGCACCTGGGCCTTGATCTTCGCGCTGACCGGATGGATCCTCAGCCGGGCCCGGCGCGCGATGGAGGTGGACGATCCGATCACGGTATTCCTCTGCGTGGGCCTGGGCACGCTGGCGGCCCACCTCCTGCAGCTGGCCTTGATCGCCCTGGCGGATCCCTCCGCCGGTTGGGGACAGGTTCCGTGGGGCTTCTTTCCGTTGGTTGCCGCGACGCACGGCGGCCTGGCCTGGTGGGGTTTCCCGAGGGTAGAGCGGCTCCTGCGCCCTTCTCGATCATGCGGATACGGATCCTGGAACGGCTGATCCTTGCGGGCCTGCTGATCGTCTGGGCAGGCCTCTTCGCGGCCCAGGTCGTTCACGGGGGCCGTTTCCGCGACAAGTCGGAGAGGAACCGGTCGCGCCTCATCCATCTTCCCGCCCCCCGCGGAAACATCCTGGACCGCAACGGAATCCCGCTGGTGGAGGATCGCACGAGCTTCGAGCTGGCGATCCTGCCTCAGGAGCTGCGGGACCCGGACGATGCGTGGCGGCAGCTCTCGAAGCGGGTGGGCCTGCCGGCGGAGGAGCTGGCCGGCCGCTACCGCCGCGGCTTCGTCGCCCGATTCTCTCCGGTCACTCTCGTCCGGGATCTGCCGCGTGAGACGGCGTTCCTCCTGGAGGAGGAGAGAACCCGGCTGCCGGGTTTGGTCATCCGGCCGGTCCCGCAGCGCCATTACCCCCTCGGAGCTGCCGTCGGCCCGGTGGTCGGATACCTGGGGCTCATCGGACCAGAGGAGCTGACCCGGCTGAGGCCCTACGGCTACACCTTCCGGGACTGGGTGGGCAAGGAGGGGGTGGAGAAGACGTGCGATCCCTTTCTCCGAGGCCGGGATGGGGGCCTGCATGTGGAGGTCAACGCCCAGGGCAGGATGGTTCAGCAGATCGGATTCCTGGCGCCGCAGCGGGGGCATTCGGTCCGTCTCTCCATCGACGTCCGCCTTCAGAAGCTCTGCTACGACCTGCTTCGCAGCGGCGAGGGCGCCCTGATCGCGATGGAGGCCTCCACGGGAGAGGTCCTCTCCCTGGTCAGCACCCCCTCCTTCGATCCGAACGCCTTCGTGGATCCTTCCGGAGGCGCGGAGATCCGGCGGGTGCTGCGCGATCCGGACCAGCCGATGTTCAACCGCGCGACGCGGTCCAGGATCCCACCGGGCTCTGTGTTCAAGCCGGCGGTGGCGTACGAAGCGCTGCGGCAGCAGAAGATCTCCGCCGGCACCGCCTTCGAATGCCTCGGGGAGTACAAGCTGGGCAGGGGTACCTTTCGCTGCTGGAAGGAGGAGGGCCATCAGGCGCAGACGGTTTCCGAGGCGCTCCAGCATTCCTGCAACATCTTCTTCTATCAGACCGGCCGGCGGCTTGGGGCCGATGGCATCGCGCAGTCGGCGCGGCTCTTCCGTCTGGACCGGCCGACCGGCATCGATCTGCCAGGGGAGGCGCGCGGCCAGGTGCCGGATCCGGCCTGGATGAAGCAGAGCCTGAATCACACCTGGCAGGAAGGGGACACCGTCTCCTTCGCCATCGGCCAGGGCCCGCTTCTGGTGACGCCCCTGGAGATGCTGCTCCTCTTCAACACCATCGCCACAGAGGGCCAGGTGTTGAAGCCGAGGGTCCTCCTGGAAGTCGATGGAAAGGCCCCCCAGCCGCCCGCGGCGGAGGAGCGGGTTCCTTTGGATCCCTCTGTGTTGCGCCGGATCAAGGAGGGATTGGAGAGGGTCGTGAACACCGAGAGCGGGACAGGCCGGCTCGCGGTTGTGCCCGGCGTGCGCGTTGCAGGCAAGACCGGCACGGCCCAGGTGCCCCAGGGGAATCCCCATGCCTGGTTCTGCGGCTACGCGCCGGCAGACCATCCCAAGGTCAGCTTCGTGATCTTCCTGGAGCACGGTGGCAAGGGCGGTTTAAGGCCGGCGCAGATCGCGGGACAGCTGGTGGGGCTTCTCAAGGAGATGGAGTACCTGTGAGCTCCTCAGCGATGGCGCGGCGACCGTGGGCTCAAGGAATCGACCGGGTTATGTTGGCGGCCGCCCTGGCCCTATTGGGAATCGGGCTGCTGGCCCTCTACAGCGCCTCCTATCAGAAGGTGCAGGCGACCGGGGTAAGCTACATGGGCCGCCAGCTCGCGTGGATGGGTCTGGGCATCACGCTGGCCTTCCTCCTGGTCGCGGTGGATTACCACCGCTGGCTGGAGTGGGGCTACCTGCTCTACTTCCTGAACCTGGCGCTGCTGGCCCTGGTGCTGGTCCTGGGCGTCGAGCGGGGCGGGGCGCAGCGATGGCTGACGCTGGGCGGATGGACCGTCCAGCCGTCCGAATTTGCCAAGATCACGACGGTCCTGGCGCTGGCCCGTTTCCTGGGGGGACAGCGCGGGGCCCTGGAACCGCGTTGGACCACCGTGATCGGTGCAGGCCTCCTGCTCCTTTTGCCCGCGGCGCTCATCTTCCTTGAGCCAAACCTGGGGACGGCGTCCATCTTCGCCGTGATCGGCCTGGGGATGCTGGTCGTCTGGGGAATGCCGCTGCGGGCCGTGGCCGGTACGATCGGTGCGGCGCTCTTCGCCCTGCCGGTGGGCTGGCATTTCCTGGCCGACTACCAGCGGTCCCGCCTCCTGGTTTTTCTGAATCCCAACCTGGATCCGCTTGGCGCCGGCTACACGGTCATCCAATCGAAGATCGCCATCGGATCGGGCGGCCTCTGGGGAAAGGGGTGGCTCGCCGGCACGCAGAACCAGCTCAACTTCCTCCCCGAGCGGCACACCGACTTCATCTTCTCCGTGATCGGGGAGGAGTGGGGGGTCCTGGGGACGACCCTCTGCCTGGCCCTCTTCGCGCTGCTGTTTCACCGCATGCTGACGATCGCCCTCCAGACGCGGGATCCCTTCGGCCGGCTGCTGGTGGTGGGCCTGACCACGATGCTCGCCGCCCACACGGTGGTCAACACCGGGATGACGCTCGGCCTGGCGCCCGTGGTCGGCCTGCCGCTTCCCCTGATCAGCTACGGCGGGTCGTGGATGGTGACGTGCCTGGCGGCCGTCGGCATGGCCCTCTCGGTGGGCCTGCGCCGCTAACGCCGCCCGCTCGGCGCTTACTTCTTGTGGGGGAGCTCGATGGTGATGGTGGTGCCTTCGCCGGGCTTGCTCGCGACGCGAAGGGTTCCCCTGTGCCGCTCGATGATCCCGTAGCAGATGAAGAGGCCCAGGCCCGTTCCTTTCCCCGGGTCCTTCGTCGTGAAGAAGGGGTCGAAGATCTTGGCGAGCTGCTCCTCGGGAATCCCCACGCCGGTGTCGCGCACGTCCACGCGGACCGTCCTCTCCGTGGCGGAGGTCTCGAAGGTCAGCCTCCCTCCGCCGGGCATCGCCTGAACGGCGTTGAGGATCACGTTCAGGAACACCTGCTTGATCTGAGACGGGTCCACCAGCACCGGGGGCAGGGCGGGCGCATACCGCCGCTCCACCTCGACCGATTGGAGGCTCGCCTGGTGCTCCACGAGCTTGAGGCTTTCCTCCAACAGGGCGTGCAGGTCCGACGGCACCTGCGCGGGCGGCCGCACGCGGACAAAGTCGAGCAGGTTGGAGACGATCGTCTTGGCCCGATGCGATTCCTGATCGAGCGCTTGCAGGAGCTCGGCAAGTTCCGGCCGGAGCCTTTCGACCGGCTGCGGGGCGCGCGCGAGCATCCGAAGGGCGAGCTGGGTATTTCCGAGGATCACCATGAGCGGGTTGTTCAGCTCGTGGGCGACACCCGCCGCCATTTGGCCCACCGAGGCCACCTTCTGGGCCTGGAGCAGCTGCGCCTGCGATTCTTCCAGCTGCCGGAGGATCGGCCGGATGGTCCAGACGGTGAGGAACGCCCCGAGTATCATGGCGAGCAGGGCGATCCAGAGGATCGCCCGGGTCGTTCGCCGGATGACAGAATCGTCCAGCCGAAGCCCCAGCACCGCGATGGGGCCGGCGGCGATGGGCGGCTCGCCGCCGGTGACCGGCCGGCCCAGCCAGAGAAACCGGCCTTCCTGGAATGTGGAGGCCTCGTGCGGCTTGCCGGTGAAGCCCCTGAGCAGCTGGGGGGCGACCTCCCGCCGCACCCCTTCCGGCCATCCCTCGGACCACTGCTCATGCTCGCCCCAGACGAGGCCGATCTCCGCGTGGATGAGCTCCGACAGGCGGGCAAGATAGGCCTCTCCGATGAGCAGGGCGAGCGAGACGCTGCCGATCGTCTGACCTGACTTCGCCTCTTTCGCCGGAAGAGAGAGGACCAGCCACCATTCCCCGCCGAAGAGGTCGAATCCCAGCGTGGGCTGACCCTTGAGGGCCGCGGCGATGAGCGGCTGCCGGCTGAGGTTCTCCCCGATGGGCGGGTACTCTCCGGTGCTGGCGAGCGCGGCCCCCGAGGCGTCGGTGGCCCAGAGCAGGTTGGCGGTCCGGACCGCCTTGACCTCCACCAGAAGGGGCTCGAGCTGGCGCCGCTCCTTGGTGAGGGCGAGCTGGAGACTCGGCAGCTCGGCCAGGACCCGGCCCCGATCCAGGAGCTGCGCGCCGGACCGTTCGATGATGGAGCCCAGGACATGGGATCCGACCCGGATCTCCCGCGCCGCTTCCTGCCGGAGCTGGTGGCCGAAGTGATGGCGCACCGTCAGAAGGGAGCCCGCGGTCATGACCGCGAGAAGCCCGAGGGTTGTGATCAGAAGCTTGGCATGCGGCCCGCCTCGCAGTTTCATCGCCCCGGCTGTTGCCTCAATTGCGCCATTCTATCTGAAAGCGACCCTGCGTGCTAGAATCGTGGCGATGCGCAGGACCGGTCCAACCATTTGGGTCGTGTTGTCGCTCCTCCTCACAGGAATGGCAACCCGCTCATGGGCGCAGAGCCCGGCCGAGGAGGAGGCGTCGCTTCTGGAGCTTGTGGAGGCCTACGAGCGATCCGAGCAGGAGCTCGTGGATATCGAGAAACGCCTGAAGGAACCGCCGCCCGCTCCTGAGGCCCGCCGCCTTCAGAAGCGCATCGAGGAGCTTAAATCCGAGCAGGGCCGCCTGGCCGAGATTCTGGAGAGGAAGATGGGCCCCCTCCCGCCGGCCATTCGGCCCGAGAAGCCGGTCCCGCTGGAAGAGGAGGTGAAATCCCGGGAGCAGCGGCATGAGAGCGTCCTTGAGAAGGAGATCGAGCGCCGACTTCCCCCGTGAAAGGATGATGAAGAGGCCGGCCGCAGCGCCTCTTGCCGTTTTGCTCGCGCTGGCTGGGACAGCGGGATTCTTGGTTCTGGCCGCTCCGGCGGCATCCCGGGCGCAGGAGGCTCCGCTCCGGGACAAGGAGGGGCAGGCCGCCGACCGCGCGAAGCTCTTCATCGCGCTGCTGAAGCGCCGGGCCGAGCGGATCCTGGAGGGGCGGCGGGCTGCGGCCCCTGCGCTGTTCAGCCTCTCCGCCTCAGCCGGCTACGGCTACGAGAGCAACGTCAATCTGGACGGATCCCGGGAAGGGGACAGCTTCACCGAGCAGAGCGGCGGGATCAGTTTCCGGCCCCGGTTTCGCCCGTGGCTGAACGGCGAGCTGAGCTACGATTTCCTGGGGGATGAGTTTCACACCCTGACGGACAGCAACCTCTGGTCGCATACCGGCAAGGCGATCCTGCGGCTGGAACCGCGCCGGCGAGTCCAGCTGGAGGTGGGGGGCGAGGCGGCCCTGCTCTATTTTCCGCTGGACGAGGACAGCACCTTCTTGGATCAGCGGCTGCGGGCTCAGGTATCCTTGGCGCATCTGTCCTGGCTGACCCATCGGGCGGGGTGGCTCTTTCAGTACCGGGAGTACGATACCCGGCGGGCGAGGGATTCCAGCCAGACCAGCATCAATGGGCTCAGCCGCGAGGACCGGCGCCACGTGGCCAGCTACGAGATGCGGCTTCGGTTCCCGAAGACGTTTGCGCGCCTGGCGGGGGAATTCTACCGGAACTTCTCCAACGACGATTTCCAGGACTTCTACGACTGGGAGGATTTCCGCTTCCGGGGATCCCTCACCCGGGTGTTTGGCCCGCGGTGGATCGCCACCCTGAGCGCGAGCCACGAGCGGAAAAACTACCAGTCCCGGTCGGTGCCGGCCATCAACGTGGCGGAGCGGGACAACCTGCTCACCCTCGCCGGCTCCCTCATCTACCAGTGGACCACAAAAGCCTCTTTGTCCTACTCCCTCACCTACCGGCATCAGGATTCCAACGACCCGCGGCTGGACTTCACCAACTGGACTCATCAGGTGGGAATGACACTGAGCTTCTGAAGCGAGTTTTTGAAGCGGGGTGGTTCCTACTTCTTTCCCTTGGCCTTGCCCTCGCCCTTGGTCTCTGTTTCTGAGGTGGAGCTGGTGGTCTCGAGGGAGGCCAATCTGTTTTCGGCCTGGGTCACAATCAATCCGATCTTGTTTTCCGCACTCTCAACGACCGACTGAATCTTGTTCTCTGCTTTTTCGACAATGGTCTCGGCCTTTTCCGGATTGTTTTCCAGTTTTCGTTCCGTTTGTTCGAGGATCGTTTCAATCTTCGCCTCGGTCTTCTCCACCACGGCCCCCACCTTGTTTTCGAGTTTGATCACGACGGCGTCGACCTTCTCTTCCGTTGTCCGTTCAGACTCGGCCTCGAATCGATCGTCGGAGTTGGCGAGCTTGGCTTCCAAAGCGAGGTACTGTTCCAGCTTCTCGAGCTGCCGTTCCATCACCCGCTCGTGGGCATCCAAGGCCGCTTCCGAGACTCGACCCGCCCTCCTTTCGTTGAAATCAGCCAATCGGGCAATAGAGGTACGCAGGCCATGTTCATAGCCGGTTCCTGGTCCGGAGAAGACATCCAGGGCGAGTGCGACCCCGGGCTCCTCCATCGCGCGTGCGGTCTTGAACTGTTCCTGGACAAAGGCATCGTCCACGGTATCCAGGGCGATGGAGCCGTCCCGGGTGGCGAGGTACTCCTGCAGGAGCCCCGGCAGGCTTTCGCGCATGGCCTGGGCCAGCTCAGAGGATCGCTCCCCGGCGATGGCCTTCTCGGCATGATAGCGCAGCTCCAGGGCTTCCAGGGCGCCGTCGGCCGCCCAGGCGAAGGGAGCGAAGAGACTCAGGAAGAAGGCGCTGCAGGTGAGAGAGGCCGGGAAGGCAGAAAAAGAGCCGTGCCGGGCTTTCCTATATATACCCAACAACGGGTGCTTCATCTTCTCCTCCTTCCTCTCCGGCACCTGGCTGCCCCGCCACTTCTTTGCGGGGCCCTCTAGTTTTGCGTCCCCACCTTACGGTGGGTTTGCCCTGATACTGAAGGGGAACTTCACTGCCCCTTCTGAACTGCCTGTTACACTGAAACTATGGCCGATCGGCCTGGAGAATGCAAGAGGTAAATGCGCATAACCCATTAGAAAATTTGAGGTTGGAACGCGATGATTCACGGGGAGTGCTGCTTAAAAGCGCTTAAACAGATTTAAGCCAGCCAAGTGGATTTTTGCACAGCCGGCCGGTTCTAGCTGATGACCGCCGAGACGATTCGCTCCAGGTAGTCCAGGTCGACCGGCTTGACCACGAAGTCCACCACACCCAGCTTCCGGACCGTGGTGTCGGCCTGCTCGTAGAAGGGATAGCCGGTCAGGATCACCACCTTGGCCCCCGGCAGGATCCCCCGGATCTCCTGCAGCGCCTTGAGGCCGTCCTTCACCGGCATCTTGAGGTCCATGATGATGAGCTTGATCTCCTTGGCATTGGCGCGCACCTGGGCCAGCGCCTCATCGCCGTTGGAGGCCTCGAGGATCCGTTCGACGCCGATGGAGCGGAGGAACTTGGTGAGGGTTGTCCGGACCGGCGCTTCGTCGTCCACGACGAGGATGAGCGGCTTCGCCATTGCGGCTGCCAGTATAGCATCGCCTCCGGGCCGGTGTCATCTGTCTCTTTGCACATTCGCCAGTAGTTGCCAAGGCCTTGAAGAAGTGAGCAGATGTGAGCCAAACTTGCGGATGATGGGCATGACAGATCATCTCATGACGATTGAAGAGGTGGCGCAGTACATGCGGGTGAGCCGCTTCACCATCTACCGGCTCGCCAAGCGACGCTCTATTCCTGCAACCAAGATCGGACGCCAGTGGCGATTTCAAAAAGAGGAGATTGACCAATGGGTGAGAGAGCAGTTTCAAAGGTAACGCCATCCCCTCGGGCGAGTTTCTCCCTGATGCCCCAGGGCCTGAGGGAGAAGCTGATCGTGGCATTCGGCCTCATGTCGGTGGTGCCCCTGCTGGTGCTGGGGTATGTCGTTACCAATTACGTCTTCCCGCGCGTGGACACCCTTTGGGACATCTCCCTGGTGGTGGGGCTCGCCGCCCTGGTCGCCTTCCTCGGATTCATCGTTGCGCGGGGGTTCGTGGTGCCTGTGGTGAAGCTGGCCGAGCAGGCCCAGGCGATCGCATCCGGCCAGCTGGAAAAGGAGGTGGACGTCAGCCCGGAGGCCGGCGGCGAGGTGGGCTCGCTGGGGATGGCGCTCAACCAGATCACGCAGCGGGTCCGGGAGAACATGTCTCAGCTGCGGGTGTACGGTGAGCAGACCAAGCACCTCAACCTGGAGATCAACCGCCGGATCCTGACCCTCTCCCATCTGCTGCAGGTCAGCAACCTGATCAGCCAGCAGGCCAAGATCGAGGAGATCATCACCTTCATCCTGGAGCGGCTGACCCAGCTGGATGAGGCGGAGCTGAACTGCATCCTGGAGCTCTCCGCGGAGGACGGGGATTTTGTCGTCCGGGCGGCGGCGGGAGCGGATCCCAACCAGGCGATCGCGCTGCAGGGCAGCAAGGTGGTCGCCCCCTGGCTGGCCAAGATCCTGCAGGAGCGGCGGACGGCCATCGTGGACTCGGAGCACAAGGCGCCGGCCGGCGGGGAGCTCCTCCAGAGCCTCTTCGGCATGAAGCACGCCTTCTGCCAGCCGATCGTCTCGCTGGGGCAGGGGACCGGCCTGCTCATCACCGCCAACGCGAAGCCGGAGTTTGTGTTCGGCGAGGATTGCCTGGACCTGTTGAAGGTGTTCGGCAAGCAGGTGTCGATCGCCATCGAGAACGACCTGTTGGCCAAGCGGGCGGAGGAGCTGAAGGTCATCGATGAGCTGACCGGCCTGTACAACGCCGGCTACATGAAGAGCCGATTGGAGGAGGAGGTCCGGCGCGCCATGCGCTACCACCGCCCCTGCGCGTTCCTGCTGCTCAACCTGGATGACTTCCAGCAGATCCAGGGTCTCTACGGCGGGCTGGCGGCGGAGGGAATCCTCCACCAGGTGGCGAACCTTCTCAAGGGGCGTGTGACGGAGGTGGACCGCGTGGGGCGGATGGGATCCGATGAGTTCGCCATGATCCTTCCGGAGAGGAACAAGAGGGAGGCGATTGAGCTGGCGGAGGCGGTCCGGGGCGCGATCGAGCAGCACCCCTTCCTGAACGGCAATCAGCCCCTCCCGCGGCCGGTAAGCCTCTGCGTCGGGGTGAGCGAGAATCCCCTGGACGGGTCCACCGCCCAGGAGCTGCTCAACAAGGCGACCCAGGCGGTGAAGTCGGCCAAGGGCCAGGGCAAGAACAGGGTGGTCGCAGTCTAGATGGCGAAGAACGGCAGCTTAGAGGAATTGCTCAAGCTCATGGTGGAGAAGAGCGCCTCCGACCTGCATCTCACCGTGGGCTCTCCCCCGATGCTGCGGATCAACGAGGAATTGATTCCCCTGGGGGGACCTCCCCTGGGAGAGGAGGAGAGCCGCGCCATGGCTTACAGCCTGCTGACCCCCGAGCAGATCGCCGCCTTCGAGCGGGAGAGGGAGCTGGACATGTCCTTCGGGCTCGAGCATTTGGGCCGCTACCGGGTCAACATCTTCGTGCAGCGCGGATCGGTCGGGGTGGCCATCCGGCTGCTGCCGTTCCACATCCGGAACTTCCAGGAGTGCGGCCTGCCGGCCCGGACGATGGAAGAGATCTGTCGGAAGAAACGAGGCCTGGTGCTGGTGACCGGGGCGACGGGAAGCGGCAAGTCCACCACACTGGCCTCCATGGTCGGGTGGATCAACGATCACCGCCGGTGCCACGTGATCACGGTCGAGGACCCGATCGAATACGTGCACGCCAACAAGCTGGCCATCATTGATCAAAGGGAGCTGGGCACCGACACCCTTTCCTTCCACGCGGCGCTGAAGCATGTGCTGCGCGAAGACCCGAACGTGATCCTCATCGGGGAGATGCGGGATCTGGAGACGATTGAGGCCGCCCTCAACATCGCCGAAACGGGCCACCTGGTGCTGGCGACCCTGCACACCTCGGACGCCGTCCAGACGGTGAACCGGATCGTGGATGTCTTCCCGTCGCACCAGCAGCAGCAGGTCCGGGTCCAGCTCTCCTTCGTCCTTTTGGCGATCTTCGCCCAGCAGCTCGTGCCGGGGCTTGCGGGAGACAGCCGGAAGCTGGCCGCAGAGGTTCTCATCGCCACACCCGCCGTACGGGCCTTGATCCGGGAGGGGAAGGCCCATCAGATCTACTCGGTGATCCAGACGAGCCAGAGGGAAGGGATGCGGACGATGAACCAGTCGCTGGCGGATCTCTATCTCAGGAAGGAGATCGCCTACGAGGAGGGCATCGCCCGGACACCGGACGTGGAGGAGCTGCTCCGGCTGATCCAGCCGGGCTAGCGGCGAGGAGAAGGAGATGGCGGCGCGCAGGGTCATTGCGAAACAGTTGGGGGAGCTGCTCCTGGAGAGGAAGCTGATCACGCAGGAGCAGATCGACCACGCGCTCAAGGTGCAGCAGTCCAAGGGAGGGCTGCTGGGCCAGATCCTGGTCACGCTGGGATACACCACGGAGGAGGCGGTCGCGCAGGCGCTCACCGCCCAGTACGGGTTCCCCTTCCTTCCCCTCAAGAATTACTCGATCGAGGGGGACTTCCTGAACCTGGTTCCGCAGAACGTCGCCGAGCAGTACTGCCTGATCCCCGTGGACCGGATCGGCGACACCCTGGCCGTCGCCATGGCGGATCCCCTGAACAGCAGCGCCGTCGAGGACATCGAGATGATCAGCCACTGCTCGGTCCAGATCTTTGTCTCCACGATGGGCGACGTCGCCGAAGCCATCCACAAGCACTACGGAGGCAACAGTGCCTGAGGCCAAGCCGACCCCGGCTGTCGGGAAGGGGGCCAGCGACCGCCTGGTGGAGACGCTGGTCAGCCGGGGCGTTCTCAAACGGGAGGATCTGGACAAGGTGCTGCAGACGCAGAAGGAGCGCGGCGGCTCCCTGAGCCAGCTCCTGACCGAGCATGGGCTGGTGGAGAGCCGGACGCTGGCGGCAGCCCTCAGCCAGATCCTCCAGATCCCCGCGATCTCTCTCTCCCGGATGGAGCTGGATTCCAGCCTCACCCAGGCGATCCCGAGGAAGCTGGCCTTTCACTACCAGCTCGTCCCGGTGTCGAGGATCGGGACGCAGCTCACCGTGGCGATGTCGGATCCGATGAACGTGCTGGCCTTGGATCACCTGTCCCAGGTTACGGGGCTCACGCTGGTTCCCATGATCGCCACGCAGGATGAGATTCAGGATGCACTCCGGCGCCTGTATGGGGGCGTCATCGCGGACACCTTGGAGGAGCTGGGCACCCGGGCGGGAGTGGAGGAGAAGCTGCAGCTCATCTCGGGAGAGGAAGGGGAGGCCCGCGCCGCGGAGCGGCTGGAGGACCTGGTCCGCCTGACCGAACAAGTCCCGGTGGTGAAGGTGACCAACGCCATCCTGACCCAGGGGGTTGTCCTCAAGGCCAGCGACATCCTGGTGGAGCCCTTTGAGAAGCGGCTCCGGATCCGGTACCGCGTGGACGGCGTCTTCCGGGAGGGAGAGGCCCCGCCGGCGGCCATGCACACGGGGATCATCTCGAGGATGAAGGTGATGGCGAATCTCAACATCGCCGAGCACCGCCTGCCGCAGGACGGGCGAATCAAGTTCACGGTGGAAGAGCGAAGCGTGGATTTCCGTGTTTCCGTGATCCCCACCTACTACGGCGAGAAGATGTGCCTGCGGATCCTGGACAGGAGCCAGGTGATGCTGGAGATCGACCGGATGGGATTCGAGCCGAAACCGCTGGAGGAGTTGAAGAAGGCGGTGGGCCATCCGCACGGCATGGTCCTCATTACGGGGCCGACCGGATCGGGCAAGACCACCACGATGTACGCGCTCCTCAAGGTCGTCGACCGAACGGAGCGGAATCTGGTCACGGTGGAGGATCCGGTGGAGTACGACCTTCCGGGGGTCAACCAGGTGGCGATCCGGCCGGACATCGGGCTGAGCTTCGCGGCCGCGCTGCGGTCGATCCTCCGGCAGGATCCGAACGTCATCATGGTGGGCGAGATCCGCGATGGGGAGACGGCCGAGATCGCGGTCAAGGCGGCACTCACCGGGCACCTGGTTCTCTCGACGCTGCACGCCAACGATGCGGTCGGCGCCATCGCCCGGCTGGCGAACATGGGGATCGAGCCGTACCTCATCGCCTCCTGCGTGCTCCTGGTGGGTGCCCAGCGGCTGCCCCGCAAGGTCTGCCCGCGCTGCGCGCAGCCGATCCAGCCGTCCAAGGAGCTGATCCAGCGGTACGGGCTGGCACCCGATGGGAAGTACAAGGCCGGCAAGGGCTGCCCGGAATGCCGGCAGACCGGCCTGGACGGGCGGATCGGGCTCCTGGAGGCGGTGCCGATGACGGCGGCCTTGCGGAAGCTGGTGGCCGCGGGGGCTTCCTCTATACAGCTCCGGGAGGCGGCCCGCACCGCAGGGTTCCCCGCACTGAGGGAGCACGCCCTGGCCAAGGCGGCAGCCGGGATGATCCCGCTGGAAGAGGTGGCGCGCACCACCGTGGGGCACCAGGAGTAGAGCGATGGCGGCCTCGCTGCGTGAGAAGGTCATCAACCTCCTGGTCGAGAGCCGCGGAATCGACCGGAAGAAGCTGGAGGATCTGCTTCGATCCCCCCGGGCCCGGAACAGGACCCTGGGGCAGATCCTGACCGAGGAGAAGCTGATCACCCAGCAGGATCTGCTGGCGGTCCTCTCGAAGGGTCTGACGATCCCCACGATCCGGCTGGCCCGGTACAAGCTGGACCCCGCCCTGGCGGAGCTTGTGCCGGAGCGGATTGCGAAGCAGTACCGCCTCGTCCCGGTCTCCCGCCTGGGCAAGACCCTGTCGGTGGCGATGGCCGATCCCTTGAACGTGCTGGCACTGGATGACCTGGCCATGCTCACCTCCCTGGAGATCTCGCCGGTGATCGCCGGCGAGAAGGAGGTGGACCTGGCCATCCGGAATCTTTATCAGAGCGCCGCGGATCAGCTGGAGGCCTTCTTGGAAGCGGCACCCACCGAAGAGGGTGAGGCGGCGGGGGCGGAGTCGGAGGAGGTGATGGAGCTGACCGCCTTCGGCATGGAGGGCAAGCGGGCCCCCATCGTCAAGGTCGTGGACCTCATGATCGGCGAGGCGGTCCGGGCGCGGGCCAGCGACATCCACGTCGAGCCCTATGAGGAGGAGGTCCGGGTCCGGTACCGCGTGGACGGGTCGCTTCAGGATGCGTTCCGGGTGGCCAAGCGGTTCCAGAGCGCGTTCCTGACGCGGCTGAAGATCATGGCCCAGATGGACATCACGGAGAGCCGGGTGCCGCAGGACGGCCGCTTCAGGGCCCGCCTGGAGAACAAGGAGATCGACTTCCGCGTCTCGGCCCTGCCGATCAGCTTCGGGAACAAGGTCGTGATGCGGCTGCTGGACAAGGGCAATCTGTCCCTGGGCCTGGATCAGCTGGGGCTCCTGCCGGATTCCCTCGCCGCCTTCAAGAAGGCCACCTCCCGGCCGTACGGGATGATCCTGGTCACCGGTCCCACCGGAAGCGGGAAGTCCACGACCCTCTACTCGGTGCTGGCGGAGATGAACCAGCCCGGGCGCAACATCCTGACCGTCGAGGATCCGGTGGAGTATCAGATGGACGGGGTGACGCAGGTCCAGGTGAACCCCGAGATCGGGCTCACCTTCGCCAGCGCGCTGCGGTCGTTCCTGCGGCAGGCGCCGGATGTGGTCCTGGTCGGCGAGATCCGCGACGGCGAGACCGCCGACATCGCCATCAAGGCGTCGCTCACGGGCCAGATCGTCCTCTCCACCCTGCACACCAACGACGCTGCCACCGCGATCACGCGGCTCACGGACATGGGGGTGGACCCCTTCCTCCTTTCGTCGAGCCTCATCTTCGTGGCGGCTCAGCGGCTGTGCCGCCAGATCTGCACGCGGTGCAGGGTCCCGGACGAGGCCGGCGCGGAGAAGCTGAAATCGCTCGGGGTGAAGCTTCCGGCCGGTCAGGTGATCACCCGGGGGAAGGGCTGCACCTACTGCCGGGAGACCGGCTTCCGGGGCCGGTTCGCGATCCTGGAGGCGATGCTGGTGGACGACCGGGTTCGGGAGATGATGATCGCCCAGCGCTCGCCCGATGAGGTCAAGGCGTACTGCGCGGAGCACGGGATGCGCTCCCTGAGGCAGGAAGGGCTGGAGCATTGCCTGGCGGGGCGGACGACACCCGAGGAGGTCGTCCGGGTGACCAGCGAGGAGTAGCGATGCCCACCTTCACGTACGTCGCCAAGGCAGAGAACGGGCAGAGGGTAAC
>CAYJQV010000002.1:0-26352 GCA_964372395.1 uncultured Planctomycetia bacterium | reverse complement strand
TAGCGATGCCCACCTTCACGTACGTCGCCAAGGCAGAGAACGGGCAGAGGGTAACCGGCACCCTCGAGGTGGTCTCGCAGAGGGTGGTCCTGGAGGCCCTCCACAAACAGGGGCTCACGATCGTCTCCGTCAAGGAGGCCAAGAGCCGCCTGCGGAGGCAGGGAAGGATCCGCGTGGATGACGTGGCGATCTTCTCCCGGCAGATGGCCACCCTGGTGGATGCCGGGATCCCGATCGTCGGCGGGCTGGACGCCGTGGCGGATCAGCTCGAGAACAAGGCGTTGCGGGAGGCGGTCACCAAGCTGCGGGATGCGGTCGAAGGGGGGACCAACTTCACGGCGGCCATCGCCAGGCAGGGGGAGATCTTCTCTCCGCTCTTCGTCAGCATGGTGAAGGCCGGGGAGGCCAGCGGGCATCTGGCGGAGGTTCTGGACCGGCTCGCCACCTACATGGAGAAGAGCGCGGCGCTGCAGCGGAAGGTCCGCTCGGCCTGCGTCTATCCCATCATCGTGATCACGATGGCGGTGGCGATCACGTCGGTCCTCATGCTGAAGGTGATCCCCGCCTTCAAGGACATCTTCACCACCCTCGGGGCGGATCTTCCCCTCGTCACGAAGGTCCTGATCTGGGTCAGCGATACGTTGAGGTACACCTTCCTTCCCGGCCTGGGCCTGGGGGTCCTGGGATTTTTCGGCTTCAAGAGGTGGCTGAAGAGCCCCGAGGGGCGCCTGCGATTCGACCGGTTCCTGCTTCGAATAGGGATCGCCGGCCCCATCGTGCGGAAGATCGCGATCGCCAAGTTCGCCCGGACCCTCTCCACCCTGGTCTCCAGCGGCGTCCAGATCATCGGGGCGCTGGAGATCGTGGCGGACTCGGCCGGAAACCGGGTGGTCGCGGACGCCATCCTCAGGGTCCGCAACTCGATCCGGGAGGGGCAGAACATCGCCGCCCCGCTGGCGGCCAGCGGCGTCTTCCCGCCCATGGTGGTCCGGATGATCGCGGTGGGCGAGCAGACCGGCCGGCTCGACGACATGCTCACCAAGGTGGCCGACTTCTACGAGGAGCAGGTGGATGCCGCCGTCTCGGGGCTCACCAGCGCGCTGGAGCCGGTCATCATCGCCGTCCTGGGTGTGGTGGTGGGCTCGATCGTGCTGGCGATCTTCCTGCCGATCTTCAAGCTGACGCAGATCATTGGGAGGTAGCCGATGCGAAACCGGAAAGCGCTCTTCGGGGGCTTCACGCTGGTTGAGATCCTCATCGTCGTCTCCATTGTGGCGATGATCGCGGCCTTTGCCATCCCGAATCTCCTGCGGGCGCGGCACAACGCGAACGAGACCGCCGCGGCCAGCGCCCTGCGGACCCTCTCCACGTGCCTGGAGGCGTACCGCGGCGCTCAGACCGTTCAGCAGTATCCGGTCACCCTGGATCAGCTCTCCCAGGCCAACCCGCCGTACGTGCCGGACTCCGTCACGCGCTCCATGGGCAGGAGCGGCTACCGCTACAGCTATGTCCGCACCTCGCTGGCCACCTACACCCTGGAGGCGATCCCGCTCATCTCCGGGACCACGGGGACCCGGCACTTCTACGTGGATGAAGCCGGCGTCCTGAGGGCCAGCGCCAGCGGGCCGGCCGGACCCGGCTCCCCGGAGCTGGAATAGGGGAATCGTTCTTCGGGTAAACTTACCAGCAGGAGGTGATCTGACATGGGCTCGCGAAGGAATCGTCCTGGTTTTACTCTGATCGAGATGATGGTGGCGGTGGCGGTGCTGGCGGTGGTGCTGGCGATCGCCCTGCCCAATTTCCTCAAGATGTGGATGGTGGGCAACGAGGGATCCGTGGTGGAGTCGATGCGGTCGATCGGCCAGGCCTGCGAGAGCTTCCGGATGCAGGGGACGCAGGGCGGGGTGGGTGAGTTTCCGCCGGTTTTACGGTCGCTTACGGCCGCCAACCCACCCTACCTGGATGGGCGTTTCGCCACCGTGGCGGGGACCGGTCTCTGGCGCGGGTACCGATGGGCCTATCAGGTCGGGCCCCAGCAGAGGCGGCAGGTGGGGAACAAGCTCTTCCAGTTCAGGGACAGCTACACCCTCCGGGCCGACCCGGTCTGGCGGGGGGTGACCGGACAGCGGAGCTTCTTCGCAGACCAGACCGGGGTGGTCCGCTTCAACGTGGTGGGCCAGGCCGGTCCCAACGACACCCCGATCGAACAGGCCGGAAACTGACTTTGATTTTTTAACTCCGGAGGCCTTGCTTTTCCCAGAGGTGTCAGGTAGAGTTGTTCTGGGATGTACGCGGGTGCTGTAATTCATTATCCCGCAACGAGTTGTGTAAATTTACCATAAGGGAAAATGGGAGGATTAGCGATGCGATTATCACGATTATCGCGTAGGTCGAATCGGGGTTTCACGCTCGTTGAGATCATGATCGTGGTCGCGATCATCGCCCTGCTGGCGGCGATTGCGATCCCGAACCTGCTGCGGGCTCGGCACAATGCGAACGAGGCGGCGGCGATCGGAGCGATGAGGACGCTCTCCACGGCGTGCGAGTCGTTCCGTGCGGCTCAGACTCCGCCGAGTTATCCGGTGAACCTGGCGGCTCTGTCGGCTGCGGTTCCGCCGTACGTGCCGGCGACGCTGACCAGCGCCGTGGGACGGCAGGGGTACCGGTACCAGTATTTTCTGACGAGTGCCAATACCTACGTCCTGCAGGGGATCCCGTTGCAGCGGCAGACGACAGGGACCCGGACGTTCTATGTCGATCAGACGGGCGTGATCCGGGCTTCCGCCACCGGGTTGGCGGGACCGACCTCTCCCGAGATCGAATAGGCGGGTCGGTTCGTCGAATCAGAGAAGGGTGGAGCGATGGAGCGGGCGGTCGTCCGGACGGGCTACCGCCCGCTCTGCCTTTGCGGCTTGAGAACCGAGATGAACAGGGATCGGGCGGAAAAAAGAGGGATGCGGGGGTTCACCCTGGTTGAGGTGGTGATCGCCGCGGCGATCTTTGCGGTGGCGGCGGTGGCGCTCATGGCCGGCTTCCTGTCCGGGCTCATGCTGGTGGAATCGGGGCGGACCATGGCCACGGCGGCGGCGGATGCGCGAACCGTCCTTGAGGAGATGCGGCGTCAGTCCGGCAGCGGGCTGGCCGCAGTCACGCAGGTCAACTGGCCCGCTTGGGCGCGCGACACGGGAGGGCTGACCAGTCTGGAGAACGAGAGGGTTTCAGTCAGTTACCGCAATCCCGCAGCGGATCCCCTGGAGGCGACGGTGACGGTCAATTGGACGGAGAGGAACCGGGCGCGGTCATCCAGCTTCACCGGCCTGGTGACGCGGCGATGAGAAGGGACAAGGGCGGCTTCAGCCTGTCGGAGCTCTTGATCGTGGTGGTCCTTTTCGGGCTGATCTCCGCGGCGCTGATGATGGTGCTGCTCTCTTCGCAGAGGAGCTGGTCGGTGGGATCGGCGCAGTCCGTTCTCACGTCCGAGCTGCGCCGCGCCCTGGATCGGATGAGCCGGGACCTGGCGCAGAGCCGGCCCGTCCGGATTCAACGGCCCGCGGCGAACGGGGCCTGGGACACGGCGGCGGTTTTCCAGATCCCGAAGGATCGCACCGGTGACGGATGGGTTCTGGACGCCAACGGCCAGGTCATCGAGTGGTCCAACGACATCACCTTCGCGCTGGGCGGGAGGAACAACAGCTTTTCGCGGGCTGAAGTGAATCTGCCGGGGCGTCAGCCGCGGACGCTCCTGAGCGTCCTGGCCAATCACGTCACGGACGTCCGCTTCCGGCGGCAGGCGGCCACGCCGGATGTGGTGGAGATCCAGATGACGGCCACCACCATCAACGAGGTCGGTGAAGTCATGTCACGGACCATGGGCACACGGGTCAAGGTGAGGAACTGAAAGGAGATCCGATGAAAAAGTTCAGCTGGCTTCTTGGATTGATTGTCCTGCTGGGGATGGGATACCTCCTGGGCCTGAATCCGATCCCGGCGCCCACGGGCGTGAGGGAGTCGAAGCTGGTTCCGGGCGAGCTGCTGGTACAGTTCAAGCCCAGCATCGCGGAGGCGGAGGCGCGGCGGCTGATTGAAGGCGCCGGGGCCACGGTCAAGGAGAAGATCGATCCGCAGCGGATCTTTGTCGTCTCCTTGCCGCAGTCGATCTCCGCAGGCGACATGCTGCACCGCCTGCAGACGATGCCCCAGGTGGCGCACGCCGAGCTGCATGGGATGGTCGAGGCGCTGGGGTGGGATCTCTGGGTTCCTGCAGAGGCCCGGGCGGAGGAGACGGGCACGACCCTGGGAGCGGGTTCCAGGGTGCGCGTGGCGGTTATTGATACCGCCATTGATTCGAACCATACGGCGCTCCGGGGCAAGACGGTCCAGGGCTACAACTTCGTGAACAACACCACGAACACCCAGAGTACAGGAGCCGGTGTGGACTGGCATGGGACCGCGTCCACCGGGCGGGTCCTGGATGGGTCGGGGGATGCCAACGTGGAGATCATGCCGGTGACGGTCTTGAGCGCCGGCGGATCGGGGACCTGGGCGAACGTCATCAAGGGAATCAACTATGCGGTGGACAACGGGGCGCAGATCATCAACATGAGCCTCGGCGGGACCGGCTATTCGCCTCTCTTGCAGGAGGCGATTGACCGGGCGGTCTCCAAGGGGGTGGTCGTGGTGGCGGCTTCGGGCAACACCGGCCAGGACATGCCCTTCTATCCGGCGGCGTATCGTGGAGTGATTTCAGTGGCGGCTACGAACGAAGCCGGAACGGCAGCCGGATTCACCACCTATCACCAGAGCGTGGACATCGCCGCTCCGGGAGCTACCCAGAAGCTCCTCAGCCACGGCGGTTTCCGGTACTCCCAGGGGACTTCCTTTGCGGCGCCGTTCATCGCGGGACTGGCGGCGATGCTCAAGTCCGCCTTCCCGTTCCTGACGCCGATTCAGGTCGAGCAGACGATCAAGGCGAAGGCGAACAACGTGTACGACAAGAACAGCGACCGGTACAAGGGGAAGCTCGGAGCCGGGTTCCTCAACATGCTGGATGTGAAGAAGTGGATGGACGACATCCGCGCCGGACGGTTCCGATTCCCGTGGCAGGCGGCTCCACAGCCGCCGGTTGTCCAGCCGCCGCAGCCGCAGCCGGTCCGGCCGGGTCAGCCGTGGCTGGCCCGTGGCAAGGGGCACAGCGGCAACTTCGTGGTGACCCCCGGCGGGGAAGTGGTGAAGGAGTGACGGCCATGATCGCGCGGCGAGGGGTTGGCCAACGCGGCTTTTCGCTGCCGGAGCTCGTCACCGTGGGTGCCATCGTCGCGCTGGTGGCGGCGGGGGCCACGGTGGGGGTGATCCGGCACCGGCAGAACGCGGAGGATGCCCGGATGCAGGCGGAGCTCGGCACGATCTACAAGGGGATGGAGGCGTACCGCACGGTGTATGGGCGGTACCCCACGAGCTACGCGCAGCTCAGGGAGTTTGTCTCCATACCGAATTTCGATCGGCGGTACGAGATCAACCCGAATCCGTGATCAAGAGGAGCAGGGGAAAATGGGACAGGCGGTGAAGGAGATCCTGGTTCAGTTTGATTTTGGGCTGGAGCCGGGAGCGCGGGAGCGGATCCTGCGGGATTTCGGCTGCACGGTGAAGGAGGAAATCCTCCCGCAGCGGATCGTGGTGGTGGATCTTCCGGCTGGGAAGGATCTGGGCGATCTGGTCGGTCGTCTCCGGGAGGCCGACGGGGTGTCATACGCGGAGCCCAATGGAGAGGTGGAGGTCTTGGAAGGGGGTGCTTGAGATGAAGCGCAATCAGGGAGCTGTTCTTCTACTTGCCTTGTTGGGGTTGACCACGGTCACCGTCCTGGCCGGCGCGTTCGTGCAGATGGGGGTCTACGAGCAGCGCTTCTCAGAGAAGAACCAGGACAGCGTCCAGGCCTTTTACCTGTCGGAGTCTGCGCTGGACTCGGGCTTAAGCTGGCTCAGGGGCCAGCTCATTCCGCCCACCTGGACCGACCGCCGGGTTCTGCCGGGGGGATGGCGGACGTTGGGGCGGGGGGTGTTTCTGACCACGATTGATCCGGACGACAACAACCCGGTCTCCAACGTGAAGCGCTTCACCATCGAGGGATGGGGAGCGAGCGGGACGGTGGCGAATCCGCTGGCGGCCCGGCAGACGAGGATGGTCGTCCAGACGGAATCTTTTGCGCAGTACGCATACTTTACCAACAGCGAGCGAGCCCCCAGCGGTGTCCCGGTTTGGTTTGTCACGGGCGACCGGATCGAGGGGCCGACGCACACCAACGGCCAGTTCCACATGTACGGTCGGCCGGAATTCCAGGGGCCCGTGAGCAGCGTGGCCAGGAACTTCATCCTCTGGGGCGGTTCCCAGCACACGCAGCCGATCTTCAAGGAGACGCCGAAGCTGGGCGTAGCGCCCAAGATCTATCCGACCAGCATGCCTCCTGCCATTCCGGATGCGGCTAAATCGGGGGGCACCGTCTTGAAGGGGGACACCTCGGTGACACTTCTGGCGAACGGCACGATGCGGGTCACCAACAGCCAGCAGGGGTTGACCAATAAGGTGATGCAGCTTCCCAAGAACGGGGTGCTGTATGTGGACGGGGGGACCCTTTCCCTCCAAGGGACGCTGAAGGGGCAGCTGACGGTGGCATCCAGCGCCGATATCCGGATCGAAGGATCGGTGACGTATGCCGACGATCCCCGCCGGAATCCGCAGAGCAAGGACGTCCTGGGGATCGTGGCGGGCAAGAACGTGGTCATTCCCCAGTCGTCACCCCATGATCTGCAGATCCACGGCTCGATCATGGCGATCGACTCCTCCTTCGGGGTGGAGAACTGGTGGGACCGCGGCAACCCGAAGGGAAAGCTCACCCTCTACGGGGGACTCATTCAGAAGAACCGCGGGCCCGTGGGGAGCTTCGATCCGTCCACCGGACGGATCCTCTCGGGCTACCAGAAGGATTACCATTACGACCCGCGGCTGGGCGGGCTTTCACCGCCGGCATTCCCGAACACGGGCGATTACAAGACGCTCGTCTGGCAGGAGGATTCGTCATGAGCAAGAGGGCGAAGGTTCTGCTGTTGGGCTTCACGGCTCTTGTCTTTGCGGTCTACTTTGCACTCATCGGGATGGCTCCGCGCCTGAACTCAGGCGGCAGCGGCTCGGGCAAGGCGATTCACCTGCCCAAGCCCGAGGAGCTGGGGCCTGTTCTTCCAGGGTCCTCGCTCCCTGCGGAGAGTTCCGCTCCAGCGGAAGGGATCGCTCCCGACGCGGTGTCCCGTCGCGGATCACCGGCCCGGCTGAGTCCTCCGCCGGAGGTGCGCAAGCAAATGGAGAAGGACGGCTCGATTGCTTACTGATTCAACCTAACAAAACCAAGGGGGGTTTTCTGATGAAAGGCATGATCCGATTGGTTCATTTCACGTTCGCGATGATCCTCGGGGTCACGTGGGCCGGGATCGGCCTGGCCGAGGAGAAGGGCCCGGAGCTGAAGAGCGTTTCGTTCTTCGGCGGAGCCGGCGATCAGGGAGCGGCACAGGATGGGATGGGAATCGGCGTCAGCGGCACCCATCTGTACCTTTCCGGTGCGGATCTCTCCCTTTACGGAGGCCAGGCGCTGGTGGCCTCCTACACGATTCCCCCGGGGGCTTCTCCCACCTGGTCTTTCCGGTGGCCAAACCGGAAGGGGAACGGTTGGTGGAATGATGAAACCTTCCCCGGTCTTGCCGTGACCCAGGAAGGACTCTATTGCGCGGGACGGGGCTGGGCTCTCGTCAGCGATGGGGTGGGAGACAAGGAGACCAAGGCGATTCTCGTGAAGTTTCCGCTGAACGGCGCTACCGGGCCGGGGGCTGGGGGAGCGCTTTGGGTCGCCGAGCCCCATTTCTTTCCCTACACCGGGATCGAGACCTTCATCGATGTGATGGCGGTCCAAGAGGGGGCCTCCACCTTCCTTTACGCCACGGGGCGGGGGCAGCCGGATGGGTCCAGCAACACCGCGGTTCTGGCCAAGTTTGACACCGCAGGAAAAATTCTCTGGACCAAGGTGCTGGGAAAGGCGGAGTCGTTTGTGTGGAGCCAGGGGACTTCTCTGGCGACGCTCAACGGGCATCTCTACGTTGCCGGCTACACGCATTGGCATAAGGGCTCCAATACCATCCGGCCGCATGCCGGTTTGTGGAGGGTGGATCCCTCCGGGAACATGGTCTGGGCCCGGGAGTCGGTCGAGCCGATCACGCAGAATTCGCTGAATCCCGTCTGCGTGGTTCCCGCGGGCGATTCCCTCTACGTGTCGGCGGCGCAGGAGAACGCTCCGAACGGTGGGGCGGATGTCCTGCTGCTCAGGTACAGCCAGGCGGGCGACGTCGTCTGGAGCAGGAATTGGGGAAGCAGCAGGGATGACGTTCCGATGGCCATGGTTGCGGAGGGGAACCGGCTTTTCCTTGCGGGATTCACAACGGGTTGGGTGGGCGGAGCCAAGGATGCCTTTCTCCTGGAGATGAACGCGGAGAACGGCGAGGTGTTGTCGGTCAATTATCATGGTGGGGCGAACGACGACGTCGCCTACGGTGTGAGCGTTGTCGGGAAGGATCTGTTCGTCATCGGGGATTCCAAGAGCAGCCCGGAGAACCTCGGGCAGTCCGAGGCGATGCTGCTCCGTTACGCGCTTTCCCGCGAGCCGCCGGTTTTGACGGTTCCGATTGACGTGAAGCCGGGGAGCTTCCCGAACCCGATCAACCTGAAGGCGACGGGGAACATACCGGTGGCGATCCTGTCGAGGCCGGATTTCCTGGCAGCGGAGGTGGTGGACCGGGCTTCCCTGACATTCGGGCGGACAGGGGACGAGAAGAGTCTTCTGCCTGGGAAGGTCCAGCCGGAGGATGTGAACGGGGACGGCCTGCTGGATCTGGTCTGTCATTTCGGGAATCAGACGGCGGGTTTCCAGGTGGGGGACACGCGGGGGGTACTCAAGGGGAAGACGCTGGAGGGCCGGCCTTTCCTGGGGATGGATTCGGTGGTGATCGTGGGTCAGGAGAAGGAGCTGAGGGAGACGCCGGCTCCGATCAAGCCGCCGACTCAGGAGGAGACGTGGAGAGGGACGAAGCCGGTTCCGCCTGCACCCAAGGGAGAGTCGCCGAAAGGGTTCAATCCTCCTGCCGGGGAGCTGAAGAAGATGGAGAAGGAAGGCTCGGTCGTCTATTGAGTCACGGTTAAAAAAAGATTTAGGCGCGGGGGCGGATTGCAGTACAATCACAAAAGGTGCCTGCCCCCGCAATTCTTTCGAGGTGGCTGAAGAAAGAGCCCACCGCCGTCGGGCTGGATGTCGGTGTTTACTCCGTCAAGGCGGTCCTGCTGAAGCGCGCTTCCAAAGATGGACTGACCCTCCTGCAGCACGCAGCGGAGGCGCTGCCGGAAGGGGCCGATGAGGCCCAGAGGGTCCAGACCCTCCAGAAGGTTCTCCAGGGGATGGTGCCTGCCAGGGAGCGTCTTGCGGTCGCCGTCGGCGGACCTGGCACCGTGGTCCGGACGGTCGTCATCCCAAAGATGACGCCGGCGGAGCTCAAGGCCGCGCTCAACTTTGAAGCGGAGAAATACATCCCCTTCCGGCTGGACGAGGTCTTCCTGGACTCGGCCATCCTGGGCGACCAGCCAGGCGGGCGGATGGAGATTGTTCTGGCGGCGGCGCGGAAGGATCTGGTTCATTCCCGGATGGGGTTGCTCGGGGCGGCGGGTATCACCCCGCGCGGGATCGACCTGGAATCGGTGGCGCTGGCCAATGCATGGGAGGTGAGCCCCGTGGAGGGTTGTGGGGCCGATCCGGCGGTCTTGCTCCACCTGGGCGCGCGGGGAACGATCCTTAATTTCCTTTCCGGGAAGCAGCTTCAGTTCACGCGGGAAATCCCTGCGGGAGGCCAGGCCTTCACGCAGGCGGTCGCGGAGGGACTGGGTGTTGACTTGAAGGAGGCGGAGCGGCTCAAGTGCGGGTCCGGGGATCGTGCGGAGGCGGTGCGGGCGGCCCTGCAGCCCTCCTGGGAGGAGTGGCTGGCCCAATGCCGGGCCTCTTTTGACTTCTACGAGAACCAGTTCGGCCGGCGGGTGGCCCATCTGGTGTTGAGCGGAGGTGCCGCGCGGCTGGCGGGCTTCAAGGAGTGGCTTCAGGCGGCGACGGGGATGCCGGTGCATCTGTGGCATCCCGTTTCCGGGCTGAAAGGCGCGGCCGCGGTATCGGAGAGCGAGGCGCTCGTGCTGGGGGTGGCCGTGGGCGTGGCCGCATCGGCCGTGCAATGATCCGGGTCAACCTTCTCCCGCCCGGGGTGGGACGGCAGGACAGGGCAGCGCAGCTGGCGGCCTTGCCGTGGAAAGAGATCGGCACCGGCGCGGGTGGGCTCCTGGTGCTGGTCACCGTCGGGTTCCTGCTGGCCAACGGCCTGCAGCGGCGCGCCTTCGACCGGCTGAACGCCGAGTGGGAGAGGCTGCAGCCGGAGCGGGTGCAGCTCGATCAGCTCCGCGCGTCCCTGGACACGATGCGCAACCGGCAGCGGGCGATTCAGACGCTCAAGGCCGAGGAAGGGAAATGGGCACCCCGCATGGAGCTGTTCATTGATGCCCTGACGGCCAACCTCTGGTTCAAGGGGCTCCAGTTCAAGGTGAGCCGCTCGACCGAGACGGCGAAGTTCCTTTCCGATGAATTCCGGGACCTTATCCCGGGCATCGGGGAGATGATGCGCGAGCAAGAGCAGATGGAGGGGCCTATGGAGGCCGAGCCCAGCCAGACCCCGGCGGCCCCAACGATGAACCCCGATGGGACGCCGGCGCGGGCCGCACCGCCCCCGCCGCCCTGGCAGCCGCGGCTCACGCTGCGGGGATCGGCCCTCGTGTCCGGACAGGCAGACGAGGCGCCGGTCCGGCGGTTCATTCACCGCCTGAAGGGGCATCCCGAGTTTTCCCGCTGGTTCAGCGGGCTGGAGCTGAAGGACGTCGGGCACGAGGAGCAGGGCCCCTACGAGGTGAGCGAGTTCATCCTCATCCTGTACCCCACGGGGACCCCGTAAGATGGCGGCGAAGGTTTCCCTCACCCCGGCCCAGCAGAAGCAGGTTCTGATCGGCGTCCTCGCCCTGGTCGGGCTGGTGGCCTGGTTCAATTTTTTCCTCGCACCGCAGCGGCGGGCCCTGGCGGATCTCCGGCTGCAGGTGGAGGAGACCCGGGCAAAGGTGGAGCAGCTCCGTCAGCACCAGGCGGAGAGGCCGGCGTGGGAGCAGGAGATGGCGCGGCTGAAGGAGGAGTACGGCTTCCCCGAATCGCCCCCGCCTCCGGAGGAGCAGCTTCCGGAGCTCTTGAAGACCTTGACCGCCATGGCGCGGCAGAACGGGGTGCGGCTTCTGGGTTCCAAGCCGACCTCGGAGATCAACAAGCTGATCCCGGGCCCCAGCGGATACCTGGAGGTGCAGGTGCTGATCGTCGTGCTGGGCGGGTACCATCAGGTGGCCTCTTTTCTCGACACCCTCGAGAGCTCCGCTGAGCTGATCCGGGTGAGGGAACTCATGTTCGTCCACGCGGACGGGATGGCCCTGGGCCAGCATGCGGGGGTGCTGCTCCTTCAGTCCTACCTGGTTCCAGGCAAATCGGGAGCGGCAGGCGCATGATGCGCGCCGGCCCGTTTTTTGCGGCGGCGGCCGGTGGCCTGGTGGCCATCGGCCTGGTGGTTCCCGCCCTCCGCGCGGAGTACCAGCCCAAAGGGAAGCGGGACCCCATGATCCCCCTGCTGACGGGGGACGGGCAGCGGATCCATCCGCCCGGGTACGATGAGGAGGTCCCGACAGGGATCACGGGGCTTGCCCTGCAGGGAATCGTGTATGACCCGCGCGCCGAATCGTACGCGATCATCAACGGGGAGATTGTGCGGGAGAAGGAAGAGGTTCAGGGCATGAAGGTGTTGAAGATTCGTCCGGCGGAGGTCACCATTCTGGCGGAGGGGCAGGAGCACCTTCTGCGGCTCCCGATTCCAGAACTGCCGGAAGAGAAGCCAGCCCGAGAGTCCGGAACCAGCAAAGAGGAGGTCAGCATTCCATGAGCTCTTTTTTCCGACGGGGCGCCTTGGTTTTCGCATTCGTCCTTTGGGTCTTCTCGGGCGGGGATCCTGCAGGAGGCCAGGAGGCCGCTGCCCCTCCGATGGAGACGGTCCAGGTGGCGCAGGCGCTCACCGAGGAGCCGCCAGCGCCGCAGCCGGGGCTGATCTCTCTGGATTTCCGGCAGGCGGATCTGGGGACTGTCCTGCAGGCCCTGGCCCGGAAGGGGAAGGTGAACATCGTGACGAGCCCCGACGTGGCCGGGGAGGTGACGATCCATCTGGAGGACGTCACGTGGGAGCAGGCGCTGGACACGCTGGTGAACACGACGGGGCTTGCCTACGAGAAGGACGGCAACGTGATCCTGGTGACCACCACGGAGAGCCTGAAGAAGCGGAGAGAGGCGCTGAAGGAGCTCATCGAGATCGAGCCGGTCAACACCAAGGTGATTCAGCTCAGGTACCTGGATGCCGGAGACGTCAAGGCCTTCCTGGAGCCGCAGCTCACCGCCCAGGGGAAGATCTCCGTCCTGGAGATCACCGGGCAGAAGGGCTGGGATTTCGGGGGGGCCTCCACCACAGGATCCGAGGAGGAGACGCGGGAGCGCCGGGAGCGGGAAAAGGCCCGCTCGAAGTCCATCGTCATCACCGACACGCCGACCACGATCGACCGGATCGAGAAGATCCTCGCCCGGATCGACGTGATCCCCCAGCAGATCCTCATCGAGGCGCGGGTCATGGAGGTCAGCCGCGATCTGCTGCGGGACCTGGGCCTGGACGTGGGGACGGGGAGCACCGGGGTGGAGACGCCCGGCAGTCTGCCCACCGTCATCCCCGCCGCGAAGCAGAACACCGCCGCCGCGAATCCCACCACGATCGCGGAGTTCGGCACCCAGCTCCTGGGCACGGCGGTCGCCCCCTCCATCTTCGGGCCGAAGTCGAGCATCAGCGGGGCGGGCGCCGCCATGACCATGGGGCTGGAGCTCCTCTTCCGGAAGCTCAACGAGCCGCAGTTTGAGGTGATCCTCCGGGCCCTGGAGGAGGACATCCGGACCAACACCCTCTCCGCGCCGCACATCCTGACCCTGACCGGCCAGGAGGCGCGGATCCTCGTGGGGACGAAGTACCCGATCATCACCAAGACCGTCTCCGGCGGGGATTCGCCGCAGACCACCGAGTCGCTGGAGCGGTACCAGGACATCGGGATCGAGCTCTTCGTTGTTCCCCAGGTGGGCGGGGAGCGGCACATCGACATGATCGTCCACCCGGTGATCTCGTCGCGGATCGGCACGGTAGGGACCAATGCCTACCCCATCCTGGACATCCGGGAGACAGAGACCCAGATCGTCATGGAGCACGGAGAGACGATCGTGATCGGGGGCCTGCTCAAGGACGTCAAGGCCAAGTCGCGGATCGGCCTGCCGTTCCTGGGGAAACTGCCTCTTCTGGGTCCGATCTTCTCCCGGCACACAACGGACATGGAGAAGATCGACCTGTTGATCTTCATCACGGCCAAGATCGTGGAGCCGGGCACCCTTTCGCCGGACGAGACGGAGAAGCTCCGTCAGCGGTACGAGGAGTTCTTCCGGGATCAGGTCCGGCGGAAACGATCGGAGCCCCAGGCGCGCAGGCCCGTCTCCCGGGAGACGCTGCCGGCCGACTCCCCCCCAGGCAACCGCGGGTTCATCTATCGGAAGTAGTACTCAGGCCGGAGCAGCCGGTTCGCCTGCGCAAGAGATGACGAAGAGCGTCAAGGCCTACGCCGTATTCCTTCCCGAGATCAGGCAGCTCCTCGCGGCCAAGGATCTGGCTACCTTGAAGGACGTCCTGCGGGAGATCAACCCCTTCGACCTGGCCGAGGGCTGGAAGACGCTCACGCGGGAGGAGCAGCGTACCCTCTTCCGGCTGCTGGGAGTCCGCAAGGCGGTGGTGGTCTTCGAGGAGTTGGAGGTGGAGGATCAGCTCTTCCTCCTTCAGTCGCTGGGGGAGGAGGCCACCGGGCAGATGGTGAACGAGCTGGAGCCGGGCGAGGTGGCGCACCTGTTCCGGAAACTTCCCCCGCGGGTGATCCGCCGACTGAGGAACCTGGTGAAGCGTGAGGAATCGGTGGAGCGGCTGGAGCAGGCGTTGTCGTATCCGCCGCACACGGTGGGGGCGATCATGCACACGGAGGCGGTCCGGCTGCGGGAGGGGATGACCGCCTCGCAGGCGCTGGAGCAGACCCGCGTGGCCACGCGCACACACATCCATTCCGAGGAGATCCTCTCCGTCCTTTACGTGGTCAACGGCAACGGCACGCTGGTCGGATTCGTTCCCCTGCAGGCGCTGGTGGCCGCGCCGCACGACAGCCGGGTCGGGGAGCTGATGACCTCTGCCCGTGCCATCCAGGTTCGGGCGGACACGGACCAGGAGGAGGCGGCCCGGCTGGTCTCGAAGTACAACCTCCTCTCCGCCCCCGTGGTGGATGAGGGGGATCGCCTGGTGGGGGTTCTGCTCGTCGATGATGTGGTGGACATCCTCAACAAGGAGGCGAGCGAGGACATCGCCAAGATGGCCGGCACCTTCCCCGAGGAATTCACCGCGCGGAACATCCTGAGGATTGCACGCCTGCGGCTTCCCTGGCTCTTGGCTTCGGTCCTGTGCGGGGGGGTAGTCTCGCTGGTCATCCGGCGATTCGAGGCGACCTTGCTCCAGGTGGTGGCGCTGGCCTCCTTTATTCCCCTCATCGCAGCCATGGGGGGCAACGTGGGATCGCAATCGGCGATGCTCGTTGTGCGGAGCCTGGCGCTGGGGCAGCTTCAGATCGGGGAATGGACGAAGGTGATCGTCCGGGAGTTCGCCGTGGGGCTGCTTCTCGGTTTGAGTTACGCGGTGGTGGTGGGAGGGTTCGCGTACGGCCTGTATGGGGTGACGTTCGGTGCCCCTTTTGCCCTGGTGGTGGCGCTGGGGATGCTGATCTCCATGACCGTGGCCGCCACGATGGGAGCGCTGGGGCCCTTCCTGTTTCAGAAGATGGGGGTTGATCCGGCGACGGCCTCAGGGCCCCTCATCACCACGACGACGGATTTGGTGGCGACCAGTTCGTATCTGGTATTGGCGACGCTCTTCTTGGTGTAGGGCGGTTCACAGGGGGGATTCAGGATGGGAAAGAGATGGAGCGCCTGTGCGGCGGTCTTAGGATTCGTGCTCCTCTGTGCGGAGGCGCAGGCTCAATACCGGCCCCCTCCGCGTCAGGAAGAGCCGGAACCGGCGGACGAGTTCGGCGACGCGGTGAGCTTGAAGCGCTTCCGGCGGGGCAGCATTGGCTGGGACACCCAGGAGCTGATCGCCAGCGGGCTGACCGCGCTGCACAAGGAGCATCTGGAGATCTTGAAGGAGCTGAGAGAGCTCCGGGGGAAGCTGGGCGAGCTCCAGGGAAGGTTGGACGAGCTCCAGCAGAAGATGGAGTCGGCCCCGGCCGCTCCCCAGCAGCCCTGACAGACGGGGGACACATGAGGTTTGAGGGAGGAATCAGGTGAGGGAACTTTTAATCAACGTGGAGCCAAGCGAGACACGGGTGGCGGCCCTGGTGGATGGGGCGCTCGAGGAGTTTTACGTTGAGCGGTCCAGCCCGGTGCCGCTCCTGGGCAACGTGTATAAAGGAAAGGTGGCCTCGGTCGTTCCCGGGATCCGGGCCGCCTTCGTGGACCTGGGGATGGGGAAGAACGGCTTCCTCTATCTGAATGACATTGTGGGGCCTACCCCGGAGGTGGAGGAGACGGTCTCCATGGAGGAGGCCAAGTCCGCCGCGGCTCCCCTCTCCCGTGCGCCGCAGCCGAGGATCCAGGATCTGGTCCGGATCGGCCAAGAGGTCCTGGTCCAGGTGATCAAGGAGCCGATCGGCACGAAGGGGCCGCGGCTCACCACGCATCTGACGCTGCCGGGGCATTTCATGGTGCTCATGCCGCTGGACAGCGCCTTCGGCGTTTCCAAGAGGATTGAGGATCCGAAGGAGCGGGACCGGCTGAGGGCCCTGGTCAAGGGCCTGCGTCCGCCCCAGGACCTGGGGCTCATCATCCGGACGGCGGCCACGGGAGCCAACCGCCAGCAGCTCGCGCGGGACTTGCGCTTCCTGCTGGGCCTGTGGAGACGGATCAAGAGCCGGTCGGTTCAGGCTCCGACGCCCTCCCTGATCCACGAGGAGTACGATCTGCCGCTCCGGATTGTCCGGGACAACCTGACCGACGACGTCAAAAAGATCGTGGTGGATTCGAAGCAGGAGTTTCACCAGATCCTCCGTTTTCTCGCGCAGACCGAACCGGAGATGCGCTCGCGGGTGGAGTGGCACCGGCACGACGTCCCCCTCTTCGAGAAGCGGGGGCTGGAGCGGGAGCTGGAGAAGGTCTACAACCGGAAGATGGAGCTTCCCAGCGGCGGGACGGTGATCCTGGAGCAGACCGAGAGTCTGGTGGCCATTGACGTCAACAGCGGGAAGTTCACCGGCCGCCGGAATCTGGAGGAGACGGCCTTTGCCACCAACATGGAAGCGGCGAGGGAGATCCCACGCCAGATCCGCCTCCGGGACCTGGGAGGGATCATCATCATTGACTTCATCGACATGAACTCCCAGTCCCACCGCCAGAAGGTCTTCAACACGCTCCAGAACGCGATGCGGAACGACAAGGCCAAGTGGAACTTAAGCTTCCTCTCCGAGTTCGGGCTGGTGGAGATGACCCGTCAGCGGGTCCGGCGCTCCCTGGAGTCGGTCTCCTTCCAGGACTGCCCGATGTGCCAGGGGAGGGGTTCGATCCGATCGGTGCTGACCGTCTCCATCCAGGCCCTCCGGCAGATCCGCAAGGCCTTCCAGACCTCCCGGAAGCAGACGGTGGAGGTGACGGTCCACACGGACCTCGCCTCCCGGCTCTTCAACGAGGACCGCGCGGCGATCGCCGCCATCGAGAACCAGTACCACGGACGCGTGATTGTCAAGGCCGATCCTACCCTGCATCCGGAGCTGGTCAAGGTGGTTCCGGTTGAGGACAAAAGCGCGCATCCGGCATAGAGCAGCTCTTCTTGCGATTCTGGCTGTCGCGCTGGCCGGGGTTGGTGCCAAGGAGGCCTCCCCCTTCTCGCGGGCGCTGGCGGCGTACCGTGACCGGAAGCTGGATGACGCGTACCGATACGCCAAGGAGGCGGTTCTTCAGGATCCGGGCCATGTGGACGCGCACGCCCTGCTGGGAGAGCTCTACTACCTCAAGCAGGATCTGCAGAAGGCCCGCGAGTGCTGGGAGCGCGCCCTGAAGCTCGCCCCCTCCCGACAGGACATCCGGGAGCGCCTGGAAAAACTCAAGGGGGAGATCCAGGTGGAACGGAATCTGGCGCGCAGCGACACCCACCCGTTTGTCGTCCGGTTCGCGGACGGCCAGATGCCGGTAGATCTGGGGGCCTTACGCCAGCTCCTGCGGGACGTCCACCGCCAGGTCGGCCAGCAGCTCGAATATTTCCCCGATCACTTGATCACCGTGATCCTCTATACGGAGGCCGATTTCCAGCGGGTCAAGGGGTTGAGCCACCCGGTCGCCGGGCTCTACGACGGAAAGATCCGGCTCCCGATGCGACACGGGCGGATGTCGGAGAAGGAGCTGGCGCGGATCCTCTGGCACGAGTACGCCCACGCGCTGGTCCACGATCTGGCCAAGGGGGCCTGCCCGCCCTGGCTCAACGAGGGGATCGCCACCGCGCAGGAGGCCCGGGTCGCGCCGGTGGATCTGACGGCATTCCGTCAGGCACAGCGGCAGGGGAAGGTGCCTGCGTGGGACGATCTCTGGAGCGCGCAGCAGTACCGCGAGGAAACCCTTCCTCTATACTATCAGACCTCGTATCTGCTGGTGAGCTACCTGGTCAAGCGCTGGAGCTGGCGGGACCTGGTGCAGCTGCTCAACCGACTGGGGCAGGGGTACCCGATCGCCGATGCACTCCGAACGGTGTATCGGACTGACCCGGCGACGCTGGAGCGGGAGTGGAAGGATTGGCTGCGGCGCCGCCTCTAGGCGCCCCAAGAAGGAGATCTGGAAACGGGAGGCGGCTGATCATGAGGAGCGAAGAGCCGGTCAGCAGGAAGAACGGCAGCGCGATCGGCACCGGCCACCCATGGAAGAGGAGGGCCAGACAAGCCGTGAGTCCTGCGCCGGCGGTCGTGGGCAGCCCGACGAACTGTCCGGGCCGGCGGCGCGGATTCAGGCGGATCAGCCGGTGGAACCGGACGAGCCGGTAGAGCGCGCAGGCCAGATACAGGCCGCCGGCCACCCAGGCCCAGCCCCCCGCCTGAATCCGGAAGGACAGCGCGAAGTTCAGCGCGGGCAGCGCTCCGAAGGAGACCGAATCGGCGCAGGAGTCGAAGTACCTGCCAAAGGAGGTCTCCACGCCCAGGTATCGGGCGAGGGTTCCGTCCAAGCCGTCCAGCAGCGCGCAGACCGGCACCAGGGCCCAGGCGAGGGTCCAATGCCCCTGCAGACTCAGACTCAGGCCTGCCAGGCCCAGGAGCAGGTTCGAGGCGGTGAGACCATTGGGCAGAAGAACAAGCGGCATGGGATCTAGACCCCTTCCGGCAGCAGCGCGACGACCGTCTCGCCGGCCCGGACCCTCTGGCCGACGCGGACCTGGAGCCGGACCGCCTCTGGAAGATCCAGCAGCACTCCCGACCCGAAGCGGATGAATCCCAGTTTTTCTCCTTGTTCAACCCATTCCCCCGGCCGGCGGTAGCAGACGATCCTTCGGGCCAGGGCTCCGGCGATCTGCTGCACGACGAGCGTCAGCGCGGGGCTCCGGATGAGGATTCGGTTTCGTTCGTTCTCCACCGTGGCCCTGCGGAGGAACGCGGGAAAGAATCGGCCCGGCGAGTAGCGGACGGACAGGATCTGTCCGGAGAAGGGGACGCGGTTGACATGAACGTCCCAGAGGTTCAGATGAATCCACACGCGGTAGAACGGCTCTCCCAACTCCAAATCGCCAGCGATCCGATCGATCCGCCGTACGGTTCCGTCGGCGGGGGAGACCACCGCTCGAGGGCAAGCCGGAGGAATCCGCCGGGGATCCCGGAAGAAGAAGAGGGCCAGCCCGCCGGCAAAAAGGAGGGCCAGCGCTGCCATGGGCCATCCGGCCAGAGCGGCCGCGGCCGCCAGGAGCGCAGGAATTGCGACGAAAGGGATCCCTTCCCTAACCGGCCTCATGGGGAGCGAGATCTCCCTGTCGCCGCTTGCGCAGGAGCACCCAGGACGAGAGGGCCAAGGTGAAGATCGAGAAGGCCTGGGCATGGGTGAGCCCCCAGAAGAAGATGGGGTTGGTTCGGACGATTTCGAGGAGGAACCGGTAGATCGAGTAAAGCCAAACGCCGACCCAGAACGTCTGGCCGTCCCACTGCTTCCTGCGATTGAACCGGATCAGGAAAAACAGGAGCGCCGTCTCGACGAAAAGCATGTACAGCTGGGTGGGATGAAGCCGAACGCTGGGGTAGGTGGGATACTCCAGCCCCCAGGGCAACCAGGTCGGTTTACCCCGGCAGCATCCTTCCAGAAAGCAGCCGATTCGGCCAAAGGCGCTGGTCCCCATGCAGACGATGATGTACACATCCAGTCCCTTCCCCAGCGGCCAGCGGAACAGCTTGAAGAAGAGGATCAGGTACAGGAGCACGGTGAGGAAGCCGCTGTGGAAGTAGCGGCCGGATGCCAGGTAGAAGGGCGCCGGATCGTTGTTGATCAGCCGCCACAGGTAGGGGATCAGAGCCCCTCCATAGAGGAGGACGACGGCACCACCCAGCAGGCCGAGGCGGAGGCCCCAGCGCGGGACCGATGCGACCCGGGGGAAGTAGCGGTCGAAATACCAGAAAGCAAAGAGGACACCGAGAATGCTGAGCAGATCGTACATGGCAATCGGTCCCCAGTAGCGGAAGATCGCTGCACCTCCTGAATCAAGCATATCCTAGAATGGGGGGGGAATCAATCCGATGGCGGCACGGCTGAGGGCGCGGGGTCTTGATGCGGTGACGGCTTTTCTGGCGGCGGCGGTCCTCTGGCTGGTGTACCGTGCCTACTACGCCACGATCCGAAAGCGGGTCATGAACGGCGCCTGCAGCCCCCGCGTTCTGCCGCCGGGGCAGAACGTGATCTACGTCTTCTGGCATTCCAAGAGCTTCGTGATGCTCCCCTTCGGCCGCCACCGGCGGGTTGCGAACCCGACCCTGTTGGACTGGAAGAATCGCGTCTGGGACTGGATCTGCCGGTTCTACGGCTACAAGACCGTCTCTATCCGCACGCCCGCTGCGGCGGCCGCTGGCCTGAAGAAGAAGCTGGAGGAGGGCTGCCATGTGGCAGTGCCCCTGGATGGCCCCAAGGGCCCAGCAGGCGTCATCAAACCCGGGGCGCTCTACCTGGCCAGCAAAACAGGCAGACCGATCGTCGCGGTGAACGTGCGCGTGAGCCGGAGCATCCGGATTCGCAGGCGCTGGGATCGGTTTGAGATCCCGCTTCCCTTTTCCCTGGCCCTGGGCCGGTTCAGCGATCCGATCCTTGTCCGGCCGGGTGAGGATTGGGAGGTTCCGCGCCGGAAGATCCAAGAGGCCCTCGTCGACCTCTGACGAGAGCCGCCCCGATTTACGGGTGCGGCGCGGTCTGCTGCCGGCGCAGGAGGACCCACGAAGCGAAGGCCAGGGTGAGGATGGAGAAGGCTTGGGCGTGCGACAGCCCCCAGAAGAAGATGGGGTTGGTCCGGATGATTTCGATGAGGATCCGGTAGGCGGAGTAGAGCCAGACTCCAACCCAGAACGTCTGGCCGTCCCACTGCTTCTTGCGATTGAACCGGATCAGGAAAAACAGGAGCGCCGTCTCGACGAAGAGCATGTACAGCTGGGTGGGATGAAGCCGAACGCCGGGGTGATTGGGATACTCCAGCCCCCAAGGCAGCCCCGTGGGTTTGCCCAGGCAACAGCCATGGAGGAAGCAGCCGATCCGGCCGATGGCGCTGGCCGCCATGCCGGCGATCATGTAGGCGTCCAATCCCTTTCCCAGCGGCAGGCGGAGCAGCTTGAAGGCGGCGATCAGATACAGCAGGATGGTCAAGAAGACGCTGTGGAAGTACCGGCCCGAGGCCAGGTAGCTGGAGACCGGTTGTTGGTGGAACGCCGTCCACAGGTAGGGGATCAGGGCTCCCCCGTAGAGGAAAACCAGGGCGCTGGCCAAGACGCCGATACGCAGGGTCCGGCGGGGAATGGAAAGGAACTGGCCCAGTCTCTGATGCATGATCCAGGCCGCGACGAGAAACGCGATCAGCTGCAGCAGATCGTAGAGGACAATGGGTCCCCACCTTGGGAACATTTCATTCCTCCGGTTCAAGGATATCCTAGAATAGAAGGGGAATCAATCCGATGGCGGGACGGCTCAGGGGCGGCGGGTTCGGTGCGATGACGGCGCTGGCGACGGCGTCGGTCCTCTGGCTGCTGTACTGCGCCTGCTACGCGACCATCCGAAAGCGGGTGATCAACGGGGCCTATCACCCCCAGCTCCTCTCCCCGGGGCAGAACTCGATCTACGTCTTCTGGCATTCCAAGACCTTCATGATCCTCCCGTTTGGACGGCACCCACGGGTAGCGGTGCTGACGCTCCTGGACTGGAAGAACCTTGTCTACGACTGGATCTGCAGGTTCTACGGCTACAGGACGGTGCCGGTTCGCTCGTCGGCCGCTGCCGGCGCCAAGTTAAGGCAACTTTTGGAGGAGGGCTGGCATGTCGCCCTGGCCCTGGACGGCCCCAAGGGGCCAGCCGGCGAGATCAAGGCCGGGGCGCTCTACCTGGCCAGCAAGACAGGCAAGCCGATTGTGACGGTGAATGTGCGCGTGAGCCGGAGCATGCGGATTCGCAGGCGCTGGGATCGGTTTGAGATCCCGCTTCCCTTTTCCCTGGCCGTGGGCCGGCTCAGCGATCCGATCTTTGTCCGGCCGGGTGAGGATTGGGAGGTCCCTCGGCGGAAGATCCAGGCGGCGCTCGTCGACCACTAGGCGGCCCGGCGGCCTGCCGTGGGACGGACAGATCACGGGGGGACGCTGCGCTTGCCGGCTCGACGGCTTCATGGTATCCTTTAGGGTCTTATGGATTACGCCGTCGTCGCAGCCGGGGGGAAACAGTACGTGGTCCGGCCTGGCATGCTGCTCGAGGTGGACCGCCTGGACGGTCAAAGCGGGGAAACGGTCGAGCTCAAGCCGGTGCTGGCCGTTCGGAAGGAGGCCCTTTTTCAGGTCGGCCGGCCCGAGCTGAAGGGGGCCTCCGTCCGGGCGCAAATCGTGACCCACCGCAGAGGTCCGAAGGGCGTCAGCTTCAAGTTCAAGAGGCGCAAGGGATACCATCGAAAGGTGGGTTACCGGCAGGCCCTGACGCGCCTGAAGATTCTGGAGATTGCATCCAATGGCGCACACTAAAGGACAGGGATCCACCAAGAACGGTCGTGACTCCAACGCCCAGCGGCTCGGAATCAAGGCCTATGGCGGCCAGTTCGTGACGGCCGGCTCCATCCTGGTCCGCCAGCGGGGTACCCGCTTCAAGCCAGGGTGGAATGTGGGGCGCGGCGGGGACGACACCCTCTTTGCCCTCCGCGATGGGATCGTTGTTTTCCCGAAACCGCGGGTGGTGGCGATTCATGCTCAATGACCTCGATCCGGTTCGCGGATCGGGCCTCCATCACCGTCGAAGCGGGCCGGGGGGGCAACGGCTGCCGCTCCTCTTATAAGGACCTCTGGTCCCGGCATCCGATCCCCGATGGAGGGGACGGCGGCCGGGGGGGACACGTTCTCCTTCGCGCCAATCCTCAACTGAGCACCCTCCTCGACTTCCAAACCCGGCGGCATTTCCGCGGAGGACCGGGCGGGCACGGCTCCTCCAAGCGAAAGCACGGCGCGCAGGGAACCGACTGCCGAATCGACCTCCCCCTGGGAACGGTGGTGCGGGACGCTGAAACCGGTGAGCTGATCCGCGAGCTGCTTCGGCCCGGCGAGGAGGTCATGGTGGCCGAGGGGGGAGCCGGCGGCGTCGGCAACGCCCGCCTTAAGAAGAGGAGTACCGCGGAGTCGCTGCAGGGGCGCCCCGGCCGGACGGTTCGGCTCGATCTGGAGCTGAAGCTGGTGGCGGATGTCGGCATCATCGGAATGCCCAATGCGGGGAAATCCACCCTGATCTCCCGGATCTCTCAGGCCAGGCCGAAGGTAGCCCCCTTTCCTTTCACCACGGTCCACCCGGTGCTGGGAGCGGTGACGGTGCCGGAGGGGCAGGCCTTCGTTGCGGTGGACGTTCCGGGGCTCATCGAAGGGTCTCACCGCGGCCGGGGCCTTGGCCTGGAATTCCTGCGGCATATCGAACGGACACGGCTCCTCGTGCACCTCATTGACATGGCGGGCACGGACGGGCGGGATCCGATCGGGGATTATCGCGCCCTGCGGGCGGAGCTCGAGGCCTACGGAGAGCACCTCGAGGCGAAGCCGGCGATCGTCGTGGCAAACAAGATGGACCGCCCGGAGGCGAAGGGGCATCTGGATCGGTTTCGGAAGGAATGCCGGCTCCGGCCGATGGAGCTCTCCGCCGAGACCGGCGAGGGGATCCCCGAGCTGTTGGAGATGATCAAGGGAAGGCTGAAACGGTTGAAGCAAGATGACTGAACGGTTCGATCCGGTCGAGATCGCCCAGAAGGCAAGACGGTGGGTCATCAAGGTGGGCACCTCGGTGCTCACCGATGAACGGCAGCTCCAGGTGAGCCGGCCTGCTGTGGAATCGATCGCCTCGGAGGTCGGTTCCCTGTGGCGGCACGGCAAGGAGGCGATCCTGGTGACCTCCGGTGCCATCGGCGTGGGGATGGGTGTCTTGGAGCTCAAGAGCAGGCCCCGCGATCTGGCGAAGCTGCAGGCAGCGGCTGCGACCGGCCAGGGGAAGCTGATGCAGTGGTACACCGCGCGCCTGGAGCAGGAGGGACTGCATGCGGCCCAACTTCTCCTCACCCGGGGGGACCTGGAGGACCGCCGCCGATACCTCAACGTCAAGGCGACGATGGAAACCCTCCTGCGGGCCTGCATCGTGCCGATCGTCAATGAGAACGACACCGTCTCCACGGAGGAGATTCGGTTCGGCGACAACGACCTCCTCTCGGCCCAGGTGGCCGCCCTGGTGGGAGCGGACCTCCTGCTGATCCTGACCGATGTGGACCATCTCATGGGGCCGGTGGATCCCCTCTACCTCGTGACCCAGATCACTCCGGAGCTGGAGCGGGCTGCGCGGGGGACCTCAAAACAGTCCTCGACGGGCGGGATGCGGACGAAGCTGCAGGCGGCAAGCATTGCGCTGGCCAGCGGCATCCCCATGGTGGTGATGAACGGCCGCGGGCGTCTGAACCTGGTCGAGCGGCTAACCGCCTCTCAGGGAAGATCCGCCTGGGAGAGGAGGAGCACCTGGTTTGTCTCTCCCGCAGGGATCAGCGTTCGAAGAAGCAAGCGGTGGCTGGCCTTCACAGCAACTCCCCAGGGGTCCCTCGGCGTTGACGAGGGGGCCAGGGAGGCGCTGGTGGGCAAGGGGCGTTCCCTCTTGGCCTCGGGTGTCCGGGAAGTGGAGGGGAATTTCCGGCGCGGGGCGGTGGTGAGCGTCCGGGACGAGCGGGGATGCGAGTTTGCGCGCGGGCGGGTCAACTATTCCCGTGCGGAGCTGGAGCGGATCGTCGGGCTCAAGAGCGATGCGGTGGAGGCCCTCCTTGGACGGAGGGCCGAAGAGGTGATCCATCGGGACGGCCTGGTCATCCTGAGAGGATGAAGGCGCAGGCACTCGTGGGAGCGATGAAGACGCGGGGGATCCAGCGGAAGATCGAACAGCTTGCGCGCCGGGCGAAGGCGGCCTCGGTGGAGCTGGCCCGTCTTCCCACGGCGGTGAAGAACCGGGCGCTTCTGAAGATGGCGTCCAGTCTTCAGAGCGGCCGCAGGGAGATCCTGGCCGCCAACGCCCGGGACCTCGCGTCGGCCCGCGCCGCCGGGATCTCCGGGGCCCTGCTCGACCGGCTCCTCCTCAACGAGCAGCGGATCGCGGAGATGGCGGCCGGCTTGCGGGAGGTCGCCCGCCTGCCGGATCCCGTGGGAAAGGTGATTCACCGGTGGAGGCGCCCGAACGGGCTGAGGATCGCCAAGGTCCGGGTTCCCATTGGGGTCGTGGCGGTCATCTATGAGGCCAGGCCCAACGTCACCGCTGACTGCGCCGGGCTGTGCGTGAAGGCCGGCAACAGCGTCATCCTGCGGGGAGGATCGGAGGCGATCCACTCGAACCGCGCGATTCATCGTCGGCTGCAGAGAGGAGCGGTGGAGGCGGGGCTTCCCCGCTGGGCGGTGGCACTCGTGGAGACCACGGATCGCCGCGCGGTGGAGATCCTGCTGGGGATGGTGGGCTGGGTGGATCTGGTCATTCCCCGGGGCGGGGAGGGCCTGATCCGCCAGGTGGTGGCGAAGGCGAAGGTGCCGGTGATCAAGCAGTACAAGGGAATCTGCCACACCTTTGTGGATGAGGGGGCGGATCTGAGGATGGCGGAGGAGATCTGCTACAACGCGAAGGTCCAGCGGCCCGGTGTCTGCAACGCCATGGAGACGCTGCTGGTCCACCGGAAGGAGGCGCCGCGGTTTCTCCCCGGCATGGCGCGGCGTTACCGGCAGGCCGGGGTGGAGCTGCGTGGAGACGCCGCCACGCGCAGGATCCTCCGGGCTCTTCCGGTTCGGCCGGCCACGGCGGAGGACTGGGCGACGGAGTATCTGGCGCTCATCCTTTCGGTGAAGGTGGTCAATTCGCTGGAGGAGGCCATTGCCCACATCCAGCGGTACGGCTCCGGCCACTCGGACGCCATCGTCACCCGCTCGAAGGGCCGGGCGGAGGAGTTCCTGCGCAAGGTGGATTCGGCCTGCGTGTACGTCAACGCCTCCACCCGCTTCACCGACGGCGGCCAGTTCGGCCTCGGGGCGGAGATCGGCGTCTCCACGGACAAGCTGCATGCGCGTGGGCCCATGGGCCTGGAGGAGCTGACCAGCTACAAGTACGCGGTGGTCGGCCGCGGCCAGATCCGGCGATGAGCCGGCGCGGGCGCGGACCGACCAGCCCTCTCGCCGCTATGGCTTCATCCATCAGGCCGAAGGTCCGGGAGGCGGGGTTCACAGGACGGCTCGGCCGCCCCGCCGAGGCGGCCGGCCTCTCTCTCGGCCTCGCTCCCCCCAACGCTTTGCGAAGCGGGAGG
>CAYJQV010000001.1:33136-79187 GCA_964372395.1 uncultured Planctomycetia bacterium | reverse complement strand
AGCTTTTCTGATGGTACCCTAAGGGATTGTGGGGAAACCGGGAAGCGGGCTGCAGGTCATCGCGTGGGTCTCGGTGGGGGTCTTCCTGGGGCTGGGGGTCTACACTTTCTGGTATGCGGGGGGGCCGTCGTACCTGAGCAACGACCCCAAGGCCTGCGCCAACTGCCACGTGATGCGGGACAACTACCGCTCCTGGGAGGCGGGGCCGCACCACGCCGCGGCGACCTGCAACGATTGCCACGTCCCGCACGCCTTCCCGGCGAAGTGGCTGGCGAAGGCCGAGAACGGCTGGAACCACTCGGTCAAGTTCACCCTCCGGAACTACGAGGAGCCGATCCGGATCCGGCCGGTTAACCTCGCCCGCGTTCAGGCGAACTGCATCCGGTGCCATGGGGGCCAGATCAGCGCCATGGCGGAGCATCCCGTGAAGGTGGAGGAGGTGGGAGGCGACATCCGCTGTACCGACTGCCACTCGGGAATCGGACACGCGGTGCCATAAGGTGCGTGCCCGCTGGGCGGTGCTGATCATCGTTTCCTCGGCGGCGCTGACGTGGTGCGTGGCGGCGCTCCTCCTGAACATCGCCGAGCGCAAACGGGAGGGGAGGCACCTCGAGGAGTGCCCGTGCGCGGCGGTGACTTGCCCGCACCCCAGCCGCGTCGTAAAATAAAGTCTCCCTTCCATGTTCCGCCTGTTTCGATTCATGGGGTCGCTCCAACTGGCGGTCCCTCTCCTTATCGCCATCGCCGGCGTGCTGGGGTGGGGCACCCTCTACGAGGCCCGCTTCGGCACGGCGTCGGTGCAGCTCTTCGTGTACCAGTCGTGGTGGTTCCAGGGGCTCCTCGCCTTTTTGGCGCTGAACCTGGCGACGGCGGCGCTGCGGCGCCTTCCCTGGCAGCGCAAGCACATCCCCTTCGTCCTGGCTCATCTGGGGATCATCGGGATCCTCGTCGGCGGCATCGTGGGCGGCCGGCTCGGGGTGGAGGGCCAGATGGTGATCCCGGAGGGGGAATCCAGCAGCACCCTGCGCCTTTCCCAGAGCGTTCTCGTGGTTCATCCGCTCAACCCGGGCGAGGTTCATCTCTTCCCGGTCCGCTTTGAGGCGCAGGCCTGGAAGCACGAGCCCCACGCCACCTTCGAGATCCCATTCAGGGACCGAAAGCTCCGGCTGACCGTGGACCGATATCTACCGAACGCGGCGGTCGAAGAGGAAATTCAACCGGACGGGCCGGCCGAGAATCCGGCGGTTCGCCTGGCGCTGTTCCACGAAGATCAGGAGGACCGGATCTGGCTGCTTGCCCGGGACCCGGACCGGTTCGGCGCCCGCTGGGGGGATGCACACGTCCTCTTTTTGGAGGCGGACAGCGAGAAGGAGTTTGGCCGATTGACCGGTCGAGCCCGGATCGACCCGGGGGATCGGGGGGTGGTGGTGCTGGAGTTTCCCGGCCTCAACCTACGCCGGGAGATCCCGGTTCCCAAGGCCCTCGGGAGGCCGATCCCCGTGAGAGGAACCCCGTACCTGCTGGCCTTCAAGGATTACTTCAGCGACCTGGCGGTCACGCCAGAGGGTGTGGTGAACCGTTCGAAGGAGCCGAGGAATCCGGCGGTCTCCTTTGTCCTGCGCGGGCCGCAGGGAAGCGACCCTCATCTGCTCTTCGCCCTGCACCCCGATTTCCCGGAAATCCACGGGCAGCGCCGGGCGATCCATGTCCATGCGACCTACCTGCATCCGGCTGCCCGACAGCTTCCCCCGCGGGCCATCTGCCTCGTGCGTGGACCGGACGGCCGGCTCTCCTGGGTCTTCACGGGCGAGGGAGGGGAGCGTCAGGTGACCCGATTCGAGCTGGGGCAGAAGCTGCGGCATCCCTGGCTGGGGATCGAGGTGCAGGCGGAGCAGTTTCATCCTCGGGCGAGTCGTGTGCGAAGGTACGCAAACCGGGACAACGAGGTCCGCTCCGAGGCGCTCCATGTCGTGGCCCAGGACTCCGGACAAACGGCCGACGCCTGGATCGGTTTCGGTGGCGGTGCGGAGATTTCGATCGGCGGTGACCGGATCCTGCTGGAGTACCGCAGGGGCTTGCGGGAGCTGCCGTTTTCGATCCGGCTGCTCGACTTCCGGAAGATCGACTACCCGGGCACGGAGATGGCGGCCGGCTTCGAGGCCGACGTGGAGCTCCGCGATCCGGAGCGGGGTGTGAATCTCACCCGCACGATCCGGATGAACAACCCGCTCAAATACCGGGGCTACAGCTTCTTTCAGTCCAGCTACATCCTTGGGCCCAGGGAGACCACGGTGCTCTCCGTCCGGAACGACCCAGGGACGCCGCTGGTCTACGCCGGTTTTCTCATCATCGTGGCCGGTGTGGTGGGGATGTTCATCTTCCGCCGACCGGAGCCGCCGGCATGAGCCGGCGGACGGCCGCGCTCCTGCTCTGTGCATGGGCGCTTGTCGGGGGTGTGGGGCTTTCGGGCGCTGCCGGCCCGGATGATCCCCGCGGTACGGACCGCTACCGGCCGGTCCTGCACAACGGGCGGGTCAAGCCGTTCGACAGCTTTGCCCGTGAGAGCCTGTACCAGATCACCGGCCGTCCGGCCTGGGGCCGGCAGGATCCGGTCGAGACGCTGCGCTCCATCATGGATGATCCGAATCGGTGGCAGGAGGAACCGATCCTGTCGGTTCCCTTCGTTCCGCTTCGGGAGGCGCTGGGGCTGGGCCGGAAGACGGGGCATATCTCCTACGCCCGGCTTGTCTCGGAAAGGAAGCTGATGCGGATGCTCCCCGGCATCGTGGAGAAACAGCAGCGGGACGAGAAGCTCTCGATGCTGGAGAACGAGACGATGGATCTGTACGGTCGGTTCGCGGCGCTGAACCGGCTGTTCCAGGGCGAGGTGGGATTTCTTTCGGAGGATCCCAAGGACGCCCCGGCCTGGTGGCGTCTCCATCTGGAGGTGCTGTACAACCGGCTGCGGCCGTTTGTCATCGCCCGTATCCTCTACGCGCTGGCTTGCCTGGGGTTGCTCGCCGGCCTCGTTCGGCGGGGTACAGCCGGATCGTTGGGGCTTGTCCCGCTCTGGGCTGGTTTCGGGGTCCACCTCGCGGGCATCCTCGCCCGCGTGGTGCTGGGAGGCCGGCCGCCGGTCTCCAACTTCTACGAGACGATGCTCTGGCTGCCGTTCGTCGCGGTGGGGCTGGCGCTTCTCTTCGAGCGGATCCACCGGACCCGCTGGTTCGCTCTGGCCGCGGGGATCGTTGCGGCGATCTTCCTCGCCCTGGCCGATTACGTCCCGCTGGACCCGAGCATCACGCCGGTCGTGGCGGTGCTGCGCAGCAACCTCTGGCTTTCGGTGCACGTATTGACGATCGTGGCCAGCTACGGGGCGCTGGCGCTTGCCGCGGTCCTGGCCCACCTCCACGGCGGCATGGCCCTCTTCCGGCGGGGTCTGACCCCGGAGGGTCAGACCCCAGCGGAGACGCCGCTCGAACTTTACCTCTACCGCGCCATTCAGGTCGGTGTGGTCCTCCTCGCCAGCGGGATCATGCTGGGCGGGGTCTGGGCCAACGCCTCCTGGGGCCGGTACTGGGGCTGGGATCCGAAAGAGACCTGGGCTCTCATCACACTGCTCTGGTTCCTGGCGCTTCTGCACGGCCGGTTCGCCGGATGGATCCGGGGGGTGTGGCTTTCGCTCGGGACGATCGCCGGATTCTTTCTCCTCCTCATGACCTACTACGGGGTCAGCTTCTACCTCGTGGGGCTTCACAGCTACGCCGGCGGCAACGCCAAGCCGGTCCCGCCCCTTCTCATCGGCTACGTGGCGGCGGAGCTGCTCTTCATGGCGCTGGTGGCGGTCCAGGCGGCCCGAGGGAAATCGCAGGCCGCATGATAGAATAGCTTCTCCCATGTTCAACATCGGTTGGCCGGAGCTGGTTCTCATCCTGCTGGTCGTCCTCGTCCTCTTCGGAGCGGGACGGCTGCCGGAGATCGCCCGTCAACTGGGCAAGGCAATCCAGGAGTTCAAGAAGAGTCTGAAAGATGGCGGAGACCGCAGCAAGCCCTCGGATTGAACTTCCCTGCGGCGACGAAACCGTCCTCCCTGAAGCGCGGCGTCCTTTCGGGGAGCATCTGGAGGAGCTCCGGCGGCGGCTGCTGCGGTCCCTCTTCTGGCTGACCGCGGCGACCGGGCTCTCGTGGATCTGGGCGCCCCGGCTGCTCGCCTGGCTGATCGAACCGATGGGACAGGTGGTCTTCTTGAGCCCCATGGAGCCGTTTCTCGTTCAGCTCAAGGCGGCTTTGCTGGGAGGGCTGCTGCTCGGCTCGCCCGGGATCGCCTGGGAGTGCTGGAGCTTCGTCCAGCCTGCGCTGCGGCCGGCGGCCCGACCGCGCACGATCACCCTGGTTGCAGCCAGCGCGGCACTCTTCCTCGCAGGGGCCTGGCTGGGCCGGAGGTTCCTCCTTCCGGCGAGTCTGGCGATCCTGCTGGGATTCCGCACGGAGTTCATGGCTCCCATGCTGACGGTGGGCGCCGCCATGAATTTCGCGTTCTGGCTGATTGCCGGATCCGGCCTTCTCTTCCAGATCCCGCTCGGGATTGTCGTTCTCTGCCGCGGCGGGTGGGTCCGCCCCGCAACGCTCGTGCGGCAGTGGCGGCCGGCTGCGGTGGGGCTGCTCGTCCTGGCGGCGGTCGTCACCCCGGGCCCGGACATCGTCAGCCAACTGATCCTGGCCGCGCCGCTGGCGGGGCTTTACCTCCTCTCCGCCGGCCTGGCGTGGCTGGCCTGCAGGCGATGATGCTCTGCGACCGGGTGGATCAGGAGTTGAAGAGCGCCTTGAAGGCCGGGGAGACGCTGAAGGTCTCGACCTTGAGGATGCTCAAGGCCGCTGCATCCAACGCCGCGATCCAGAAGGGAAAGGACCGGCTGGAGGATCCGGAGCTCCTGGAGGTGGTGGCCAGGCTCATCAAGCAGCGGGAGGAATCGGTCGAGGCGTTCCGCAAGGGCGGGCGCACCGACCTGGCCGACAAGGAGGCCAAGGAGGCCGAGATCCTGCGCAGCTACCTGCCGCCGGCGCTGGGCGCGGAGGAGCTGAAGGCGATTGTCCAGGCGGCCGTTCAGGAAGCGGGAGCCCAGGGCCCACAGGCGATGGGTGCCGTGATGAAGATCGTGATGCCGAAGGTCGCGGGCCGGGCAGGCGGCAAGACGGTGAGCCAGGCGGTCAAGGAGGCGCTGCGGTGAGACAGCGCGGGCCCCGACCGGCAGAGGGTGTGTGCCTCCCGGCTTCGTGGCCATGGCCTGACGGGCCGGTTGTCTCCCCGCTCCAAGGGGGAAACGCGTTCCACTGTTTCCCCCTTGGAGACCCCTTTCCCGGGCCTGCCGAAGGCAGGGAGGTCTCGTGCGGGGGAGTTTCCCACGGGGGGAAGTCTTGTCCCACCTTCAGCACGCCCCAACATGGCCCCCTCTCCAGAGGAAGCTCGGGTTAAAGTGCGCTGCGACACCTGCCATCGGGAGGTCCCGGAGGTCAGCCGGGTGGTCGTCTACATCGGCTACAACCGGATGAACGCCAAGGCGATGTACAACTGTCCGGAATGCTTCGCCCGGAAGGAAAAGGGCAAGCCGTATTCGCGCCCTATAGAGGAAGCCCCGCTTCGCGGGACATCCCAAGATGAAAACTTAGAGGAAGCCGAATTCAAGGAGAGCGCTTAATCTCAACCGCCTTGGCCGCACCACGCAGAGAGATTCGCAAGCACGGCCCCGGAAAGCTGGGCGGGGGCAAGCTCCTCATTGATCGGGAGATCAAGGAGTACGTCCGCCGTTACCGGATGATCGAGCCATTCTCCGACCACCTGAACTCGAAGGGCGTCCTTTCCTGGGGATTGTCCTCGATGGGCTACGACATCCGCGTGGCCGACGAGTTCAAGGTGTTCACCAACGTCTGGAACACGGTGGTGGATCCCAAGGCGTTCGATGAGCGGTCGTTCGTTGATCTCAAGGGGCCGGAGTGCATCATCCCTCCCAACTCATTTGCCCTGGCGCGCACGGTGGAATACTTCCGGATTCCGCGCAATGTCCTCACGCTCACGATGGGAAAGAGCTCCTATGCACGTTGCGGCATCATCGTCAACGTCACACCCTTTGAGCCAGAGTGGTGCGGCTTCGCGGTCCTGGAGATCTCCAACACGACACCGCTGCCGGCCAAGATCTACTCGAACGAGGGGATCGCCCAGGTCCTCTTCTTCGCCTCCGAGGAGCCCTGCGAGGTTTCCTACGCAGACCGCAAGGGCAAGTACCAGAAGCAGACCTCCATCGTCCTGCCGAAGATCTAGCGCTGTCGGTTGCCCCGACTTCAACCTGGCGCTCACCCTGCGATCCGGCCAGGTGTTCCGCTGGCGGCAGGACCCCGCCGGCCGATGGGCCGGCTGGATCGGATCCCGGCCGGTCCTCCTCCGCCAGGAAGATTCCACCCTGGAGATCTGCGGTGCGCCGGGGGGCGAGGTCCGCCGATTCCTCGCCCTGGATCTGGATCTGCCGGCCCTGGCGCGGCAGATCGATCTGGATGAGGTGATCCACGCGGCGCTCGCTCGCCACTGGGGCTTGCGCGTGATCCGCCAGGATCCCTGGGAATGCCTGGCTTCCTTTATACTGTCCAGCTACAACAACATCCTCCGCCTCTCCGGCATGCTGGACCGCCTCGCGCAGGAGTTCGGTTCAGCGCAGAGATCATTTCCCGCTCCGGAGGCGCTCGCCCAGGTTCCCATTCGGGCGCTGCGGGCGTGCGGGCTGGGATACCGGGCGCCGTATTTGAAGGCGGCAGCAGAGCGCGTGGCGTTGGGCCGGGCGGATCTGGAGGGCTGGCGCAGGTTGGAGGATGACGCGCTGCGCGAGAAGCTGCTGACGATTCCCGGTGTGGGGGAGAAGGTGGTGGAGTGCGTGATGCTCTTCGCCTACGGGAGGGCCTCGGCCTTTCCGGTGGATGTCTGGATCGGGCGGGCGGTGCGGCGATGGTACTTTCGAGGGCGGAGGGTCACCGACCGGCGGATCCGTGAATTTGCGCGCCGGCACTTCGGGCCCTTCTGCGGCTGGGCGCAGCAGTACCTGTACTGCGCGGCGCGGGCTACCCGCTGGTGAGGGGGAGGATCTCCTTCGACTGGACGGTTCCGTCCGGGCCGAGCCGGTAATGAACCGGCACCCCCGTGGGCAGCTCCAGGGCGACCACCTGTTCCGGCGTCAGGCGGTCCAGGTGCATGACGATCGACCGCAGCGAGTTGCCGTGCGCTGAGACGAGCACGTTCTTTCCCCGCTTGAGCTCCGCCAGGATCCGCGCCTCGAAGAAGGGGATCGTGCGGGCTGCCGTGTCCTTCAGGGACTCCCCGCCCGGGGGAGCCACGTCGTAGCTGCGGCGCCAGATCCTCACCTGTTCCTCGCCGAATTTCTTCCGCATCTGGTCCTTGTCCAGCCCCTGAAGCTCGCCGTAGTGCCGTTCATTCAGCGCCTGATCCTGGATCGCGGGCAGATCCTCCTGCTTCAGCACCGAGAGCATGATCCGGAGCGTTTCAATGGCCCGGATCAGCACCGAGGTGAAGGCGACGTCGAATCGGATGTGAAGTTCCGCGATCCGGCGGCCGGCGGCCATCGCCTCCTGCCGGCCGGCGTCCGTCAAGGGGACATCGATCCACCCCGTGAAGCGGTTCTCCAGGTTCCACTGCGATTGTCCGTGACGAACCAGCATTAGTGAAGGCATCGTTTGCGTCAAGTGGCGCACCCCATTGTATTTTTTTCAGAACGGCTTGACAAGGTGGGATAGAAGTGATACTTTCCCGTAATCTTATCGAGGCGGTTCGCAGGCGAACAGAAGGAGGTGTCGATGAACTGGATGATGGGAACGGTGGCTGACTCCATCAAAGCGATCTTCGTCCGGGTGGGCGAGGCGTTACCGACTCTCCTCGGCGCGATCGTCATCCTCGTTCTGGGATGGGTGATTGCGAAGATCGTCCAGCAGGCGGTGGTCAAGGCGCTCAAGATGATCAAGCTGGACGATCTTTCTGAGAAGCTCCAGGTCTCGCAGATGTTGAGCCGCGGCGAAGTGCGGTACAGCCTGTCGGAGCTGCTTGGGATTTTCCTTTACTGGCTCCTGGTTCTGGCCTTTGCGGTGGCGGCGCTCGACGTGCTGAACCTGAAGATGGCGGCCGGGCTTCTGGACAAGGTTTTGGGCTACGTGCCGGATGTGGTCGCCGGGGTGATCGTGCTGGTCCTGGGGCTCTTCCTGGCGTCCCTGGTCAGCGGGGCGGTCCAGACCGCCACGGCGAACATGGGGATCGGCCAGGCCAAGGCGCTGGGACAGATTGCGCGCGTGATGGTGATCATCTTCGCCGTGGCCATCGCGCTGGAGAAATTCTTCAGCTCCATCATCGTCCAGACGACCTTCACCATCGTTCTGTCGGCGGTGGCGTTTGGAGCTGCGCTGGCGTTTGGATTGGGGTGCAAGGACATCGCTGGCCGGGCCGTTGGCGATTTCCTTGATAAGCTGCGCGGGGGGAGATAGGCCACTCTCTTCAAACACAATTGGAACATTCGGAGTTGAGTAAAAAGGGGTGCCTGCACGGAGGTGCCCCTTTTTTTGCCCGATGATCGTCGGGTTGACGTACGATTTGAGGACGCAGTACGTCTTCAAGTCGAGCGATCCGCCCGACGCGAACGCGGAGTTCGATCACCCGGACACCATCCAGGTGATCCAGGATGCGATCGAGGCCCTGGGGCACCGGGTGGTGCGGATCGGAAACGCCGAGGGGCTTCTCCTAAGTTTTCATCCAGAGAAGTCCCGCGAAGCGGGGCTTCTTCAGGCCTGGAACGCCCTCCCCGTGGACCTGGTCTTCAACATCGCGGAGGGCTACGCCGGCCGGAATCGGGAAGCCCAGGTTCCGATCCTGCTGGAGATGCGGGGAATCCCCTACACGGGGTCGGACGGGCTCACGCAGGCCCTGACCCTCGACAAGCGGATGACGAAAAAGGTCCTCCTGGCTGAGGGGATTCCCACGCCCCGCTTCTTCGAGATGGCCCATCCCTCCGATCCGCTGCCCCAGGACCTCATCTTCCCCCTCATCGTCAAGCCCCGGTTCGAGGGATCCAGCAAGGGGTTGTCGGAGCAGTCCGTGGTCCGCTCAATGAGGGATCTGCGCGCCCAGGCGGAGTGGCTGATGGGCACCTATCACCAGCCGGCGCTCGTGGAGGAGTTCATCCGGGGCAACGAGTTCACCGTGGCCATCGTGGGGAATGAGGCCCCCGAGGTTTTCCCGGCGGTCCGGATTCAGATCGACGGGCGCGATGAGCTGGGGGACCTTTTCTACACCCACGCCCGGATCGCGGAGGGTGCCAAGTACGTGATCCCCGCGCGGATCGATGCGGGGCTGGAGAGGCGCCTGCAGGAGCTGGCGCTGGCCACCTATCGGGCGGTCGACTGCGTGGATTTCGGAAGGGTCGATTTCCGCGTGGACGAGGGGGGCAACCCCTTCGTCCTGGAGATCAACCCGCTGCCCTCTCTCTCGACGGAGGATGTCTTCGGCATCCTGGCCGGCCATCTGGGGCTCCCGTACGGTGCGATGATCGCGAAGATCCTGAACGCCGCGATCCGCCGGTACGGCCTGTCCCAGGAATCGCTTCACTCGGTCGTGAGCCGATGAGCGGCTCTCGGACGGCGGGACTCCGGGTGGCCCTCATCCACAACCTCAAGCCCCCGGCCAGGGATCCGCGCCTGCCCGCGGATTACTATTCCGAGTGCGACAGCCCCAAGACGATTGAGGCGATCACCGGCGCGCTCCGGAAGGCGGGCCACGAGGTTCTGCCGGTTGAGGCAGATGAAAGGCTGCCGGCGTGGCTGTCGCGTCACGCCGTGGATGTCGCCTTCAACATCGCCGAGGGCTTCCACGGGGAGTCGCGCGAGGCCCGCGTGCCGGCCCTCCTGGAGCTTCTGGGCATCCCGTACACCGGATCGGGCGTGCTCGCCCTGGCCCTGGCGTTGGACAAGGCCAAGTCGAAGCAGCTCTTCCGCTGCGCCGGAATTCCGACGCCGAATTTCCAGCTCTTCGGGCATCCGGACAATCCGCTGGACGGACGCCTCAAGTATCCGCTCATCGTCAAGCCGAATTGCGAGGGCTCCGCCAAGGGGGTCTCCGTGTCGAGCGTTGTGCAGAACGAGGCCCAGCTTCGCATCCAGGTCCGCCAGGTCTTCGAGCGGTACAGGCAGGAGGCGCTGGTCGAGGAGTACGTGGAGGGCACGGAGCTGACCGCGGGGATCCTGGGTGAGGACGGGATCCTGCCGTTGCTGGAGATCGATTTCAGCGAATGCGGCCTCTCCGGCGAATACTTCTACTCCTGGCGGATGAAGGAGTTTCAGGGGGACAAGGGCCTGCACCTGGTCCCGCGCTTCTGGTGTCCGGCCCGTCTCGCCCCGGAGGTGACCCAGGCCGTTCAGTCGGTCGCGTGGAAGGCGGCCAGGGCGCTGGGCACGCGGGACGTGGTGCGCGTGGACATTCGCCTGAGCTCGGATGGGATCCCCTATGTGCTCGAGGTCAATCCGCTTCCCGGAATGGATCCGCAGGAGTCGAACCTGCCGCTCATGGTCCGGGCGGCCGGGATACGGTATGAGGCGTTCGTGAACCAACTGGTCCGGCAGGCGCTGGAGCGCCGCCGAAATGGTTTTCCAGCAGGGTCGCCCCGGGCCGTTCCGAGGAAGGCCGGGGCCGCATCATTCGTTCCCTTATCGCAAACCCAGGCCCCACGATCCCCCGATCCCGCAGGGGCGGCAGCACCCGACTCGCGGGAGAAAGGGGCGGGGGCACCGGAGGCCCCTGCCATCGTCGTGAGGAATCCCTCTCGGCCGCGTGGCAGGATCCGGAACCACGACGCGAAGGAGGATCACCTTGGACGATAGTTTTCGGCGCATCCCGCTGTGGAAGGATGTTTCGCCTGAAGACTGGGAGGATTGGCATTGGCAGCTGCGCAACCGCATCACCCACGTGGACCAGCTGCGGCAGGTGATCCGGTTGACCCCGGAGGAAGAGGAGGCCTGCTCGCGGAAGGAGGGCCGGCTGGTGATGGCGATCCCTCCCTACTGGGTGTCCCTGATGGATCCGGAGGATCCCGCGTGCCCGATCCGGCGCCAGGCGGTCCCCGTGACGGAGGAGTTCCAGGTGGGTCCCCACGACATGCGGGATCCCTGCGGCGAGGACTCGGACATGCCGGTCCCCGGGCTGGTCCACCGCTATCCGGACCGCGTCCTCTTTCTGGTGACGGAGCAGTGCGCGATGTACTGCCGGCACTGCACGCGCCGCCGGCTGGTCGGAGAGAACCACGGCCTCATGAGCAGCTATGAGGCGACGTTCGATTACCTGCGCAGGCACACGGAGGTGCGGGACGTTCTGATCTCGGGCGGGGACCCGCTCATGATGACGGACGTCCGGCTGGGGCAGGTCCTGGCCCGGCTGAAGGAGATCCCCCACCTGGAGTTCATCCGGATCGGATCCCGGACCCCGGTCACCATGCCCCAGCGGGTGACGCGGGAGTTCTGCGAGGTGCTCAAGCGCTGCAAGCCGATCTGGATGTCTCTGCACTTCTGCCACCCGAAGGAGGTGACCCCCCGGCTCAAGCAGGCGATGGATCTGCTGGCCGACAGCGGGGTCCCCCTGGGCTCTCAGACGGTGCTGCTGAGGGGGGTGAACGACGAGCCCGAGGTCATGAAGAAGCTCATGCACGAGCTTCTCAAGGTCCGGGTTCGCCCCTACTACATCTACCAGTGCGACATGGCCCAAGGGATCACGCACTTCCGGACCTCGGTGGAGACAGGGATCCGGATCATGGAGGCGCTGCGCGGGCACACCACCGGCTACGCGGTTCCCGCGTACGTGATCGACGGCCCGGGCGGCGGAGGGAAGATCCCGGTGGGCCCGAGCTACGTGCTCTCGCACAAGGACGGGGTGGTGACCCTGCGCAACTACGAGGGGAAGATCTACACCTACTACGAGCCCGGCGCCCCGGTGCCCGAGGAGATTGCCGCCGGCGTTCAGGGCAGCGGAAACGGCTTCGGTCCCATGCCGGATTTTCTGCCGTAGGCGTCTCAGCCGGAGTTCCACAGGGGGTCTGACCCGGCGGGGTCAGACCCCCGTTTGGTTTCGGGAGGTTTCAGGATGGGATTCAGCTGCGGGATCGTGGGGCTGCCCAACGTCGGCAAGTCCACCCTGTTCAACGCCCTGACCCGGGCGGGTGTGCCGTCGTCCAATTACCCCTTCTGCACGATCGAGCCCCATGTCGGGGTGGTCCCGGTTCCGGATCCCCGTCTGGAGACCGTGGCGCGGCTGGCGCCGGCCGAACGCGTGGTTCCCACCACGATGCGGTTCGTCGACCTGGCGGGTCTGGTCAAGGGATCCAGCCATGGCGAGGGGCTGGGCAATCAGTTCCTCGCCCAGATCGCGGAGGTGGACGCGATCGCCCACGTGGTCCGATGCTTCGAGGATCCGCAGGTGGTGCACGTGACCGGCTCGGTGGACCCCCGCCGGGACATCGGGGTCGTACAGACGGAGCTGGCGATCCGCGATCTGGAGCAGGTCTCCTCCTCCGTCCGGCGGCTCGAGAAGCCGGCCAAGACCGGCGACAAGAAGGCGAAGGCCACATGGGATGCCCACCGCAGGGTGGAAGAGGCGCTGAATCAGGGGATCCCGGTCCGGAAGCTCATCCAGACCCTCCCGGAAGAGGAGCAGGAGCTCGTGCGGCCGCTCAATCTTCTGACCGCGAAACCGGTGCTGTACGTGGCCAACGTGAGCGAGAAGGAGATGTCTGGCCCCTCGCCCCACCTGCAGGCGGTGGAGGAGATTGCCCGCGGCGGCGGGGCTGCGGTGATCCCGATCTGTGCCGCCCTCGAGGCGGAGATCGCCATGCTGGAGAGCGAGGAGGAGCGCCGCGAATTCCTCGAGGCCTCCGGCTTGAAGGAGCCGGGGCTGAGCCGCCTCGTCCGCGCCGGCTATGACCTGCTGGATCTCATCACCTTCTTCACCGTGGTCGGCGGGAAGGAGGACCGGGCCTGGACCCTCCGCCGCGGGGGGACCACGCTGGAGGCGGCGGGCAAGGTCCACACCGACATGGCCCGCGGCTTCATCCGGGCGGAGGTGGTTCACTTCGAGGACTTCGTCTCCTGCGGTGGAGAGCACGGGGCGCGGGAGAAGGGAAAGCTCCATGTCGAGGGGAAGGAGACCGTGGTCCAGGACGGGGATGTCCTCCGCTTCCGCTTCAACGTCTAGGCGGCCTGCGTGGCCGGACTCCCGCTTCGGGGAGGGCCGGCTCGCGCCGCTCGGAATGTCCCGGCGAGACATTCCTCGCTCCGGCGTCCGGCCTCGCTCTCGCCGGCCAGAAAGCCTCCTGGCGAACCCTGCCCGCTCGGCCTGCCGACGGCGCACCGCCGGCGCATCCCCTCGCGGGAGTCCGGCCACGCACGAGCCGTTCGCGCAGCACCAGGGCCAGGGAATTTGCGGCCGGCTTGAGCTAAAATGGTGGCGTGAACCTCACCCCCACCCGACCGGCGTTTCGAGAACTCTCCCGCTCCGGGCATCGTGTCCCCATCGCCGCGCGCCTGCCGCTGGACGCCCCGGTCCAGGCGCTCTTTGAGGCCCTGGACTTCGGCACCCCGCGGATCCTGCTGGAATCGGCCCGGACACACCCGGTCACCGGCCGATACAGCATCGCCGTCGGCAGGCCCTCGTTCAAGCTCACCGCCAAGGGCAGCGCGATCCGGATTGCGCGACCGGACCGCGTCGAGGCGTTGGAAGGGAATCCCTTCCTTATATTGGAGAAGCTCCTGGCCGGCCGCCGGGCGCTCCGGCTTCCATTCCTGCCGCCGTTTGTCGGCGGCGCCGTCGGCTTCATCGGATTCGACGCCTGCCGCCTGCTGGAATCCCTCCCCTCGCAGGCGAAGGACGATCTGGCGATGCCGGATTTTGGATTCCTCTTTTGCGATGAGGCGGTCGTGGTGGATCATGAAGAGCAGGCGCTCTGGGTTCTGACCCTGGCCCCGCCCGGCGGGCAGCCGGACCGCGCGTACGACCGGGCCGTCGGCCGGATTGAGGAATGGGTCGGCCGCATCGCTGGAACCGGAGGGGTTCGGACCTTTGCGGCGGTTCAGGGGCCGCCTGCTGCGGGCGATCGGTCGTGGCCGGACGACGGGCGGGTGCTCTGCACGCACAGCCGGGCCTCTTTTGAGGCGATGGTGCGGCGGGCCAAGGGCTTCATCGCCGACGGAGAGGTCTACCAGGCAAACCTCTCCCAGCGCCTCTCCCTGCGGCTCTCCGAGGAACCGTGGGCCCTGTACCGGCTGCTGACAGAGACCAATCCCTCCCCCTTCGCGGCCTTCGCCGATTTCGGGTCCCTGCAGATCGTCTCCGCCTCGCCCGAGCGGCTGCTCCGCGTTTCGGGCGGGATCGCCGAGACGCGTCCCATCGCCGGCACACGGCCGCGCGGAGGGTCGGCCGAGGAGACGGCCCGCCTCCGTCGGGAGCTCATCCTGAACGAGAAGGAGCGGGCGGAGCACCTCATGCTCGTCGACCTGGAGAGGAACGACCTGGGCCGGGTCTGCCGGTACGGCTCGGTTCGGGTGGACGATCTCATGGCGCTGGAGGAATACTCCCACGTGATCCACATCGTTTCCAATGTCCGGGGAGAGCCGAGGCCCGGGACCTCCCTCCAGGACCTGCTGGGGGCGGTCTTTCCGGGCGGGACGATCTCCGGCTGCCCGAAGATCCGCTGCCTTCAGATCATTGACGCCCTGGAGCCGGTCCGGCGCCAGCTCTACACGGGGGCGCTTGGGTACGTGAGCTTCTCCGGCGAGATGGATTTCAACCTCCTCATCCGGACGGCCTTCGTTCATCAAGGGTGGGTTCACGTGCAGGCCGGGGCGGGGATCGTGGCCGATTCCGACCCGGGGCGGGAATATGAGGAGACGCTCCACAAGGCGCAGGCGCTCCTGGATGTCTGTCTTGCCGAGAGCGTTTGACGCCTCGGGGGCGTTCGAGACCTGCCGGGTGAGCAGGGGAAAGGTTCTCTTCCTGGAGGAGCATCTCCATCGTTTGAGCGAATCGCTGAAGACGCTGGGGGTCTCGGGGTGGGATAGGGAAGGATCCCGCCGGCGGCTGCGGGAGGCGGCCAGCGGCGTCCGGCAGGGGTACGTCCGGATCGCCGTGGGGCGCGAGCAAGGGACCGTTGTTGTGCATCGGAAGGAGGGCCTTCCGTATCCACCGAAGCTGCGGCGGGAGGGAATTCGCCTGACGACGGTGACGACCCGCTGGCCTCAGGGGGAACCTGCCCCCGCCCAGGCCAAGAGTTCCGAGCGGCTGAGCGGGGTCCTGGCCCGCCTGGAGGGGGGCCAGGCCGCGGAGGTTCTCCGGATCGGACCGCACGGATATCTCACCGAGGGGACGGCGAGCAATCTCTTCATGGTGCGCGAGGGGGCATTGTGCACGCCTCCCCGCTGGCTGGGGGTTCTCGAGGGCGTGACGCGCTGGAGGGTCCTCGAGGCGGCGAGCCGGCTGAAGATCCCAACCCGGGAGATCCCCTTCAGCCGGCACGACCTCTTCAATGCGGAGGAGGCGTTCCTCACCAATGCGCTGATGGGGATCCTGCCGATTCGGGAAGTGGATGGCCGGCGGATCGGATCGCGGCTGCCCGGCCGGATCACCCGCCGCCTCATGGAGGCAATGCGATGAGACGCGACGTGCGGATCCGGCGGGCGCTGGTCTCGGTCTCGGATAAGAGCGGCCTGGTTCCTTTTGCCCGTGCGTTGAGGCGGCTGGGCGTTCAGGTGATCTCCACCGGCGGGACGGCCGAGCTGCTCCGAGCGGAGGGCATCCCGGTCACCGAGATGAGCCGGTTCACCGGATTTCCCGAGATCCTGGGCGGGCGGGTCAAGACCCTGCATCCCAAGGTGCATGGCGCAATCCTGGCCCGCCGGCGGGACAGGGAGCATCAGCGTCAGGTCAGGCGCCTAGGGATACAGCCCATCGATCTTGTGGTGGTGAACCTGTATCCCTTCGAGGAGACGGCCCGCAAGCGAGCCGTCTCTCTGCCGGAGCTTCTGGAGCAGATTGACATCGGGGGAGTGGCCCTCCTCCGGTCGGCGGCGAAGAACTTTCCGTCGGTGGCGGTCGTCTCCCGGCCGGCGCAGTACCCGCAGCTCCTGCAGGAGATGAATCGCCGGCGGGGGCTCCTCTCGGATGCGACCCGGCGGAAGCTGGCCGTAGAGGCCTTTGCGGAAATCGCCTACTACGACGCCCTGATCCACCAGGTGCTGAGCCACCGGGCGGTCGGTGCCGGCCACCGGCAGGGCGCCTCGTACCGGGAGTGGCCAGACCATCTGGTGCTGGCCGCCAGACGCCGGCAGATTTTGCGGTACGGGGAGAATCCGCACCAGGCCGGGGTCTGGTACGAATGGCCTGGGGGCGCCGGGGCGGATGGCTCCGGCGGCGCGGGCCGGCAGCTTCACGGGAAGGAGCTTTCCTTCAACAACCTGCTGGATCTGGATGCGGCGGCGCAGCTGGCGGCGGCATTCCGGCGCCCCTGCGCGGCAGTGGTCAAGCACAACGGCCCCTGCGGGGTCGCCTGCGCCTCCCGCCTGTCCGCGGCCTTCCGCCGCGCGTTTGCGTGCGATCCCCTCTCAGCATTCGGCGGGATTGTGGGCCTGAACCGGAAGGTGGACGCCGGCACGGCACGTGCGATCCTCTCGGCCGGATTCCTGGAGTGCGTGGTGGCACCCGGCTATCAGGCCGGGGCGCTGAAGCTGCTGAGGCGAAAGAAGAACCTGCGCGTCATCCGGGCGGCGCTGCCCAGGGGAAGGCATCGGGGCCGCTGTGTGGAGTTCAAGCAGATCACCGGCGGGCTGCTGGTTCAGGAGCCGGACCGCCTTCGCGCGGGCCCATCCGGATGGCGCCTGGCCACCTCGGCGAGTCCCACGGCGGCTCAGAGGAAGGACCTCCTCTTCGCGTGGACCGTCGCCCGGTTCGTCCGTTCGAATGCGATCGTGGTGGCCCGGCAGGAGCGGACGGTCGGGATCGGAGCGGGCCAGACGAGCCGGGTGGACAGCGTTCGGCTGGCGCTGCGGAAGGCGGGCCGGCGGGCGCGCGGGTCGGTTCTGGCCAGCGATGGCTTCTTTCCAAAACCGGACGGCCCGCGGGCGGCGGTCCGCTCCGGCATCCGGGCGATCGTCCAGCCGGGCGGCTCCGTGCAGGACCCGGCCGTCATCCGGGTCGCCGAGCGGGCGCGGATCCCCATGCTCCTCACCGGCGAGCGCCACTTCCGCCACTAGGGGTCAGACCCCGCGGGGTCTGACCCCTGCAGGTTTTCAGAGATGACCTATCCGCGGGCTCTTAAATACCTCGAGCAGTTCGTCAACTACGAGCAGCTTGCCTCGTACCGCTACCCGGAAAGCTTCTCGCTCAGTCGGGTCGAGACCCTGCTGGAGAAGCTCGGCAATCCCCACGGGCAGTATCGGACGCTGCACGTGGCCGGGACGAAGGGAAAGGGCTCGACCTGCGCCTTTGCCGCCTCCATCCTTCAGGAGGCCGGCGTCCGCACCGGGCTCTACACCTCGCCGCATCTGGTGGACTTCCGGGAGAGGATTCAAGTGGATGGTCGGCCGATCCCGCGGGAGGATCTTGCCGGCCTGGTCGAGAGAACCCGCTCTGCGGTTGAGCTCCCCGGCGCGGCTCCGCCGGAGCTTACCTACTTCGAGGTGATCACAGCCAGCGCCTTCCTTTACTTCGCGCTCCGGGGTGTGGAGGTGGCCGTGGTGGAGGTCGGCTTGGGCGGACGGCTGGATGCGACGAACGTGCTCCTGCCGGAGGTTTCGGCGATCACCCCCGTCGGGCTGGATCACCTGTCGAAGCTCGGCCGCACGCTGCAGGAGATCGCCCGGGAGAAGAGCGGTATCCTGAAATCCGGCCGCCCCGCGGTCATCGGGCGGCAGAGGCCCGAGGCCCTGGAGGTGATCGAGCTGGCGGCTTCCGGCTGCCGGGCGCCGATCCACCGGCTGGACCAGGAGGTCGTTCTGGAGCGGATCGAGCCCGCGGCGGACGGCACCAGGGTGAGCTTACGGACTCCGGTTGCACGATACCGCGATCTGCGCATCCCTCTGCTCGGGCGGCATCAGGTGGACAACGCCGCCACCGCTGTTCGGATGGTGGAGCTTCTCTCCCGGCGGGTGAAGAATCTTTCGCTCGATCCGGATGCGGTCCGGCAGGGACTGGCCCGGACGAGCTGGCCCGGGCGATGCCAGCTCATCCGGGCCGATGCCGCCTGGCTGCTGGACGGAGCGCAGAGCGCTGAATCGGCCCGAGCCCTCCGGCAGACCGCGGAGGAGCTCTTTCCGGGCCGCAGCGTGATCCTGGTCGCCGGGGTCTCGACGGACAAGGATCTCCCCGGCATCGCACGGGCGTGGGCCGGCTGGCCGGATCGGGTGATCGTCACCCGGGCGGACAACCCCCGGGCGGAGCCGCTGGAGCGGCTTCAGGCGGCCTTCGGTCGCGTCGCGCGAGGCTCGGCACCGGAGCGGTGTGGGGGTGTCGAGGAAGCGGTTCGCAGGGCCCAGTCGCTCGCCGACCGGGAGGATCTGGTCGTCGTGACCGGATCTCTCTTCGTGGTGGCAGAGGCGCTGGAGGCGCTGAAGCCGGCCCTTACCGCTTCTTCTTCCGCCGGGTCAGGAAGAGGAAGGCGCCGATGATCGCGGAGGTGATGGGAATGGCCGCGCAGATGAGGGACAGGGCCAGGGCCTGCTCTGCCGGGACCTGGATCCTCTGGAGGAGGATGACGGCGGCTCCCTCGCGGATTCCCAGGCCGTTCAGGGAGATCGGCAGCTGCGAGATCGTGATGAGTAGCGGAACCATCAGCATCATGAACAGGAAGGGGATGGGCAGCCTGAGCGCGCTGGACACCGCCGCGAAGACGAGGATGGCCAGGAGCTGCACCCCCAGGGAGACGACGAACGCGGCGGCCAGCTGCCCCGGCCGCTTGAAGTACTCCAGCAGGCTTTCCTGAAACTGCTTCGCGTGTGATCCCAGGGCCCCCAGGCCGATCCGGGAGAAGGGGCGCAGCATTCCGTTCCACATGCGGCGGGAGCACAGCACGGAGAAGGTCACCGCGACCACCGCGAGGAACGCGAAGAAGGAGGACCGGATCACCGGGTCCTCCCGCGCGGCGGGCAGGGCCATCCAGGCCGCCAGGGCGAACAGGATGAATCCGAAGAAACCGACCAGCCGGTCCATGAGGACCGAGGCCAGGGCGCTCCGCCACTGGCCCGTGGCGCGGATGAGGTCGTAGCTGCGGATGACATCCCCTCCCACCGTGGTTGGCAGCAGGGTGTTGAAGAAGGAGGCCACGAAGAAGGAGCGGGTCAGGAACGGCCACCGCACCGCGGGATGGGAGGGGACGAGGAGAGCCCAGCGGACGATGCAGGCGAACTGGGCCAGGAAAAAGATGCCGATGCTTGCGATCATCCAGCCGCGATCCGCCTCCCGCACACCCCTGGCGAGCGCGCCCAGATCCACAGACCGGAAGATCCACCAGAGCGCCAGAAGGGTGACGGCCGCCCGCACCGTGAAGGAGAGGAGGGGGCGCAGACGCCCGGCCCTAGCGGACATTGATGTAGTCATCGAAGGTGATCTGCCCCTCCGACTGCTGCCGGATCTTGCTGATCCGGTCGGCGAAGAAGGGGTGGGTCCGGAAGTAGGAATGACGGCGCAGGGGCTCCCGGAAGGAGTAATCCCTCAGCTTCTCCATGAAACGGATGGCCGCCAGGGGATCGTAGCCGGCGGCCTTCAGGTACTTGACGCTGAGCCGATCCGCCTCCAGCTCGTCGGCCTGCGAGTATTCGAGGAGGAGCGAGGTGAAGGCCAGGTCCATCCCCTGCCGGGTGCGGCCGTCCACCGCTCCCGTCCCGGCGGCCAGCAGCTCCAGGAGCTGCAGGCCCACCGCCCCCTGCATCCGCTTCACGGCGTGCCTCGCCACGATGTGCCCCACCTCATGGGCTAAGACCGCCGCCAGCTCATCATCCGATCCCACCAGATCAAAGAGGGCGCGGCTCACATAGACCGGCCCGCCCGGGAGGGCAAAGGCGTTGGGCTGATCCTCCGGCATCTCGACGACCGAAAAGCGGTAGGAGAGGTCCTTCCGATCCGCCACCGCCGCGATCCGGGCGCTCACCCGATCCACCTGCTCCAGGAGCTTGGGGTCCCCCACTCGGGCGAACTCCTCCTCCACCCGCCGGGCGACCGACTCCCCGATGGCGATCTCCCGGTCGGTGGAGATGAACAGGGTCTCCTGCCGTTCGGTGGCCACATTGTAGCTGGAGCTGAAGCACCCGCCCAGCATCCAGGCCAGGCCGGTCAGGGCGGAGGCGGCGAGGAGCTGCTTCGACATGCCCACTAGTTTCCCACGGGCGGCGGGCCGACGCAACCGGCGGGCCGGTTCGCCACGGCGATCGCGCCCTCTCCGGCCGATTTGTATAATCAGAAAAATATTTGTTGACAGGAGCGGACCGCCAATATATCCTGTCCTGCCCCGATGCGGAAGAACCGTATTGTAGAGTCGCACTCAACAGAGGCGGCAGAACGCCGGATCCTGCTGATGCGAGGCCAGCGAGTCATGCTGGACTCAGACCTAGCCGAGCTCTATGGAGTAGAGACCAAAGCTCTCAACCGTGCGGTCAAGCGTAATAGGGATCGGTTCCCAGAAGATTTCATGTTCGAGCTTACCCTGAAAGAGACCGAGGTTTTGAGGTGCCATTTTGGCACCTCAAACTTGAGGTCACAAATTGTGATCTCAAGGGAGGGAAGAGGCGGGCGCCGTTACTTGCCCCTACGCCTTTACCGAGCAAGGGGTGGCGATGCTTTCCAGTGTGCTCCGCAGCAAACGGGCGGTGATGGTCAACATCGCGATCATGCGGGCGTTCGTGCGACTGCGGCGGATGTTGGCGACCCACCGGGGACTCGCCCAGAAGTTAGCGGAGCTGGAGCGCCGATTGGAAGGCCACGGTCAGCAGATTCGGTCCATCTTCGATGCGATCCGGCAGCTGATGGCGCCGCCTGATCCGCCGCGCCGGCGGATCGGGTTTCATCCGGAGGAGGGTGCCAGGTTTCAACCTGGCACCCGGTTGTGAGCGATGCTGGCGAAGGTGGAATCTGCGGCGGTGGTGGGGTTGAGGGCGGTGCCGGTGGTGGTGGAGGTGGATGTCGCCGACGGGCTGCCGGGGATCACGATTGTGGGCCTGCCGGATGCCACGGTCCGGGAGTCGAAGGAGCGGATCCGCTCGGCCATCAAGAACACGCAGTACGACTGGCCGCAGACGCGGGTGACGGTGAACCTGGCGCCTGCGGATGTGCGGAAGGAAGGCTCGGCGTTTGATCTGCCGATTGCCCTGGGGCTTCTGGCCGCATCGGGGCAGCTCGACCCGGCTTTTCTCGCGCAGGCGGTCATCCTGGGCGAGCTGGCGCTGGATGGGTCTTTGAGGCCGGTTCCGGGGATGCTGGCGGTTGGCCTGAGCCTGCGCGGGAAGGGGAGTCGCCTGCTGGTGCCGGCGGCAAGCGCGCCGGAAGCGGCTGTTGCAGACGGGGTGCCGGTCTATGCGATGGGGCATCTCCACGGAGCGATCGCCTTTCTGAAGGGCACGGAGCCGGTGGAGCCGCTCAAGGTGGATCCCCGGAGGTGGCTCGAGGCCGGCGCGGCCGATGGGCTCGATTTCGCCGAGGTGAAGGGGCAGGCGATCGCCAAGCGGGCCATCGAGGTGGCGGTGGCCGGCGGGCACCACCTGCTGCTCATGGGGCCGCCGGGCGCCGGCAAGACGATGCTGGCCCAGCGGATCCCGACGATCATGCCGCAGATCTCGCTGGAGGAGTCGCTCGAGACCAGCCTGATCTACAGCGTCGCGGGGCTCAACTCCCCGGAGCGCCCTCTCCTCTCCCGGCGGCCGTTTCGGATGCCGCATCACACCATCTCCGGGGCGGCGCTGGTGGGCGGAGGCAGCGTCCCCAGGCCCGGGGAGATCTCGCTGGCGCATCACGGCGTCCTGTTCCTCGACGAGCTGCCGGAGTTCAACCGGGATGTTCTGGAGAGCTTGAGACAGCCGCTGGAGGAAGGGGTGGTCCGGGTGGCGCGGGCTCAGGGGACGGTCTGCTTTCCGGCGAGGGTGATGCTGATGGCCTCCATGAATCCCTGCCCGTGCGGGTATGCGGGGGTTCCAGGCAAGAGCTGCCTGTGCAGTCCCGGCATGATCCAGCGGTACCGGATGAAGGTGTCAGGGCCTCTCCTGGACCGATTGGACATTCACCTGGAGGTGCCCGCGCTTCCCGTCACGGAGCTGACCGGCGACGGGCAGTGGGAGCCCTCCTCCCTGATCCGGCAGCGGGTGGCGCAGGCCCGCCGGCGCCAGCGCGCGCGTTTCGCGAGGGAGCGGGGGATCTACTGCAATGGCCAGATGAGGCCGCGGCATCTGAAGCGGTACTGTCCCCTCCCGACGGAGGGGCGCGGCCTTCTCGCGCAGGCGGCCCAGGCCCTGGGCCTTTCCGCACGCGCCTACGACCGGATCCTCAGGGTTTCCCGCACCATCGCCGATCTGGCGGACTCGGAAGGGATCCAGCCGAATCACCTGGCCGAGGCGATCCAGTACCGGGCGCTGGACAGGACCCCGTGGGCACAGCGGTTTCATCCTTAAAGAGGAGGGTAGAGAAGATGGAAGAAGTGCCGTTGCAGGTGAAGAGAATGAACCGGGTGGATGGGGAGGGGACGGCGCGGGCCTTCTGCGATGTGGCGATCGCCGGGTCGTTCCTCGTGAAAGGGGTCAAGGTGATCGAGGGGAAGAAGGGGCTTTTCGTGAGCATGCCCCGGGAGCAGGGCAAGGACGGCAACTGGTACGACACGGTGGTTCCGCTGACCAAGGAGGCCCGCCAGCAGATCGGCGAGACGGTCTTAAGCGCCTATCGCGCCGGGGCCCCAGGAGAATCCAGCCGGGAATCTAGCCCCCAGGATTTGTAACAGCCCCGCCCTGGAGGAGCGCCTCCAGCCCCAGCTTGGCGCGGGTGAGGGTGGGATCCAGCCGCAGCGCGGTCAGGTATTCCTCCCTCGCCTCCTGGAGGCGGCCCCTGCGGTGCAGGACGAGGGCCAATCCCATGTGAGCCTCGGCGTTGTCCGATCGGCACTCCAGGGCGATGCGGAACTCGCTCACGGCCTCCTCCAGGCGGTTCTGTTCCAGCCGCACGAGTCCCAGGTTGCTGTGCGGGTCGGAGAAATCCGGCTTGCGCCGGATCGCCGCCAGGAACGCCCCAGCCGCTTCCTGAATCTTTCCCCGCTCGTACAGGGCCACCCCCAGGTTGTTGTAGATCCGGGGATGGTCGGAGCCGCTGGCGATGGCGCTCGTCCAGAGGTAGATCTCGTCGGCGTAATCCTCGTTTCGCGCCATGCTTCGCAGAGAGAATGCAAGTGAGATGCCCGCCAGCGCGGCGGCGGCGATGGCCCGGCGCAAAACCGCCTGCCTTTGAAGGAAGAGCCGCAGCAGCGCATCCCCTCCCAGGACAAGCGCGCTCAGAGCCGGAGCGAGCGGCAGATACATCCGATGCTCAAAGATGACGTCCGCGATCGGGATGAAGGAAGAGGTGGGTGCCAGGAGGAGGAAGAAGGAGATCCCGAGGAACCCCAGCGCGGGCTTTCGCCGGTACACGGCGAGCGACAAAAGCAGCGCGGCCGCCACCGCCACGAGCGGCCCGAGCACCTCTCCGGGGCCGTGGGCGACAGGCCAGTCGTAGTCGAGATTGAGCCGGTCCGGCCAGAGGGTCAGCCGCAGGTAGCGAAGCACAACGCCGGTCTGGGTCAGCAGGTAATTCCAGGCAGGGATGTCGCGGTACGCGAAGCCCGCGGTCTCCTCAAATTCCCATGATCCCGCGCGCAGGCAGGCGATGAGAACCCCCCAGGTCAAGGCCAGGCCCGCGTAGAGAGGAGCCCTCCGGCGGACGGCCTCTCGCCAGGAAGGGAAGAGGAAGGTCCGGTCGTAGAGCATGACCATGAGGGGCGCAGTCACAGCGACCGCCTTGCTCGCCATCCCCAGGGAGCAGGAGAGAATGGCCAGTCCCGCCCAGATCCATGGCCGCCGGCCCTGCGCGGAGCGGAGCGCAGCGTAAATTGTCGCCAGATAGAAGAGGCCCGCCAGCGACTCCCCCCGCTGGATCACGTAGGTGACGCTCTCCGTTTGGAGCGGATGGACGATCCACAGCAGGGCGATGGCGAAGGAGAGCCCCATGGCCCGCTCTGCGGTGCGGGCCTGGAGGGGAGCTGTGGCAAAGGTCCGCCGCAGGAGGGCGAACAGGACGAGGCCCGCGAGAAGGTGAACGAGGAGGTTGAAGGCGTGATAACCCCAGGGCTGGCTGCCCCCCAGGCGGTAATTCAGGGCCAGCGTCAGCGCCACGACAGGGCGGCTGCTGTCCGTGACGGCCTGCCAGAGAGTCGCCGCCTGGGTGATGTGGGGGTTCTTCAGGATGAGCAGGTGGTCGTCGAAGATGAAGCCGGCTCGGAGGGCGTTCCAGTAAGTGAGCCCGCCCACCAGGAGCAACGCCCAGCCCCCCACTCTTCGAAGGCGCATCTCGCCGCCTAATCTATCATGAATCGGCGCCGCGCCGCCTGATCTACCCGCGAGGGTCGGTCCGCCTCGGAACGTTCGCAAAGCCCCAGCGTGGCTTTGCTCACTCGGGTTCCGGCCCGGCTCACCCCCGACGTGCGGGCTCTCCGGGGGACCGTGCTCGCCGGACCTCCACACGTCCTCGGCGAACCATCCCCTCGCGGGTAGCCCGGCCGTGGAGTCGGTGGGTGGGCTGCCTTGCTCAGCTCCTTGGGGGTTTGCTAGAATACGTTTATGCCACGCTCCCCGACCGTGGATTTGAAGCGCCTGAGGCGCTACAGCTTAAGCGAGCGGCCGAGCAAGGTAACACAGGAATCGATCGCCAAGGTTACCCCTCCCGGCTCTTCGCTTCGCAGCTTCATCGAGCACCTGCCCCGGATCCTGGCGGCGGAGAAGTTCCAGCGGCTTGTGCTGGCGATCGCCCAGGCGCATCGGACCCGCAAGCCGGTCCTGGCGATGCTGGGGGCGCATGTGCTGAAGGTGGGCCTGAGCCCCCTGATCGTGGACCTCATCGAGCGGCGGGTGATCACCGCCGTCGCCATGACCGGGTCGGGGATCATCCACGATTTTGAGCTGGCCTGCCAGGGGCAGACCTCCGAGGAGGTGGCCGAGGCGCTCTCCGACGGCTCCTTCGGGATGGCCCGCGAGACGGCCGATTTTCTGAATGGCGCGATTCAAGAGGGGGCCAAGAAGGGACGGGGTCTGGGGGAGGCGGTGGGCCGGAGGATCGAAGAGCAGAAGCTGAGGTTCCGCAAACTCTCCCTCTTCGCCGCGGCGCACCGGGCCGGGATCCCGGCCACGGTCCACGTGGCGATCGGAACCGACATCATCCATCAGCACCCCTCCTGCGACGGGGCCGCCCTGGGCAAGACCTCTTACAGCGACTTCCGGAAGCTCACCGGGGTGGTATCCGGGATCGGAGAGGGGGCCGTGGTCCTGAACGTGGGATCGGCGGTCATCCTGCCGGAGGTCTTCCTGAAGGCGGTTTCGATTGCGCGGAATCTCGGGCATCCGGTCAAGGACTTCACCGCGGCGAATCTGGACATGATCCAGCACTACCGTCCCTCTCAGAATGTCCTCTCCCGCCCGACGGCGCTGGGCGGGGAGGCGATCGCGATCACCGGGCACCATGAGCTCATGATCCCGCTCCTGCACGCGGCGATCCTGGAGAAACTCAAATGAGGACAGCAGCCGGGGCGATGAGCCGTTCCCGTGCGGCCGCAGCGATGAACCGTTCCCGTGCGGCGGAGCTGCTCAAGCGCTTCACGCGGACCCGGATCCTGGTGATCGGGGATCTCATGCTGGATGAGTTCGTCTGGGGCTCGGTGGATCGGATCTCGCCCGAGGCCCCGGTACCTGTGGTGTGGGTGGAGCGGGAGTCGGTGATGCCGGGCGGGGCGGCCAACGTGGCCGCCAACATCCGCGCGGTCGGGGGTCAAGTGGAGCTCCTGGGGGTGGTGGGGGAGGATGAGGTGGGCCGGCGGCTCCTCCAGGAGGTCCAGCGGCAGGGGATCTCCACCGAGTGGATCGTCTCCGACCCGCGGCGGCCCACGACCAGCAAGAGCCGAGTGATCGCCCATCACCAGCAGGTGGTCCGGATTGACCGGGAGCGCCTCGAGCGCGTGGGCGGTCCGGCGCTGGAATCGGTGCTGCGGGCGGCGCAGGCGCTGATCCGGCAGGTGGACGGGATCGTGATCGAGGACTACGGAAAAGGGCTCATCCAGCCGGCGCTCCTCAAGACAGTCATCGGCCTGGCCCACCGGCAGGGGAAGATCGTCACGGTGGATCCGAAGGAGGAGCACATCCCCTTTTACCGGGGCGTCACGGCGCTCACGCCCAACAAGAGGGAGGCGTCCCTGGCGGCGGGACTCGTCATCCGGGACGATGCGACCCTTCACCAGGCAGCGGAGAAGATCCTCAGGAGACTGAAACCGGAGGCGCTTTTGGTGACGCTGGGAGAGGAGGGGATGTATCTCTTCCCGAAGGACGGGAAGAATCCGGTCAGGATCCCCACCGTGGCGCGGGAGGTGTTCGACGTCTCCGGCGCCGGCGACACGGTGATCGCCGTCTTCACCCTGGCGAGGGCCGGTGGCGCATCCTTCCTCGAGGCGGCTACGCTGGCCAACGCGGCGGCCGGCGTGGTAGTGGGCAAGGTGGGGGTGGCCGCCTGCTCGGCCGGCGAGCTTCTCAAGCGGCTCTCCGGGCGATGAGGGCGAAGTGACGCTGGGGGTCATTCCGGCCCGGTACGGGTCGACCCGCTTCCCGGGGAAGGCGCTGGCTCGGATCAACGGCAAGCCCCTCGTGCAGCTTGTCTGGGAAAGGGCGGCCGGCTGCCGGCGGCTCGACCGGCTGGTGGTGGCCACCGACGATGCGCGGATCGCCGAGGTGGTGAAGCGCTTCGGGGGAGAGCCGGTCATGACCCCGGCGGCGCTTCCGTCGGGGACCGACCGGGTCTGGGAGGCGGCCAAGGGGACGCCGGCGGAGATCATCCTCAACATCCAGGGGGATGAGCCGCTCTTGACCACTCGAATGGCGGAGGATCTGGTGGAGGCATTGGAGCAGGACCGCACGATTCAGATGGCGACGCTGCGCTATCCGGTGAGGAGCCCGCAGGGTTATTCCGATCCGAACGTGGTGAAGGTGGTCTCCGACCCGGCCGGCTGGGCGCTCTACTTCTCCCGGTCGCCGCTGCCTCACTTCAGGGGGAAAGCGGGCGTGTGGTATAAACACCTGGGCCTCTACGCCTATCGGCGGGGACTCCTGGAGCAGTTCGTGAAGTGGCCTCCGTCTGCCCTGGAGACGGCGGAGGGGTTGGAGCAGCTCCGGGCACTCGAGCACGGCGTCCGGATCAAGGTGCTGGATTCCCCGACGGACACGGTGGGGGTGGACACGCTGGAGGACCTGAAGCGGGTGGAGGAGATCCTCAGGGAGCATGCCTAAGTACATCTTCATCACGGGCGGGGTGGTCTCCAGTCTCGGCAAGGGGGTGGCCTCCGCCTCCATCGGACGGCTCCTGGAGTCGAGGGGGCTGAAGGTCACCCTGCAGAAGCTGGACCCCTACTTGAACGTCGACCCCGGGACGATGAACCCCTACCAGCACGGAGAGGTGTACGTGACCGACGACGGATCGGAGACCGACCTGGACCTGGGCCACTACGAGCGGTTCACCTCGGTGGTGACCGGCCGGGACAACAACGTGACCACCGGCCGCATCTACGACTCGGTCATCCGGAAGGAGCGGGAGGGGGCCTACCTCGGCTCAACGGTGCAGGTCGTCCCCCACGTCACCGACGAGATCAAGGAGGGGATCCGCCGGGTGTCGCGCGGCAGGACCCTGGATGTGGTGATCTGCGAGGTGGGGGGCACCGTCGGCGACATCGAGAGTCTCCCCTTCCTGGAGGCGATCCGGCAGCTCCGGCTGGAGGTGGGACGCGGCAACGCGATCAACATCCATCTCACCCTGGTGCCGTACCTCCGCGCGGCCGGCGAGCTCAAGACCAAGCCGACCCAGCACTCGGTGGGCAAGCTGAGGGAGATCGGTCTGCAGCCGGACATCCTGCTCTGCCGGACGGAGAAGCCGCTCGCGCGCAAGGTGCGGGAGAAGATCGGGCTCTTCTGCAACGTCGACGTGGAGGCGGTCATCGAGGCGCGGGATGTCCGGGACATCTACGAGATCCCGCTCGTCTTTCACGATCAGGGGCTGGACGACCTCATCATCCGGTTCCTGGATCTGAAGGTGGAGCGGGGGCATGACCTGGAGGAGTGGAGGGAGCGGGTGGTCCGCCCGGCGCTGGACCCCGCGCACGGCACGGTCCGGATCGCGGTGGTGGGCAAGTACATCGAGCTTCAGGACGCGTACAAGTCGATCTACGAGGCGATCCGCCACGGCGGGATCGCCAACGACTGCGCGGTGGAGATCCGGCGGCTGGAATCGGAGCGGCTGGAGAAGCGGGATCCGGGATCGTTCCTCAAGGGGGTGAATGGGATCCTTGTTCCCGGCGGGTTCGGACACCGGGGCATCGAGGGCAAGATCCGCGCCATCCGGTACGCGCGCGAGAATCAGGTTCCGTATCTGGGAATCTGCTTAGGCATGCAGTGCGCGGTGGTGGAGTTTGCCCGCAACGTCCTGGGGCTCAAGGGGGTCAACTCGACGGAATTCGAGCCGGGGGCGTCCCATCCGGTGATCAGCATGCTGGCCGAGCAGCGCAAGGTGAAGCAGATGGGGGGGAGCATGCGCCTGGGCTCCCAGCCGTGCCAGATCCGCAAGGGGACCCTCGCGCGGCAGGTGTACCGGGAATCGCGCATTTTTGAGCGGCACCGCCACCGGTACGAGTTCAATGGCGCTTACCGGGAGGAGTTCGCCAAGGCCGGCATGGTGGTGAGCGGCACCCTGCCGGGGAAACGCCTGGCGGAGATTGTGGAGCTCACCCACCATCCCTGGTTCGTGGGCTGCCAGTTCCATCCGGAGCTTCGATCCAAACCGGATCGCTGCCATCCCCTCTTCCGGGGTTTTGTCCGCGCGGCCCTGCAGCACGCCCAGGAGCTCTCACCCGGGAAGGCCGACTCGCCGTCCCTCGGCCAGCCGGTGGAGAGCCCGGTCTCTTAGGGGAGCAGGAAGCATGGTCCGGCCTGTTCGCGTTGGCGACCTCCTCATCGGGAAGGGGGCCCTTGCGCTGATCGCCGGGCCGGATGTGATTGAGAGCGAGTCCTCCGCGCTGCGGCATGCCGAGGCCATTGCACGCACGGCCCGGCGCTTTCGTCTTCCCTACATCTTCAAGTCCAGCTTCGACAAGGCCAATCGCACCTCCGGCAGAAGCTACCGCGGGCCGGGCCTGAAAAAAGGGCTCCAGGTGCTCGAGAAGGTGAGGCGGCGGATCGGGGTCCCGGTCTTGAGCGATGTTCACTGTGTGGAGCAGGTCGGTCCCGCGTCCCTGGTGATCGACTGCCTGCAGGTGCCGGCGTTTCTCTGCCGGCAGACGGACCTCCTGCTCGCGGTCGGGCGTACCGGGAAGCCGGTCAACGTCAAGAAGGGGCAATTCCTCGCCCCCTGGGAGATGCGCACCGTCGTCGAGAAGCTCGAGTCCACGGGCAACCGGCGGATCCTGCTGACCGAGCGGGGAACAACCTTCGGCTACAACTGGCTTGTCAACGACATGCGCTCCTTGGCGATCCTGCGCTCGCTGGGGTACCCGGTGGTGTTCGACGCGGGCCACTCCAGCCAGCTCCCCGGCGGATTGGGAACCGCCTCGGGCGGGAAGGCGGAGTTCATCCCTCTCCTCGCCCGGGCGGCGGTGGCGGCGGGCTGCGACGCCCTCTTCGTCGAGGTGCACGAGAACCCGGCGAAGGCTCTCTGCGACGGCCCGAGCTCCCTGCCGCTGAAGAAGCTGCCGGGGCTGCTCGAGGAGCTGACGGCGATCCGCGCCGCCCTGTCCGGCCGATGAAGAAACAGGGAGCCGCGCTCCGGCGGGCGAGGAGGGTGCTGCAGATCGAGCGGGATGCCGTGGGCCGGCTGGCCCGCCGGCTGGACCGCTCATTCGAGGAGGCCGTTTCCCTCTTGAGCCGATGCCTCGGCCGGGTGGTGGTGACCGGCATGGGCAAGCCCGGCATCATCGGACAGAAGATCTCGGCCACCTTCTCCTCTCTGGGGGTTCCCTCCCTCTGGCTTCATCCGGCGGAGGCGGCGCACGGGGATCTGGGCCGGGTGACCGGCCAGGACGTGGTGCTGGCCCTGTCCCATTCCGGCGAGAGCGAGGAGCTCATCCATCTCCTGCCGGTCTTAAAGAGGATCGGGGCCGGGCTCATCGCCGTGACCAGCCGGCCCGGCTCCCGCCTCGCCCGGCAGGCCGACGTGGTCCTGCAGACGTTCGTGAAGAGCGAGGCCTCCCCGTGGGGATTCGTGCCGACCGCCTCCACCACCGCGATGCTGGCGCTGGGGGACGCCCTGGCGGTGGCCCTCTCGGAGAAGCGGGGGTTCACCCCCAAGGATTTCGCCGCCCTGCATCCCGGCGGGGCGCTGGGCAAGCGGCTCACCCTCTGTGTCGAGGATCTCATGCGGACCGGCAGGGCCCATCCGGTCGTGCGTCAGGGCGACCCGGTCAAGAAGGTGCTGCTCACCATCACCCGCGCGCGGGCCGGATCCGCCTGCGTGGTGGACGGCCGTGGGCGGCTCGCGGGGATCTTCACCGACGGGGATCTGCGGCGCCACCTGGAGAGCGACCCGCAGATCCTGCGCCGGAAGGTCTCGCAGGTCATGACGCGCCGGCCGAAAAGCCTGCCGGTGGGGCATCGGGCGGTGGAGGCCCTGAAGCTTCTGCGCGCGCATCGGATTGATGAGATTCCCATCGTGGACTCGCGCGGCCGGCCGGCGGGTCTGTTGGACATCCAGGATCTCCTGAAGGCGGGCCTGGTTTGAAACGGCCGGGGGCCAGTCCGTCGGCGCTGGCGCGGGCCCGCAAGGTTCGGCTCCTCATCCTGGACGTGGACGGGGTGCTGACCGACGGGCGGATGGTGCTGGGATCCGACGGGGTGCAGACGAAGTTTTTCGACGTGCGGGACGGCTTCGGCCTGGTCCTGGCCCGGGATGCGGGCCTGAAGACCGCGATCATCACGGCGGAGCGGTCCAGGGTGGTGGGATTCCGGGCGCGGCGGCTCAAGGTGGACTGGGTCGCTCAGTTCGCGCGCGAGAAGGAGAGTGTTCTGCAACGGTGCCTGGCCCACTTCAGGCTGCCGGCCTCAGCAGCCGGCTACGTGGGGGATGATCTGCTGGACCTTCCGGTCCTCACGCGGGTCGGCTTCAGCGCCGCTCCCTCCGACGCGGACCCGGTCGTGAAGCGGCACGTCCGGTACGTCACCCGGCTGGAGGGCGGGCGGGGAGCGGTCCGGGAGGTGGTGGAGCTCATCCTGAAAGCGCAGGGGAAATGGGACTCGGTGCTGCGCCGGTATCTGGCCTGAGCCGGTTCAGGGGGCGGGTTCGGTTGAAGGGATGGTTTCTGCCCGCCGTCCTGCTGGCGGTCTATCTGCTGATCAAGCTGCAGGGCTGGGGATACGCCCGACAGGTTCATTCCCTCCAGCAGCAGCTGGACGAGCTTCGGCCGGCGCTCTCCACCAAGGTGTTCTTGGAGCAGTGCAAGGCCACCGTCCGGGCCTACGAGGGGATCGCCGATCAAATCCGCCGACGGGATCAAGGCGGTGTCGCCCTGCTCGAGATGATTTCGATGGCACCTCCGTCGGTGACCCTGGAACGGCTGGAGGCGCACACATCGGGGATGATCCGCCTGCAGGGATTTCTGCTGGCCGGCCAGCGGCCGCCGGAGTCGGTCCTGGTCCCATGGGCCGGCCGCCTGGCCCAGGGCGGGGAGGCCGGCATCCGGATCCGGAAGCTCGCTCCCTCCGTGCGGGGTGCCGGCTTCTGGGATTTTGAGCTGGAGAGGACAGCCGCCCATGCGGCACCTTGACCGGAGGGAACATCACCTCTTGGGCGGGCTCGGCGCCCAGATCCTGATCGTGGCCCTGCTCGTCTTCGTCTACACCCAGGCCTTGAGGAATCTCAAGATGCAGCGGGAGCTGCAGGGCCGCCTGCAGGAGCAGCTCACCATGGCGCGGGAAGGGCTGGCCCGTCCGATCTCCGCCAGCGCGGATCTGAAAGCCCTGGAGGCCCGCCTGCGGGAGATTCGGTCCGGATGGGCCGCTTCCGATAAGTTTTCATCCAGAGAAGTCCCGCCAGGCGGGGCTCCCGACGTTCTGACAGGACAGGCGGCAGGGCTCAAGGAGGTGGTGGAGGGCGGCCGTCTTCGGGTTGTTGAGTTCAAGATCTCCGAGGTTCCGGCGGAGATCATTCGGGTCCGACCCGATAGCCAGCAGGAGCTTGTGGTCCAGCTTCTGCCTGTGGAGCTGAGGGCCAGGGGCAGAAGCGGCCATCTCGCGCAGCTCCTCTCGGCGGCCGCCGGCGGGCATCCCCGGCGCCCGCTGGCGGCCATCGAGATGAAGCGGCTTGAGGCGGCCGACTCGGAGGAGCCGATGGAGTGCGTCGTGCGGTGGCTTGTCCCGGTGATCGCTCCCGACTTTCCCGACCGGTGGGCTTCCGAAGCAGCCGCCGCGGCTCCTGCCGCCCAGCGCGAGCCGCCGGCCCCCTCCTGGGGTCCGAGGGAGGAGCCGTTCCTGGCGCCGTGGGAGTCGGCCACGGCGTATCGGGTGCCGGATGAGAAACGGGCCGCCTTTCGGCTGACCGGGATCGTTCTGGATCCCGAGCGCCCTTCCTGCATCGTGAATGAGATGGCCCTCCGGATCGGGGACTGGGTGGAGGGCTACCAGATTGTCTGGATCACCTCCCAGGGCGTCCTCCTGAGCGGCCCCGGCGAGGAGCTGTTCCTGCCGTACACCGGCTTCTAGTCCCCGCCCGATTACTCCTTGCCTCGACGGATCCTTGCTGCAATTGACTCTCAGCGCATCGGTCATGTATAGTGTCAGTTTCGTGATGAAGAGGACCCTCGGCCTCGCCCTGCTGGTCTTCCTCGGGCTTTGCACCGCCGGCTGCTCCAAGGGATCGCTTCCGCCCACGGGCCAGCCGGTCTCCGGAGCGCCGCCCGCTCAGACGGCGGATACGATCTCCACGTTCACCCTGGCGGGGCACACCGAGGCCGGCCGGAAGAAGTGGCAGGTGGAAGGAGAGACGGCGGATCTCCTGAGCGAGAAGGTGGAGCTTTCACCGGTCCGGGCCACCTCCTTCGGCCGTGTTCAGCTGAACCTGAAGGCCGACCGCGGCCGGTTCGACCGGGCGAGCCAGGACGTGCGCCTGCAGGGGAACGTGGTGGCGGTCACCTCCGACGGGGCGAGGCTGACCACGGAGAGCCTGGATTGGGAGCAGGCGAAGGAGATCGGCACCACCGACCAGTGGGTCACCGTCACGCGGGCCGGGACGGCCGCCCGGGGCCTCGGCGGGGTCGGGTACCCGCAGCTCAAGAGGGTCCGGCTGGAGCGGCAGGTGACGGTGGTGATGGATGGGAACGAGGGGGTGACGGTCATCACCTGCGACGGGCCGATGGAGGTGGACTACGGCCGGAACAAGGCCCGGTTCTGGCGCAATGTGTTGGTTCGGGACGGCAAGGGGCTCATCCGGTCGGACCGGCTGGACGTCACCCTGCGTCCGAAGACCCACGAGCTGGAGAAGGCAACCTTTTGGGGACACGTGCAGATTTTCCAGGGCAAGCAAGTGGCGTTCGCCAACCGGGCGAACTACTCGCCGGCGGACGGCTACATCCGGCTGCTCGGCCATCCACGGATGGTCGTGCTCGAAGGGGCGGAATCCCCATGAACCCGGCGCAGGGCAACGGGGTGCTCCTGCACACCGACCGGCTCCGCAAGAGCTACAGCGGCCGCCGGGTGGTGGATGGGGTGAGTCTGCGCGTCGGCCGGGGGGAGATCGTCGGCCTCTTGGGGCCCAACGGGGCGGGAAAGACGACCACCTTCTACATGGTGGTGGGCCTCATCCCGCCGGAACAGGGGAGCATCCAGTTCAGCCATTCGGAGATCACCCGGCTGCCCATGCACCTGCGGGCCCGCAGAGGGATCGGGTACCTGGCGCAGGAGCCCTCCATCTTCCGGCGGCTCACCGTCCGCGAGAACATCCTGGCGGTTCTGGAAACGCTGAAGCTCTCCCGCGCGGAGCGGCTGAACCGGCTGGAGGAGCTGCTGGAGGAGCTGGGGCTGACGCCGCTGGCCGATTCCCGGGCCGATACCCTCTCCGGCGGGGAGCGCCGTCGGCTGGAGATCACCCGGGCGCTGGTCACCCAGCCCACCCTGCTCCTCCTGGATGAGCCGTTCAGCGGGATTGATCCGATCGCGGTGGCCGAGTGCCAGCAGATCCTCCGCTCCCTGAAGGAGCGGGGACTGGGAATCCTCCTCACCGATCACAGCGTGCGGGAGACCCTTTCGGTGACCGATCGGGCGTATCTGATGGCCGAGGGCCGGGTTCTCATCGAGGGCCGGGCGCAGGAGCTGATCCAGGATGCACGGGCCCGCGAGATCTACCTGGGCCCGAAGTTCCGGATGTGAGAGCGGCCGAGCCATGCAGGTGACGATCACCGCCCGCCAGATGAAGGTCCCCGAGACGCTCGAGCAGATGGTGCTCGCCAAGGCGGAGAAGCTGGAGCGGTTCGGGCACAAGCTGGTGGCTCTGCACGCGATCTTCGGCCGGGAGAAGTACCTCTACACGGCGGAGCTGACCCTCTCCGCGAAGGGGATGAGTCTCGTCGGCCGGGCGAAGCACCCGAAGGACATCCTCACCTGTCTGGAAGAGGCGCTGATGAAGCTGGAGCGGCAGCTCAAGCGCCGCGAGGGCAAGCGGGTCGAGCTGCTCCGCCGGCGCGCGCCGCACCGCCCAGCGTGAGGCGTCCGAGCGCGTCGGCAGGGGTGCGCGAGGGGCGCCGCCCCTCGCATCTTTTAGGAGGATCGTCGGGGATGGAACCTGGGTTCCGCCCCGGGAGTCCCGTGCGAAGCACGGGACGACGCCGGCGCGCGCCGCACCGCCCAGCGTGAGGCGTCCGAGCGCGTCGGCAGGGGTGCGCGAGGGGCGCCGCCCCTCGCATCTTTTAGGAGGATCGTCGGGGATGGAACCTGGGTTCCGCCCCGGGAGTCCCGTGCGAAGCACGGGACGACGCCGGCGCGCGCCGCACCGCCCAGCGTGAACGCGACGTTGAAGGACGTCGCTCCCTGTCAGAAGGAGCTCCGGGTGGAGGTCCCGCGGGAGCAGGTCGAGGCGGAGTTCGAGGCGGTCTACCGCGATCTGAAGAAGGTGGCGGCAGTCCCCGGCTTCCGGGCCGGGCATGCCCCCCCGGATCTTCTGGAGCGGCACCACGGCGCCAAGGCCAGGGAAGAGGTGCTGGAGCGGCTCCTCAACCGATCGCTGGAGGAGGCGGTCGCCGCGCAGGGGGGGCTGGACCTGGTCGGCCGGCCGGTGGTTTCGGAGATCCGATTGGAGCCGCACGAGCCGATGACCTACGTGGCCCGGCTGGAGCTGGCACCGGAGGTCCCGCTGGGCCGGTACAAGGGGCTGAAGCTCGAGCGGCCGAAGGGGAAGGTGACGGGCGAAGCGGTGGATCAGGTTTTGCATCAGCTTCAGCAGGCGCACGCGCAGCTCACACCGGTTCCGGAGCCCCGGGCGACGGCCGCGGGCGATTTCCTCCTCGTGAACCTGGCCGAGGAGCGGCCGGGCCGGCGGACCCCGGAGCGCCGCCAGGCGGTCCTTCATCTGGATCTGGAGAAGGATCCCGATGGAATCCTGAAGGGCCTGCTCGGCATGAAGCCGGCCGAGGCCCGGACGCTGGCGCTCAAGGACGGGCGCCGGGTGCAGGTGGAACTGAAAGGCATCAAGGCGAGGGAGGTGGCTCCGCTGGACGATTCCTTCGCCCGGACGGTTGGGCCTTACGAGTCGCTGGAATCGCTGCGCCAGGCGGTGCGTCAGGATCTGGAGCGGCAGGTCAGCCGATCGCAGCGGGAGATGCTGGAGGCCCAGGCCCTTCAGCAGATGGCCGAGGAGTGGGCCTTTGAGGTGCCCCCGTCGCTGGTCGGCTCCCAGGCGCGCCGGATCCTGAAGGAGAGGACCCTGGACCAGCTGGGGAAGGGCGTTCCGCCCGGGAAGATCGAGGAGCAGGCGCAGCTGCTCACCGACCAGGCGAAGCTGGACGCCCTGCGGCAGGTGAAGCTATTCTTCATCCTGCGGCGGGTCGCCGCCGCGGAGGGGGTCGCCGTGTCGGCCGAGGAGATGGGGCAGCGCCTGCAGGCCCTGGCGGAGCGGCTGAGGATGACGGTGGAAGAGCTGCGCAGGGACCTGGAGGCGAGGGACCTCCTCGACGATCTGAACTGGAGCATGGTGCGGGCCAAGGTGTTGGATCGGATCATTCAACAGGCAGAGATCAAGGAGGGCTAGATGGGCGAGCGGAATCAAACGCTGGTTCCCATTGTCGTTGAACAGACCGGCCGGGGGGAGAGGGCCTACGACATCTATTCCCGGCTGCTCAAGGACCGGATCGTCTTCATCGGGTCCGGCATGGATGACTTCGTGGCGAATCTGGTGATCGCCCAGATGCTGTTCCTCCAGATGGAGGATCCCAGCAAGGACATCAACGTCTACATCAACTCCCCCGGCGGCATGGTGACGGCGGGCCTGGCGATCTACGACACCATGCAGTTTGTGAAGCCCGACGTGGCCACCTACTGCATCGGGCAGGCGAGCTCCATGGGGGCGGTGCTGCTTTCGGCGGGGGCCAAGGGCAAGCGCTTCAGCCTGCCGCAGGCCCGGATCATGATCCACCAGCCCTGGGGCGGGACGCAGGGGGCTGCCGCCGACATCTCCATCCAGGCGAGGGAGATCTTGAGGATGCGGGACCGCCTGAATGAGATCCTGGCCCTGCATACCAGCCAGCCGCTGGACAAGATCCAGAAGGATACCGACCGGGATTTCTTCATGTCGGCGGAGGAGGCCAAGGCGTACGGGATCGTGGACGAGGTGATCAAGGGAAAGCAGCGGTGAGACGACGCGAGCGCGGACAGACGGAGGGCGTGTGCCTCACGGCTTTGTGGCCGTGGGCGGACAGGCCTGTCGTCTCACCGCCTCCAGGGGGAAAACGCGCTGCGCTGGTTTTCCCCCTGGGGTTCCCCTTTCCCGGGGCTCGGGGCCTTGCGGCCCCTCGGCGGTCTCGTTGGGGGGAATTTCCCAGGGGGGCCCGTCGATTCCCACTGCAGCACGCCCCCAACATGCCCCCCCTTCCGAAGGAAGCCACCGTGCCGGGGATGCCCGGAGCCGCGGCGTCGCGAGGCCGAACGGGCACGGTTCCCGCTTCCTCCAGCGCCTTTGTCCAGAAAAGCGGGGGAGTGAGGCCGAGCGCCGCAGTGAGCGCAACCTCGCTGGGGTTGCGCGAGCGGCGCGGGCCGGGCGACCCGGCGCGGCGGCAACTGCGGCCGGCGGTGGGGCGGAGCGGGCGATGAATCGTGAGCCGATCCTGCTCACCCCCGGCCCGACGATCGTGCCGCCCCAGGTGCGGGAGGCGCTGGCCCGGCCCATGGTCCACCACCGGACGGCCGATTTCCAGGCCATATTAAAGGAAGTCGGCCAGGGGCTGAAGAGCCTGTTCGGAACGGCCCAGGACGTTCTCATCCTCACCAGCTCCGGCACCGGGGCGATGGAGGCGGCGGTGGCCAACCTGGTCTCCCCCGGCGAGGAGGTCCTGGTGATCCGGGGAGGGAAGTTCGGCGAGCGCTGGGGCGAGCTGGCCCAGGCGTACGGGGCGAAGACGGTCCCCCTGGATGCCGCGTGGGGCAAGCCGCTGGATCTGGATGCGCTGCGCCGGTCCGTCCAGGAGCACCCGAATCTCAAAGCGCTCTTTGCCACCCTCTGCGAGACCTCGACCGGCGTCCATTACGACATCCAGGCGATCCGCCGGGCGATTGGGGGAAAGCCGCTCCTCGTCGTCGATGCCATCAGCGGTCTCGGGGCGGACCCGTTCTCCATGGACGCCTTCGGCGTGGACGTGGCGATCTGCGGATCCCAGAAGGGGCTCATGCTGCCGCCCGGTCTGGCCTTCATCGCCTTGAGCCCGCGGGCGTGGGCCGCGGTGGAGGAATCCCAAAGCCCCAGGTACTATTTCAATCTCTCGCTGGCGAAGAAGGCGTGGGCGGACACCGACACCCCCTTCACGCCGGCCATCTCCCTGATCGTGGGCCTGGCGGAGTCTCTGCGCTTCATCCTGAAGGAGGGCCTGGACCGCTTCAGGGCGGGTCATGAGAGCCGTGCCCAGCGAGTCCGGGAGGCGGTGGTTCGGATGGGGCTCGAGCTGTACACCGACGCTGCATGCGCCTCCAGCGCGGTGACCACCATCAAGGTCCCAGCCGGGTTGGACGGCAAGGAGCTCGTGAAGAGGATCAAGCAGCGCGGCTTCGTGGTCGCGGGCGGGCAGGGGAAGGAGCTGGCTGGCAAGGTGATTCGGATTGCGACCCTGGGGGCGGTCGGGGATGAGGAGGTCCGGCAGGGGTTGGCCGCCCTCGAGACGGCCCTGGCCGAGCTGGGCTGGGGTCAGACCCTGTGGGGTCAGACCCCACAGGGTCTGACCCCACAGGGGTTGAAATGATCAAGATCCTCGTCACCGATCCCCTGGCGGAAGAGGGGATCCAGCTTCTGCAGTCCTCCAACCAGGTCAAGGTGGATGTCAGGACCAAGCTCCCCGAGGCGGAGCTCCTGAAGATCATCGCCGACTACGACGGCCTGGTGGTCCGCTCCTCCACACAGGTGACCCCGGAGCTCCTGGAGAAGGCGGCGAAACTCAAGGTGATCGGCCGGGCCGGCGCGGGGCTGGACAACATTGACGTGGAGGCTGCTTCCAAGAAGGGGATCATCGTGATGAACGCGGCCGGCGGGAACACCATCTCCACCGCGGAGCACACCGTCTCCATGATGCTGGCCCTGAGCCGGAACATCCCGCAGGCCAACGCCTCGGTGAAGGGGGCCCAGTGGAACCGGGCCGCCTTCATGGGGGTGGAGCTGTACGGGAAGTTCCTGGGAATCGTCGGCCTCGGCCGGATCGGGGCGGAGGTGGCGCGGCGGGCCCTGGCCTTCGGCATGCGGATCCTCGCCTACGACCCGCACCTCTCCGAAGAGAAGGTGCGGGAGCTGGACGCCGAGCCGGTGAACCGCCTGGAGGAACTCCTCCAGCGGGCCGACTTCATCACGGTCCACACCCCGCTCACCGACGAGACGCGGGGCCTGATCGGCGAGAAGGCGTTTGCCCTGATGAAGAAGGGGGTGAGGATCATCAACTGCGCCCGGGGCGGGATCGTGGACGAACGGGCCCTGGCGGCGGCGATCCGCTCCGGGAAGGTGGCGGGTGCTGCGCTGGATGTCTTCGAGGAGGAGCCCCCGACCTTCCGGGAGCTCGTCGACCTTCCGCAGGTTGTGGTGACGCCGCATCTGGGGGCCTCCACCGAGGAGGCGCAGAAGAGCGTGGCGCAGGAGATCGCGGCCAGCGTCCGGGACTGCCTGCTGGGGTTGGGGGTGCGCAACGCCGTCAATGTCCCGTCGGTGGATGCGGAGGTGCTCAAGCTCATCCAGCCGTACATCAAGCTCGCCGAGGCGATGGGATCCCTGCAGACCCAGCTCACCGAGGGCCGGATGAAGGAGGTGCGGATCCGCTACGTGGGAGAGCTCACGCGCCTGGAGCTGGCCCCGGCGACGCAGGCCTTCATCAAGGGGCTCCTCACCCCGATCCTGCAGGAGACGGTCAACTACGTCAACGCCGCTGTGATCGCCAAGGAGCGGGGGATCAAGGTCATCGAGTCCAAGTCCACCGAGCCGCAGGACTTCGCCAACCTCATCGTGACGACGGTGGAGACGGACCAGATGCGCTCCGAGATCCGGGGGACCCTCTTCACCCGCTCGGAGCCGCGGATCGTGCAGATCGACGACTTCCGGGTGGAGGCGGTCCCCGCCGGCTGGATGCTGGTGGTCCGCAACGTGGACCGGCCCGGGATGGTCGGCCAGTTCGGGACGATCCTCGGCCAGCACGGCATCAACATCGGCTGGATGAACTTCGGCCGCAACCGCCAGGGGGGCGAGGCCCTCATGGCCTTCAACGTGGACCAGCCGATCCCTCCCGAGGTGGCCGAGAAGATCCGGCGCCTGCCCCACGTCCTCGAGGTGAAGCTCGTCAAACTGTAAGCGATGAGACGACGCGAGCGCGGACAGACGGACGGGATGTGCCTCCCGGCTTGGTGTGAGAGGACGGATCGGCCCGTCGTCTCATCGCTTCCAGGGGGAAAACGCTCCCGCCTGCTTCGTTTTGCTTCGCAAAACCGAAGCAAGACGGGCGGGATGGTTTTCCCCCTGGCATCCCCCTTTCCCGGGCCTGCCTTCGGCAGGGAGGTCTCGTTGGGGGGGATTTCCCAGGGGGGCCCGTCGATTCCCACTGCAGCACGCCCCCAACACGCCCCCTCTTCCAAAGGAAGCGGTGAGCCGGCGCGGGCGCGGACAGGCAGAGGCGGTCTGCCTCCCGGCTTGGCGGCAGTGGCCGGACAGGCCGGCCGTCTCCCCGCTTCCAAGGGGAAAACACGTTCCACTGTTTTCCCCTTGGGATTCCCCTTTCCCGGGCCTGCCTTCGGCAGGGAGGTCTCGTTGGGGGGGATTTCCCATCCCCCCCAACATGCCCCCTCTTCCAGAGGATAGGCCATGCCGAACATCGTCGTGGTGGGCGCCCAGTGGGGCGACGAGGGCAAGGGGAAGGTCATTGACATGCTGGCCGAGCGGGCGGACATCGTGGTCCGCTTCCAGGGCGGCAACAACGCCGGCCACACCGTCGTGGTGGGCGCTCAGGAGTTTGTCATGCACCTCATCCCCTCCGGCATCCTGCACCCCAACAAGTACTGCGTCATCGGAAACGGCGTTGTCGTCGATCCCGCGGGGCTTCTGGAGGAGATCGAGACCCTGCGCAAGCGGGGGATCGAGGTGGACGAGAAGAACCTGGGGGTGAGCGACCAGGCGCATCTCATCTTCCCGTACCACAAGGCGCTGGACAAGCTCAAGGAGGCGCGGGTGGGCCCGGGCAAGATCGGGACCACCGGCCGGGGGATCGGCCCCTGCTACACCGACAAGGCGGCCCGGCTCGGGATCCGGCTGGCGGACCTTCTGGACCCGGAGGTCTTCCGGCGCAAGCTGGCGATGAATCTCGACGAAAAGAATCCCCTGTTTACCCGCGCGTACAACGCCCCGCCGTTCGACCTGGAGAAGATCGCCTCGGAGTACCTGGAGTACGGCCAGCGCCTGGCCCCCTACGTGATCAACGCTCCCCTGGTGCTCAACCGGGCCGCGGAGGAGGGCAAATCGATCCTGTTCGAGGGGGCGCAGGGGACATGGCTGGACATCGACCACGGCACCTATCCGTACGTCACCTCCTCCAGCGCCACGGCGGGAGGGGCGTGCGCGGGGACCGGGGTGGGCCCCAACCGGATCGACCAGGTCATCGGGGTGGTGAAGGCCTACACCACGCGGGTGGGGGAGGGGCCGTTTCCGACGGAGTTCCCGCCGGAGCTCATGGAAAAGATCCGGACCAAGGGCAAGGAGTTCGGGGCCACCACCGCCCGCCCGCGCCGCTGCGGCTGGTTCGACGCGGTGCTGGTGCGCCACTCCATCATCCTCAACGGGATCAACGAGATCGCCGTGACCAAGCTGGATGTGCTGGACGACTCTCCGCGGGTCAGGATCTGCACCGCCTACCGGCTCGGGGGGCAGAAGCTGGAGAGCCCGCCGGCCAACATCGACCGGTGGTCCCAGATCGAGCCGGTCTACGAGGAGCACCCGGGCTGGCTCACCGACACGAGCCAGGCCGGCTGCTTTGAGGATCTGCCGGCGCAGGCGCGCCGGTATCTGAAACGTCTGGAGGAGTTGCTGCGCGTGAAGATCACGATCGTCTCCGTCGGTTCCAAGAGGGAGCAGGCGTTCCATGTCTGAGTCCTCCTGGCCTGTTCTTTGGTTCATCCGGGGCGGGGCCTTAGTCGCCCTGGCCACCGCCATCGGGTTGGCGCTCAAGGTCCTGCGCTTTCCGGAGGGGACCCCCGCCATGAAGCAGGTCGCCTCCTGGGTGCGCGAGGGGGCGATTGCGTATTTGAAGCAGCAGTACCGGGTGGTGGCGCTGGCCTTCCTCGTGCTCTTCCTCCTGCTGCTGGGCTTGGCTGCCGCTCGGCTTCTTCCTCCCCTCGTGCCGGTGGCGCTTCTCACCGGCGGGTTCTGGTCCGCGCTGGCGGGGTTTCTCGGGATGTCGGTGGCCACCCGGGCCAGTTCCCGCACCGCGGCGGCGGCCTCGGTGGGGCTCAACCCGGCCCTGCGCGTGGCCTTCTCCGCCGGCTCGGTGATGGGCCTGACGGTCGTGGGGCTGGGGCTGTTGGACCTGTCCAACTGGTTCACGTTCCTCACCTGGTGGTACAACCGCCATCCGCTTCCGGCCGGGACGACCCTGGACCAAGCGGTCTCCTCCACGATGCTCTGCTCGGCGATGGGGGCGAGCACCGTGGCTTTGTTCGCCCGCGTGGGCGGGGGCATCTTTACCAAGGCGGCCGACGTGGGGGCGGATCTCGTGGGCAAGGTGGAGGCCGGCATCCCCGAGGATGACCCCCGCAATCCCGCCGTGATCGCCGACAACGTGGGCGACAATGTGGGGGACGTCGCCGGGATGGGGGCCGACCTCTACGAGTCGTACGTGGCCTCCCTCGTGGCCGCCATGGCGCTGGCCGTGGGAGCGGGGTTGGGGGCGGGTGGGGTGCTGCTTCCGATGGCGCTGGCCGCCGTCGGGATTTTGGCCTCGGTCGTGGGGATCGCCGCGGTCCGTTCCGGGGAACAGGCCTCCCAGGGGGTGCTGCTGTTGGCCTTGCGGCGGGGGATTGTGGTCAGCGCGGTCCTGGTGCTGATCGGCGCCTACTTCACGGTCCGCCATCTCCTGGGAGCGGAGCACCAGGGCGTGTACTGGGCGGTGGTCTCGGGCCTGTTGGCCGGGCTTCTCATCGGATTCGCCACGGAGTTCTACACCTCCAGCCAGTACCGTCCCACCCAGCGGCTTTCCGACACGGCGCTGACCGGTCCCGCCACGGTGATCATCGGGGGGATGGCGGTCGGGATGGTTTCGACGGTCATTCCGGTCCTCTTGGTGGCGGCGGCGATCCTGGCCAGCTTCACCCTGGCCGGCGGGGGATCGCGTTTCGAGCTGGGGCTTTACGGAGTGGGGATCTCGGCGGTCGGGCTGCTTTCGACCTTGGGGATCACCCTGGCCACCGACGCCTACGGGCCGGTGGCGGACAACGCCGGAGGCAACGCCCAGATGACGGAGCAGCGCCCCATCGTCCGCCAGCGGACCGACGCCCTGGATGCCCTGGGCAACACGACCGCCGCCACCGGCAAGGGGATGGCGATCGCGGCGGCGGCGCTGACGGCACTGGCCCTTCTGGTCTCTTACCGGGACCGCGTCCTTTCCTTGGGAGCGCAGCTCGATCTTCGGCTCATGAATCCCAGGACGATCGTCGGCCTTTTTGTGGGCGCCATGCTGCCGTATCTGTTCTGCGCCGTCACGATGCAGGCCGTGGGACGGGCGGCGGCCAAGGTCGTGGAGGAGGTCCGGCGCCAGTTCCGCCAGATCCCGGGGCTCATGCAGGGCAAGGCCAAGGCGGAGTACGGACGCTGTGTGGCCATCGTCACCCAGGAGGCGCAGCGCGAGATGATCCTTCCCTCCTCGCTCGCCATCCTCGTTCCGGTCCTGGTCGGTTTCGCGGCCGGTCCCGAGGCGGTCTTTGGGTTGTTGGCCGGTTCGCTCGTGGCCGGGTTCGTGCTGGCGGTCATGATGGCCAACGCCGGCGGGGCCTGGGACAACGCCAAGAAGTATATAGAGGAAGGGCATCACGGGGGAAAGGGCTCCCCGGCGCACAAGGCGGCCGTGGTGGGCGATACGGTGGGGGACCCGTTCAAGGACACCTCCGGCCCTTCGCTCAACATCCTGCTCAAGCTGATGTCCATCGTTTCAATCGTCTTCGCCGCCGCCGTGGTTCGCTTCCACCTGTTCTGATGCTGCCCTTGCGACGCCGGGCAAAACGGGGAGAAGGAGGCCGCCTCGTTCTTCAGCTTGTTTTGTGCCTGCTTCTGGCCGGCCCGCCGGCCTGGGCACAGCGGGAGCCGACCGAGCCGGAATCCCCGCTCGAGTCTCCAACGGTGCCTGCCCCTGAATCACCCGCCGCTGCCGCTGCGGAGCCGTTGCCTGCCGCCCAGCAGGCGGTTCAGGTTCAGGTCGCCGTCCCTGACGCCGGCCCGCCCCAGACCGTTTGGCTCGAGGATGAGCTTCCCGCCGACGCCCGGATGCAGGGCACCTGGATTTGGGACGAAGAGCTGAAGGCCAGCGGCACTCGTTCCCACGGCCATCCTCCCGCGCCCGGGGCGCAGGGACACGGCTTCACCGCGGAACCGATCACCCTGCCGCTGAACGGCAAGGTACTCCAGCAGGTCTGGCTCGATCCCCAGGATCCGCCCGAGGGGATCGCGATCCGGTTCAAGCTCCCCACGGGCGAGGAGGTCGGTGTCTACTGGGAGGGAGAAAAGGAGGTCTTCACGCCCGGCGACTACGAGGAGCTCTGGTACTACGGGATCCTTCCGGAGCTGGGGGTGTGGACCGATTTGGAGATCCTGGCCGAGGACCTCCGGCTGGAGGAGGAGCAGGTGGTCGGCATGAACTTCATGACGTACGGCGGCCGCGTCCTCTGGGACCGGACGGTCATCAGCGAGCTTCCGGCAGAGGAGGCCGGGGCTCCGGCTGAAGGACCGCAGCGGGGGAGTAGTTAGGCGTAATGAAGATTCTGATAGTTGCATCTTGACAGTTGCCCAAATGGCAGGTAAACTTTGAGCAAGCTTTCATATTCCCGAGACGTAACCTAAGGCAGGCAAACCCGACAGGAGAGAAGGTCATGCGCTCCGTATTTTTTCACGCCGTTTTATTCGCGGTTATCCTTTCCTTTATCTTCCCTTCCTCTATACCTCCCGCCTACGGCCTAAGGCAAACCGGCCTGGAGGAGAATGAGGAGCTGCGGGACCAGCTCGCCAGGGCCCTGCAGGATCCGGAAGACCCCATGGGTGCAGTGGCCGGCACCGTCGCCTCCAGGGTTTCCAGCTTCCTCGCCCCCCCATCGGCCCTTCCTTCGGCCGCAACCGCCCCTCCGCCGGCTGCCGGCGGCATGGAGGAATGGCAGCAGCGGACGCGGGGGTGGGGCGGCGGGCCTGGGATCACCCTCGGAAAGCATACGGAAACCCGGATCTTTGTGCACGGGCCTGGAGTGCCCGGCCTCATGGAGATCTTCCTGATTAAGGCCGATCGCGGCAAAGCGAAACTCCTGTTTACCTCCTTTGACTCAGAAAACCAACTGGCCCCCCAGAGGGTTGGAGTACTTCGTAAGCAACTTCTTGAAAAGATTGCCTCAGAGGCTGAGGGGAACGGTGAGCTGGACCCGGTTCTAAGAAGCGGCGCATGGTCCAGCGAACTGAAAAAACTTGACTTGACGAAGCCGGAAGCGCACCAGCTTCTCGCCAGCCCTCCCATCCGTGATTTCCTCGCGGACAACAAGGAGGCGATTTTACAGAAACCCACGGAAGGAGGCCTGGTGCTCACCTTCAGCGGGGATGACTATTTCATCCTCTTCGACACCTCAGCGGACGATCCAAACCAGTGGCACCCCATCGCCGAGAGCTCGGTCCAGCCTTATGGGGACAGGGCCCGGTTCAGCTTCAGCGCCCTGAAGACCGTTGATATTGACCGCGGGGCTCTTTACCGGGCCAAGACGGCCGGGACCGAAGGCGCCGGCATGGAGGAGG
>CAYJQV010000001.1:28284-33036 GCA_964372395.1 uncultured Planctomycetia bacterium | reverse complement strand
GGGGCTCTTTACCGGGCCAAGACGGCCGGGACCGAAGGCGCCGGCATGGAGGAGGTGAGCTGGAACTGGACCGAGGTTCGCCGGTTGGTGGGGGTGGCGGAGGAGCGGTTGAACGACCTGCTCAAGGGGGGCCGGCCGCGGGCTCAGCGGCCGCTGAGCCCGCTTCAGCACGACCTCCAACGGAAAAGGCCGGATGTCAACCTGATTCGGCTGTCATTGAGGAACGCCATGCATGATCTGAGAAACGTGGCCGGGATACAGCCGTCCGTGCACATCCACCCGCTCGAGGAGGCCCTCCGGATGCTGGACTCCGCTCACTACCTTGAGCGGAGGAACGTCTTACCGAAGGAAGCGGCGCTGCTCATCATGGATCTCATGCAACAGGGGAGGGTGCGGGCCGTCCAGCGTGAGAAAACGGTTTTGGCCGGGGAAACCTTGACCCTGCAGAATGTCGAGAGTGAAGCCGAAAAGGTGAACCCGGAGTTCGGCCTGCTCAAGGTCAACGTAGATCCGGCGGAGAGGAAGGCGGAGCTGGCCCCGCCGGTCCCGATAGAAGAGTTGGAGAAGCGTTCCGGCATGGAGGAGGCGCCGATCCGGCCGGTGGATGTGGAGAGGTGGCGGCAGGCGCCGCTGGCCCGGCTCATGCGCGAGTGGGTGAGCCCGGCCGGGGTGACGATCCACGGGAACGTCTTCTTCCACGATGGGCTCTGGGCGGATGACGCGGCAATGTACTCGAGCTTCGAGGCGGACGGGGCCTCCTCCACGACCACCAACCAGTCGATCGTCGGCAAGAAGGCGCCTCTCTGGAGGCAGCGGGTCATGGAGATGATCGCCCAGGGGCTCCCGGATGAGGAGATCTTCCTGCGGGCGTACTACTCCGAGGCCCGTCGCCCGGCGGGGGCGCTGTTACCGCTTCGGGATTTTTCCGGGGGTGTTTTCGGGCAGGTTTCCCAGGAGGCCTCCGCCCTCATCACCAAGCTCGATCCCCTGCTGGAAGGGATGAGGCAGATCGACACGCTTCACGGAACGACAGGGCTTCTCACCAAACTGCCTTTCATCCCGGGAGTTGTCCCGGCCGCATCGGTGCAGGATGAGGCCGGCGCGCAGGCGATCGAGCAGAGGGTCGCCGACGGCCGCAGCGGCAACATCACCCTGGGCTTCTCCGTCCAGCAGTATCTGGCCGCCGCCCGGGCGCACATCCGTGGGCTTCGGGCCAGGGTGGCGCGGCTGCAGGATGAGCTTGGCGATACGGCCGGCGTGGACCTCGATGCCGCGATCCGGCGGGATCTGGCCCGGATCAACTGGGTCTTCTCCCTCTTCATGAGCCGGATTGACCGGAAGCTGAACGATCCGAAAGAGCATTGGTTTAACCAAGCCATCCAGCAGGCGGAAACAGCGGGCGACAACGAACGAGCCAGGGAGCTGAAGTTGCTCAAAGGGAAGACCTCTGCGGCCCTGGGCCGGTTCGTGGGGCAGGTGATGCAGTACATCTACGGGATCTCCGACCGGTTGAACGACGAGGCCGGCTTCCTCTCAGCGGAAGAGCGTGCCGAGGCCGAGCGCCTGAGGCAAGAGTTTGCCCTGCTCCACCGCTCCTACGGCGCCCGGCCGCTTTACCTTCTCATCGCCTCGAGCGGAAAATACCCGGACCAAGAGTACGCCACCGACCTGCAGTATTTCCTGCCGTTTCTCGACGTCGGCGTGCAGAACACCCTGCCGCCGGACACCCTGCGCAAGGCGAAGGAGTTTGCCGAGCGTGTCCTGTCGGGGCAGGCGGGGATTTCCCGCGAGGAGCTGCTCTCCCGTCCGTTCGTACAGGAGACAATCCCTTGGGTCGAGCAGCCGGACGGGCAGTGGGATGAGCTTATCCTGCTGACCAATGAGCAGCGCAATGGGCGGGGCGTGGAGGGCCGCTCGGCGAGCTGGATCCTGAAGCGGACGGAGGAGATCCTCCTGGCCGGCCGGGCGAACGAAGCCGAGCGCACGCTGCTCGGTGTTGGCAAGGAACGGCGGGACGCGGGTGCGGCCGACTTTGCGAAGGAAGAGAAGAAGATGCTCGCCCTCATCGCCGGCTGGAGGCAGGAATACGAACGGGTGAAGCTCCTCGGGGCCCTGTCCTGGTACAACCGATTCAAGGACTGGCAGATCATCTTCCGGGCCGGCTCCGGGCATCCCGGCGGGACACTCTCTGCGGCCGAGATCCTGACCACCCTGTACGATCCGGAGGTGATGCGCTACAACCCGAGGGACCGGGCGATCCGGCCCGAGGAGCGTTGGCTCAACCGCGACCGGCTGGTCCTCTCCAAGGGGCACGCGGTGCCGATGCAGTACGTGGCCCTCTACAACGCCGGGATCCTCACCCGCGCGGAGATCGAGGATCTGCGCAAGGACGCCAGGAACCTCGCCCAGGGGCACGCCACCTTAAGCGCCACCCCGGGGATTGATTTCTCCACCGGGGCGCTGGGTTACGGGGCGCCGGCAGCCGCCGGCATGGCGATCGCCGCCAGGATGGACGGCCGCGACTACCACACCTTTACCGTGATCGGCGACGGGGAGATGGAGAAGGGGCCGATCTATGAAATGGCGCAGGCCGCCCCGACGCTGGGGCTGGACAACCTGACCGCGATCGTGGACTACAACCAGTACCAGCAGAACAAGCCGCGGGCCGACTACACCCCGCTCGATTACGGCAAGCTCGCCGAGTGGTGGCGGCTGCACAACTGGAACGTGGTGACGATTGACGGCGAAAATATGGACCCGAGCCAGCAGCTCCGCGCCATCGACCAGCTCAAGCAGGCGCTCATCCGCTCCAAGACGCAGAAGAATGGCAAGCCAACGGTGATCCTCGTCCGAACGATCAAGGGGATGGGGATCTCCTTTGTGGAGAAGGCCTTCCGCGAAGGGGACCTCTCCTTTCACGGCAAGGCCCCGACACCGGAGCAATACGAGGCAGGTGTGCGGGAGATCGCCAAGCGTCTCTTCACGGCAGGTACAGACGCGCCCCTGGCAGAGCTCGAGGCGACCCTGGATGAGCGAGGGGCAGATCTCATTGGCCAATTCCGCTCCAGACAGCTCACCGCCGAGCAGATCGCCGGGATCGACCGCAAGGTCGCCCCTGCGGTCCAGGAGGCGAAGGCGAGGAGATTGCCGGCGAATCCCCAACCGGCCCCGGCCTATGCGCCGGGAGGCAAGCCGGTGGCGACGCGGGAAGCGGCCGGAGCGATGTGGACACACCTCGGATCCCTCGACAGGCCCATCGGCACGCAGGACCCCAGCAGGATCGTTCTCGTCAGCCCCTCCGATCTTCAGGACTCGGAGAGCTTCGTCCAGTTCGGAAAGGTCCACGGCCGATTCACCCCCGCGAGCCCGTGGGGCCGTCTCGTGGAGATGGGGATCATGGAGGATGCCGGCATCAAGATCGCCGAGGGGATCGCCGCAGCCGGGCTGGGATACCTGCCGGTGGTCGGCACCTTCGATCGGTTCGTCGAGCTCATGCTGGCCGGCATCAATCACACCGCCCAGGACAAACTGCGGATGGTGATCCATGCCACCCACGGCGGCTCGGAGACCGGGCCGGACGGCACCAGCCAGTATTCCATCGAGACGCCGGCTCAAGTTTACGCGATGGTGGGCCGCGGGGATCGGCTGGCCATGTTTGAGCCGTCCGATGCCCTCACCACGGTGGAGGCGGTGCAGGCCGCGGTCGAGGCCGGCAAGCCGGTTTACCTGCGCTTGAGCCGATCTCCCCGGCCGACGCTGGAGCGCAGGGGCGCCAAGGTTTACCCGGGGAGCGGCATCATCGTCCGCCGCAATTCCTCCGCAACGGATGGAGGACGCGTCATCCTGGTGGCCAGCGGGGCCACAGTGGCCCGGGCGGTTGAGGCGGGCGAGTCGCTGGAGAAGGAGAAGGTGGGCGCCAAGGTGGTGGAGATCACCGCCGTGACCCGGGCCGATGACGCGGCCCGCAGCAATGCCCTCCTGCAGGAGCTGGAGCCCCGCGTCCCTGTTTACGTCGTCCACGATGCCTCGGTGCAGGCCCTGAGGGCGCCCATCAGCCAGGTGGTCAGCGCCGCCGGCACCCTGGGGATCTTCCCGCTGCTCAGGGAGAACCGGATTTGGTTCCGCGGGATCACCGTTGAGGGGTCCGGTTCCACGGAGAATCTCTTCACGCACAACCGGTTCCTCGCCGCCCAGATCGCCGAGGATGCCAAGGCGCTCATCGCCGCCTCCGCCAGGCTGGACCAGGGCCAGTTCGCCGCAATCCCGGAGGGGATCGAGCCCCGCCACTCCGCCGGCATGGAGGAGACCGGGGAGCGGCGGGTCCTGATCGTGGGAGTGAACCAGAGAGAGATCGACCTGGTGGAGCGAAGGGTGCGCCAGGTGCGTCCGGACCTCGGGATCGAAACCGCGATCCTTCCGGCAGCCACGCTGAAGGAATACGCCGATCTCCTCGACAGCCTCTCTTCCTGGCAGGCCCCCTCCGCTGTGCTGGTGGCGGGGGGCTTTGACGCTGCCGCGGCCCGTGGGATGGCTGAGTTTTTCCGGGAGCTGGAGGCGCGCCCGGCGGTGCACCATTACGTGCTGCTCCCGCCGTACAAGGATTACGGTCTTCAGGGGATGCTTGAGGAAAGCGCCCCCGCACGGCCCCAGCTCAGGATTGTCCGGCCCGAGGAACCCTCTGCCGGCGAGGAACCCTCCGCCGGCATGGAGGAAGACTCCTGGCGGAAACTCCTCGCCGTTCCTGCCGTGGTG
>CAYJQV010000001.1:0-28184 GCA_964372395.1 uncultured Planctomycetia bacterium | reverse complement strand
CGCCGGCATGGAGGAAGACTCCTGGCGGAAACTCCTCGCCGTTCCTGCCGTGGTGGCATCCGCAGCGTCAGGGGCGGAGGCCCAGGCACCGAAACTTCTCGAGGAACAGGTGGTGACGGAGGCCAAGGTTTCTTTTGAGAAGCGCAAGATCACCGTGAGCGGCCTGCCTGAGGAGCTCCTCAAGGGCCGGACTGCGGCCCTCGTGGCGATCGAGAACGACAATAAGGGAGAAAAGCAGGTCTGGTACTTCCAGCCCAAGGACTCCGATGGGGCCTGGCACTTTCCGGTTGAGAAGGGTGTGGTGACCGTGACCACGGAGAGCACCGATGAGCTGCGGTTGTTCCGTCCGGGGCACGTCTGGGTCCTCCTCCTCAAAGATGGGCAGGCCGAAACGGCCCTGCGGAATCGGGTGAAGGAGCTGCCGATCCACAAGGACCAGAAGGAGGGGGACACCTATCTGGTCCAATCGGCGGGGCGGCCGGACCTCGCCACTCTTCTCAAGGATAAGGAATTCATGGAGGCAACGCGCCTCGTGGCCTTCCGGATTGTCGGCGATGAGAAGAAGCCGGGCATCGTCCGACTCGTACCGCCGAAGGCAGGAATGGAGGAAGAAGATTTGGATCGGGAGCTCCTTTACCCCTCGACCAGCGGGCAGGCCGAGGACCTGACTTTCGCCACGGTCCGTCGGCGATATTGGACCCATCCCCGGCGCGAGGAGATGGAGGCCGCGGTGGTTCCTTTCCTTGCCCGGCACTTTGGGCAAACTGAGGATTGGGTTCGGGAGCGTCTGGCCAAGGGTAGCCAGATTGTGCGCGGGGGCAACCCCTTCGCGACCGCCACCGACGTTCGCGTCTTGGTCCGAGAGGTGGAGGCCTATCGGCGTAAGCATCTCGCAACCGATAGGCCTTTGGATGAGGGGAATCTGACAGTCCTCGCTCCCAGCATTGTTTCCACGATCGACCGCCACGAAGCTACCACGGGGCCGTTTACCGATGCGGTCAGGGAGATCCTGACGGGGTTGGATGCAGGAACCACGGAGACCGAGCTGGCCGAGCAGATCCGGAGCAGGTACGGCGCAGCGGCCGGCCCCTCCCTCCCACCCGCCGGCCCATCGGTTCCCCCGTCTGCCGCCGGCATGGAGGAGGCGCAGGAGGTGCGCTTGGCTCGTTCTGAGCTCATGGCGGCCGACGCGGCCCTTTCAGAGGCCGAGTTCCGCGATGCCCCCTTGGACATCGTTATCCATCTGAGGGAACAGTGGGTGAACGCCAAGGGACGGCTGGAGAGCTTGCTCCGAGGCCGCCCCGCCCCGACCGTTCCGGAGGCCCTGGAGCGTTTCTGGAAGTTATTCCAATTTGTACGGACGAAACCGCAAGCATTCACCCCGCGCCCCATCCTGGTGGATGCCTCGAGCGATCTCCGCCTGCGGCATCTGGCCCAGGCGCTGAGCATGATCAAGGCCCGCGAGAACCCGTACGAGCTCAACTTCCGGCTGGTCATCCACGAGCGGGATGCCGGGCAGGCCGTGCGCGAGCTGGCGGCGGTTGACCGCCGGGCGGCCGAGCAGTTCCTCCGCACCCGGATCTTCACCTTCGATGGGGAGAGGGAGACGGCTGAAGATGCACGCCGGAAGGCGCTGGACAGTCTGGCCGGAGATTTCGGCTACGCCTCCGGACGGCAGCTTGAGCTGGAAAGCGTGCTCTGGGAAGTTAAACGACTCACCCCGGGTTTGGCGATGGATCTTCGCGCATTCTTCAAGGCCGGCGGGCTCCATTTTGTGACGCACGAGGCGTTCGACCGCCTGGCCGCACTTCTGGAGGCCGCGTAATGATGATGAATAAGAGACTCGTTTCTCTCGCTCTTCTCCTCGCTTTCACAGTGACCTCGGCTGCACCGGCCTATGCCCTGCGGCAGACCGGGCTAGAGGAGAACCCGGAGCAGCGGGACCAGCTTGCCAAGGCCCTGCAGGATCGGAACGATCCAGTCGGCGCGGTAGCCGCCACCGTAACTTCAGGGCTGTCCCGATTTTTCCAGCCGGCCCTCCCCGCGGCCGGCGGGATGGAGGAATGGAAAGCTATCCCGCCGTCGGAGCTGCCGGCTGATCTCTGGCGCGACCTGGGGGCGTACGGAGTCGCGTTGGTGGGGGTGGAGTATCGGGTGCTCAGCCCTCCCACCAAGGGCGATCGAAAAGAGGCCCTTCAGCCGTTTGCCCACGACGGAGCCGACGTGGCCATCACGGCCTCGGTCAACGACGGGTTGGGATCGGTCCTTTTCCACGGGATCGGGAAGGATCAGCCGCCGGAGAGGATCGAGGTCCACAAGATCACGGTGGATGGAAACGCCGTCTTCATGGGCTACCATTCGCTGATTGACTACACCCTGCGCCACCGGGATGTGGCGCTGCTCATCCGGGGAGACGAGGGGGAGCAGGATGCCTCCATCGCCCTGCGGGTAGGGAGCATCTTCTTCCGGGGCGAGGTGATCAAATTTAAGGATCTGCCGACCCTTCGGGCGGAGCTGAGGCGGTTGCGCGAATTGCGCGATGACGATGCGCCCAACGGCGTCACGATTCGCGGGGTGATCGGTGACGCCCTGGAGGTGACGACAAACCTTGTGGTGGGTGATCAGGATAGCTGGGGGCTTGTCGCGGTGGTGGACCTTCCGCAGGATCCGGAATCCTTGGAGAAGATCATCCTCATCCCGGATTACCTGCGGCGCAGCGGCTGGCTCTACCGCGCGCCGCGTCCAATCCCCGTAGACCAGCTCAATCCGTTCACGCCCCCGACGGAGGGCTTCCGGCTGATCGGGCTGGCCGACGGGATTGATCCGGCCCAAGACGCGGCGGGTTACGCCGGTTGGATGGCCCGGCAAGGGCTGGTTACGCTCGGCGGAGAACACCCGGCCCTGGGACCCAAGCGGGGCACCCGCCCCTTCCTGAATGCCATCCGCAGCGACGGGGGAAATCTCGCGGAGGCCTACCCGGGCTTCGATCTTTACACCCCTACCGACGGCACCGTGGCCCCCGCCTTCTTCACGGCCCATGGCATCGAGGTCAATGGGCGGACCTACGCCCTGGACGTCCGGCACGGCTACAACGAAGCGGAGATCGTCCAGGTTCTCGTGAAGAATGCCGGGCCGGGCGTCCATTACGTGCATACCGACACTTCACCCAAGGCCACCAAGAAGGCGACGTCCCTGACGAAACAGACCGCGCACAACTATACCGCCGATGAGCGGAGCGGGGCATCCGGATTCGGGTTGGATGCCGAGCGGCTGGAGTCCTTTGATACCGAGGGGAATTCCGGATACACCGGTGTGGTGGCGATGACTTCGGTGAACGGTGTGACCGAGCGGCTCGCCGGGGGGTTGGCGGATTCGATCCAGGGGATCCAGTTCATTCCGGACTCCAGCGGCTACGGAGGGAGGATTGTCACCCACACGCTCGTGTCGGCCCGGGATGGCTCCAGCTACATCGTTCGCTCGACCTTCCGGGCCAACGACCTTCCCGAAGCCGAGGAGTGGATCAAACTGGCCAGCCGGTTGCCCTCCCCGGTCCCTCCGCCCCTTGAGAAACCGACAGGGGAGGTGCAGACGCTGGGTGGCCTGGCCGGCGTGGTGGCCCCGGGCAACATCGGTTTTGTCCAGGGACGCGCGCAGCAGGAGGTCTCCCGAACGTTTCGGTATCTCCTGCCCAAACACCTGGCAAAACTGATGGGCGACTTGGGGATCGGTTACCACCTGACCTTCCTTCATCCGGACCAGATTGGGCAGGCGGAGGAGGCGGAGTTTTACCGGACGCGCGGGCACTTCCACTCCGAACCGGTCGCGGAGCTGGTGGAGATTTACGGCGGCAGAGGCGAAATCCTCCTCTGGGAGACGCAGCCGACCGACCGGGCCTTGGCGACAAGGGCCATTCTCCTCTCCGTGAGTGCCGGCGACATCTTCTTTGTTCCGTGGGGATGGGGCCACATGTCGTTGAATCGCGATCCAGGTCAGATGCTGGTCTTCGGAACCTGGCTTAAACAGGGGGTCCGTCTGGATTACCCCGATGCCAGCCTTCGCGGGGCGCCCTACTTTATCGGACCTAAACCGGCAGGCAACCGGGGCAATAGCAGCTACGCCAGCGTCCCGGATCTGGCCCTGCGCGTCCCCAATTTGGAGTACATGAAGCCGGCTTTGGAGATCCCCGATGACCGCTCCCTCTGGAGTGTGGCCATCACCGATGAAGCCCGATTCATCCGAATCCTGAAGCATCTGCTCGTGCCATCCAACCCGGCCCTGAGGCCCGGCCTGCTCTTCACTGCCGACGCCGCGGGCATGGAGGAGGCGCCGGTGATCGGTTTCTTGAGGGAGTTCCCGGCGGGCAGCAAGGAAGCAGGGTTCTCCCAGCGGCTCATTTCCGGGCAGAACCAGGCCAAGGGCCAGGCGACCCAGATCTTGAAGAGGGGAGTGGATTCCATCCTTGCCGAGCAGGCCTATCGGCAGGCGCACGGAGGTCAGCCGCAAAATCCGATGTATCGCGGGTTTGACGATGCCTTTGGCCAGCTCCTGCGCCTCAGCCGGGGGAACATGGCTGTTTTTGCCGACGCCTTCCTTCGGGCCGCAGGGCGATACGATGACGCTACCCGTCAGGCCTTCCTTCAAGGAGTGCGCCGCCTAGCTCAGGACCCGGGCGCCCCGCACAACAAGCCGCCCGTTTCCTACCACAATCCGGCGCGATACGTTTACGCGTTCCTCCGGCAGGAAGCGTTGCGTGGTTTTGTCACGGACGTGCTGGACGATGTGGTGGGCACCATTCGGGCGAACGCCTCCGGGGTGGACCTCTCCGACGTCGAACAGAAGGCCCGCTTGGTACAGAAACTTCAGAAGGCCCTGGATCCCGAGGGGAAGGGCCGCCAGACCGTCGGTCCCTACCAGTACGAGATCTTCTACGATTCCCTGGTCCAGAAAGGCGGCGAGACCTACCTGACGCTGGAGCTGCTGCTGGATGGCAGCAAGGATTACCGGGAAGGGGTGGTGCTGGAGCTGCAGGTGCTGATCCCGGCCCCGGAAGGTCCCCTGCAGTATCGGAGCCCCTATCCCCTTCCGTTTCCGGGGGTGGAGTATCGGCTGGGGCTTTTGGATCCCATCCACTTCATCAATGCCCGCTTCCCCGAGTGGCGGCCCAGGGCCCAGCAGGACATCTATGAATCCCGCATCCGCGCCTTGAGGGAAACCAGGGGCAAGGTCAAGCGCCAGTACATCCGGCCCTCGGTCCGGCAGGGGAACAACCCTCGGTTTTACGAGCCGTTCTTCCGCGCCTATCTGGCTGGCAACGTTCCTCTCATCTACCACATTGTGGACGCCCTGGGATCCGAGCGGGACTACGGCAACCAGGGCGGTGTCGGATCCGTTGGGACCCTGGCCTCTGCCATTGTCCGGCGGGGCGGGATCGGGGTGACCGCCTCCTGGTACCTGGAGAATCCTGCGACAGCAAGAATCCTGGCCCGTAAGGGAAGGACCCTCGTTTATGCGTACGAGAAGGACCACCATCGGATCGACAACATCAAGGACGCGCCGGGCTTCGCCTCGGAGCTGGAGCCCTTCCTCCTGGCCTACCCCGAGAACCTCGTGACCGGATGGCCCTCGTCCAACCTCCAGGATGAGACCAAGTTCATCAGTCAGAAGGCCCGGGATCCCTGGGTGAAGGCCGGGACCAACGTCGCCGAAACCGGCGTGATCGACGGAGCGACCTTCAGCCAACTTCAGGAGATTTACAACGGGACGCCGGTGACCCCCGGCCTTCCCAGCGCCTTCCAGCTCCATTGGCTGAGGAACCGCTGGCTCCATCATGTGGTGGACCAGGTTCGGGGACAGGGGGTCCCTCTTACACCCTTTGACCGGTGGTACATCGAGCCGGACTACGCCTTGGACGGCAAGCCGCACACCGTGGAGGAGATGGCGTACCTGACGTTCATGTCCTGGGTGAGCGCCCAGGCGCACGGCCATCCGCTGGGGCCGGTGGTTCCCAGCTACGGCAACGTTCACGGCGCTTCCGCCGGGAATCCCAGTCTGGCGCTGGCCGGGATCCACCAGTACGCCGCGCAGGCGGCGACCCTCTTCGGAGAGCCGCTCCCCGAGGATTTGCTTGCCATCGCCCGGAAGGCGCCGAGGGGATCCATCGCGATAGCAACGCGGGCGTCCGGCCATTTTCAGGATGTGCAGCTCCGGCAGGAGTTCAACCAGGTCGTGGAAACCGCGGGTGAGCGGACCGAGGCGGAGGAGAGCCGCCTGCGCGATTTTGCCCTGGCACAGCTCCAGAGGATCCCGGCCGATGTCTTGAAGGGGCTCAAGAGAGCGGAGCAGGTTCTTCTGAGAGAAGTGGAGCAGGCGCAGAAGGAGAAGCGCCAGCCCAGGCCGCTGGCGGAGGTGGCTCCGGACGTGGCTCGGGAATTGGAGATCCTGACCCGACAGCTCGATGAGCAGATTTACGCTCTGTCCCTGGATCGGTGGGCTGCCATCACCACCCACGCGGCCAGCGGGCTCAGCGCAGAGCAGCTTTCACAGGCACGGGAGTACGGGGTCTGGGTCGCCAACAAGTCCACGGAGTTTCAGAACATCATCACCAAGCCGCTGGAAGTGGTTTACCTTCAGGCGGTCGCTCCGGAGCGTGCCTATGAGGAGCTCATCCGGATGCCGGCCGCTCATTCGGTGTGGAACAGCAACCCGCTGAATTCGGAGGAGACTGAGCGAGTGGCGGATCTGTATCGTCGGATGTGGGATGCGGCCGCACTCCGGGCGATCAAGGCAGCGAAGACCGACGCGGACAAGGACCTGATCCGGAACTTAGCTTCGAACCCGGACCGGCCTTTTCCCTGGTTCTGGCGGGAGAGCCTCGGCTGGTCGATGGAGAGCCCCACCGGGGCCGATTGGAGCCCCTACGAGTGGATTCCCGGGGCGCACGGCCGGTACATGTTCTCCATGCGGGACACGATGACCGGGCAGGGGATCGACAACACCCTTCTTTTCCCGAATGCGCTCACGTGGGGCCTGCCTCCCACCGTGATTCAGATGGCTCAGGCGGAGATCGAGCGCACGATCCATTTCTATCACCAGCCGGAGGTCATGAACGCCGTGGGGGGCGCGGCCGAGGTTGGCGCGCTCGCCGGCATGGAGGAACAGGCGCGCGAGGCCACCCAGCAGCTGGATGCGCCGAACCTGGCCGATCGGCTGGCTGCCCTGCGCAGGCTTAAGGAACTTGAGCAGCAGGGTGTGAAGATGCCGGCGGTGGAGCCCGCGCTTCCTGCAGCCGGCTGGATTCACGTTCACACCGACCGCTCCTATCCCGGCGTGCCGGGCGCCTACTCTCCGGCGCACATGGTCTGGGCCGCGCACCGGCAGGGGGCGAACGACCTTTACCTGGTGGACCATGAGACCGTGGCACACATCCCGGAGGGTTTTGAGGCGGCGCGGATCGTCAACGAGGGGCGGGCGACTCCCTTGCGGGTTCTCTTCGGCGTGGAGTTCAGAACGCGGGTGGACAGTGGCTCGGATGCTTTGCGGGACGGCCTCGGGCGCGGCGTGGGCCGCGACTCCACAGCGGCCTGGGTGGTGGCGATGGGGGTTCCCATTACTCCGGAGGGGCAGGTTCCTGAAGCACTGGTGCGTTTCGTGCGGGTATTCCAGACAGCCAAACTGAAGCGGGCGGAGACACAGATCAACCGCCTCAACAAGGAATTTGGGCTCCAACTTTCCTTGGGCGACATGCCGACGGCAGACGGTAGGAACGTCACCGAGCGTGCCCTGGCGGAAGCAGCCGCGCAGGCCCTGCGAAATCTAGGCAGCAGCCGTGACCCGGCGCAGATTCGGGATGAACACCTCCGCAACGTACCGTACCTGAAGCGATACGGATTCCTCGCGTACAACACGGTCATCGAAGTGATCTCCCAGCTCGGGATGACCCCGGCCTTCACGATGCAGGTTCCAGCCGGCGAGCTGGAGGGATTGCTCCCCGAGCTGAAGAAACTTGGGATCGGCGCGCTGGACCTTTCCGGCATCGAGTCGAAACATCCGAACGCCGAGCGCGATATCCAGCAGGTCATCGCCCTGGCGGAGAGGAACGGCATGCCCGTGGTGGGTGGCTCCGACTACCGGGGCACGGGTGCCGTCGGCTGGCCCAACCACGCCCGATGGATGGAGGATCCCTACCTCCGAGATTCCCTGAATCAGGTTCTGGGCGCCGGCATGGAGGAGGAGCCGGATGAACAGGCGATCGCGCGCCTTGCCGAGCAGTTCCGTCGGACGGGGGACACCGGCGAGCTTCCCGCTTTGACGGCGCTCCGGCTGGTGGATGAATTGGGCAAGGACCCGACTGTGATCTTCCACGTTCCACAGAACACGGAACTGTTCCAGGGCCTTCCCTATCTGGAGGCCCGTTTTGTGCGGATGGTGGCCGGGAAACTGAGCATGGATCGCCTGCAGAAGAGTCTGGCCGAATCGGGTTCTGTCCCCAAGCCCTTTCCTGAAACCGTGCGCCTGACGCGGGCTACGGACGCTGAGCTGGGGGAGATGTCCACCGCGGCACCGATCTCCGGCACCCTTTTCAAGGCGCTCATCCGGGTGGAATTTTCTCCGGCCGGCATGGAGGGAGGAGCGGTGAAGAGCGGGGTGATGGCTGGCAGAGCGGGTCAGTCCCTTCCCATGACCGTGTACAAGACACCCGGGCACATTGGGCGAACCCAGGCGGAAGAGGTGATGCGGTTCTGGGCGGATGCTGTCCGGGACAGCAAGCCATTTGTCCTCGGCTTGGGGACCGGCAGCACCCCGATGCCGCTCTTGAATGAGCTGGTCGCTCGTCTCGAGCCGATGGGGATCATCGAGCGGCAGAATTACATGGATCGGCTTTTCATCGTGGTGATGGACGACATCGTGGACCGGGATACCGGCCAGAACGTCAAGCCGACTCACGAAAAGAGCGCACAGCGATTCTTCGAGGATCATCTGATCCAGCCGGTCATCGGCCACCAGCCCGGCTGGGTGGAGCGGCACCTCGTCATTCCCCGCCCGGGCCAGGTGACGGCCGCCGCAGAGAGGGTTCGCAAGGAGCTGGGGGGAGTGAAGTGGCAGTTCATGGCCACCGACCCCAACGAAGGCCACGTCGCGGAGGTGGCAGCCGGTGAGCGGTACCGGGACACTGCCATTCAAGCGGCCAAGGATCGCCCCCGGGAATTCTCATCCCTTTTCCTTCAGCACAATTCCTGGGCGCGGGGATACCAGGGGATCACCTTCACCCTGGATGACTTTGTGGACATGATGGCCCCAGACGGAGTGGTCCGTTTTGCGGCGTTCGGCGGGCCCAAGGCGCAGATGGTGGGACAGTTCTTCCGGGACGGTGCGTACGAGCCGGAGCGGCCCATCACCTTCCTCTGGCTTCCGGGGATGGCTGGCAGAACCCGCGTGCAGCTCGATGAGTCCGCCGCCGCCCAGCTTCCCGCCCCACCCGGGCCCACCACTGCCGGGGCCGCGGATCCGCTGGCGAGGCCCTACCTGGTGCGCCTGTCGCCGGACTACGCCGGCCCTGTGGCGGTGGTGGGCAAGGGAGGCGGCACCGACGTCAAGTTCCAGGCGGGGGTTCCGCAGGGGCTGGTGGAGGGCACCGAGGTCTCCGGCCCGACGGTGATCAACCCCGCCACCGACACCGAGCGGGATGTCTTGGATCGGGTGGCGGAATCTGCTGCTCAGGTGATTGACCGCTTCGGGGCGGATCGGATCCTTTATGTCTACCTTTCATTCCCAGGGTATTTCGATCCCAACATGGTGCTCACAAGGGACCAGGAGAATATCGCCGGCAAGTGGAAGGGGCTTGACATCGCCAGGGAGCTCGAGACCCGCCTGGCGCGAAGATACGCCGGCCGCCGTCCGGAAGAGCTGGGTCACATCCGCGTCATCCTTGTCCACGATGGGACCGGGCATGCCAACGGCGAGCGGAGCCGGTTCGGCCGGTTCCCCGGTGCGCCGACCCTTTTCTTCATCGCCCCGGGCACCGGCATCGCCACCCGCGGAATCGTGAATGGCCAGCCGTTCACCGGCGGACCGGAGGTGCAGTATCTGGCCAACGAGGCCCCGCACACCCTGGTGCGGCACCCGGAGGCGGACGATTACCGGCTGGTCATCCGGCAGACTCATGGGGATCACCCTGATTTTACCTCCCCCACGCGGGCGGACGGCCAGCCCAACCCGCTGTATGGAGCGGAGGACCTCGAGGACCGCGCGAGCGGGCCCAACGTCGCCCGATACGCGATGGCCCTGGCACGCAGCGGCCAGTTTGAGGGTGAGACGGCGCAGGCCCTGCGCGCCGTATCCGGCGAGCCGGATCTGAAGAAGATTGCACCGGATCGCCTGGACAGGGCGATGAAGGAGATCGTCGGGCCCGCGGTCCAGAAGGGAGATCCGCTGGCGCTCAAGGCCGTCCGGGATCGAGGCAGAGAGCTGGGGATCGGCCTGGCGGTGCTGCTGGTCGAGTTCAATCGGATCTGGGGCGAGGATTTCCCGATTCCTCCCCACGTTGTCGTTGGAGGCGGCGTATCGCAGATCGGCGCGGCCTACTTCGAGGCAGTGAAGGAGGGATTCCGCGGACGCCTGCAGGGATATGGACTCCCGGACGCGAATGCCCTGGCGGATCGTCTCTTTACCTCGGACATCGGGGTGGACTCCGATCGGGAGCTGCTTGGCGGGCTTCCCACGGAGTCCCAGGTCGCCGACCACCTCGCCAGACTGGGCCCGCCTAAGACCGGCATGGAGGAGTCGGAGGCGATCCGTGAGGCGGAGGGCGAGGTCCGCAGCCTGGAGATCCGGATCGCCGATGCGGAGCGGGGGGGAGACACCGGCTTGGCGCAGATCCTTGAGTTGGAGCGGATCAGGTCGGCGGACCGGCTCAGCCGGCTGCGGGCGGAGGCCGCCATGCCGAGGTGGATTCCGGAGGATGCAGAACCGAAGCTGGTTTCCGATGAAGGGGCCGGGATGGAGGAGGTGTGGGTTCTTCCGGTGGAGCCGATTGATGCGGTCGCGCAGGCGTTTCTGAGATTGTTGGAGGGAAGGGGCAGCGGGGCGGCCGGGCCGGCCGATTGGGTTTCTTTCTTCGCGCCGGAGATGAGATACCGGATGCAGGGAATCTACCTCTCTCAGGATGCCGATGGCCTGCAGGGCCGGCTGAAGCGTGTGGCGAGGGAAGGGGGCGAGGCCCGGTACATCCGGCTTGCGGTGGAGAATGGGATTCTCAACGTGGATCCGGCCCTGAGCGACAAGCCGAAGACGGCATCGGTCTGGCGGGCAGGGGCGCTCCCGGAAGAGCCGTTGAAGATCATCTTCCGCCCGGAGAACGCGGGGTTGGCCTTCTTCTTGCCGAAAGAGGGGGTGGTGCCCCGGATCGTCGTCGCGGATCTGGCCCAGCGCACGGCGCTGAGCGATCTGCGCCCCGATCTGGCCGGGGCGTTCATCCAGGCGGATGAATCAGGCGGCGTGGAGGCAGCCCTTCGGCAAGCGCGGCAGGAGCTGGGCAAGGGGGCGATCGAGGTGAATTTGGATCTGAGCCACCATCCGGCCACGCTGGCCGCGCAGATCCAGAGCTGGCTGAAGCGGTTCCCCTGGAAGGCGCCGAGGTTGACCGACCAGGTGAGGGACGCGGTCCTCGCAGGTACCCAGGCGTAACTCGGTCGGCGGCCGGGTCGGCCGTCGGCCATTGACTTTTTGGCTTGGGGTGTTAGAATCCACGGTGGAATTCCGGATTATTGATTTCGGATTGTCCGTTGGGCACCCGTTTCAATCCGCAATCTGCAAGTCCGCCATTGGGGTTTTGTTCAACTTCAGGAGGATTTTGCCATGATGGGGCAAGTAAGGTCCGGGTGGTGGGTGGCAGGGATCAGTGCAGCGGTGGTGTTGACCAGCATCGGTTACGGGATGGGCCGGCGGGCTGCCCTGAGGGCGTTGGGGCCTGAGGCGGGGCTGAACCCGGCGGGATCTCCCCTGCCCACGATCCAGATTGAACCGATCCAGCCGCAGGAAGAGCTGGCCTCGATCAGCCCCGCGACCGCCGGGGGGAGCACCCCCGGTGCGGCGGCCGCCTCGAACCCGGCGCAGAGCGCCGCGATCCTTCCCGCCACCGCCGATGGCGCCTCCGCCGGACCGGCTGCCGACGAGTCCGCCAGGGTCCAGGAGATCCAGCGGGCCCTGAAGGCCGCCGGATTCGATCCGGGGCCGGCCGACGGCAGGATGGGGCCCCGCACGCGCACCGCCGTCCGCGATTTCCAGCTCGCGCACGGCCTCCATGCGGACGGGAAGGTCGGGCCGAAGACCTGGGGCAAGCTGGAATCCTTCTTGAAGTCCGGCAGCACGGCGAACCAAGAGTGAGACGAGGGGTGATGAGAATGCGGAGAGTCCTGTCCATGCACGCGACAAGATCGTTGGCGCTCTTTTTGGCGGCGGCGGGTATCGCCGGATGCGGGGTCAATTTTTACGCCGGCCGGCCGACAGACGTGCGGCGGATCCACGAGCTGTCGGGGGAGATGGAGCGGCTCCGCCTGCAGAAGGAAGCAGAGGGGCGGCAGCTGCGTGAGGCGAAGGAGCTGTTGGAGAAGCGGCTGAAGAAGGAGATCGCCGACAAGCAGGTCCGGTTGGAGATGGCGGAGCGGGGCCTGGTGCTGACCTTCATGGCGGAGGTGCTCTTCGACTCCGGCAAGGCGAAGCTGCGGGAGGAGGCCACAGGCAGTCTGTCCAAGGTGGCCTCGGTGATCCGGGAAAAGGTCGCCGACCGCGACATCGGGATCGAGGGGCACACGGACAACGAGCCGATCAGGCATTCCGGGTGGAAATCCAACTGGGAGCTCTCCACGGCCCGGGCCACGAGCGTCCTCCACTTCCTGGAAGAGGGAGGCGTCAATCCCCGCCAGATGGTGGCCTCCGGATACGGCGAGTATCGCCCCGTGGCGTCGAACGACGATCCGGCCAGCCGCCAGAAGAACCGGCGGGTGGAGATCGTGATCCTGCCGAAGGAGCTGACGAAGCGGGAGCGGGATCTCATCCGCCAGGCCGAGAGGACCGGAGAGCCGGACGTGGTGGGGAAGGCCCGGTCCCTGGAGATGTACAAATAGAGGACCGATACCGCGGCGTCACGACCTCCCTCACGCTGGTCACCATGACGGCGCTGGCGGTGGCCTTCGGTTCCTCGGCGAAACGGACCGATTCAGAGCGGCAGCAGCAGCTGCTGCGCCGGCAGGTGGGTGAGCTCGACCGGGCCAACCGCGATCTGCAGGAGAAGCTGCGCTGGGCCGAGGGCCGCTACGCCCAATCCCGGAACCTCGGCAAGCAGCTCAATGAGGCGCTGCTCCGGGAGCAGGCAAAGAACCGGGCATTGACCGAGCGGCTCCGGCAGATGCCCCACCAGGGCTCCGACTCATCGGGCTGAACAGCGGCCCGCACCCCTTTCCAAATCCCCCTTCCATGGGAAACCTCCCCCGCCACGTCGCGATCATCATGGACGGCAACGGGCGGTGGGCTCGCTCCCGGGGTCTGCCGCGCGTCATGGGCCATCGGGCCGGAATCAAAGCGGTCCGTTCGGTGGTCGAGGCGGCGCGCGAGCTTGGCATCGAGGTGCTGACCCTCTACGCCTTCTCGGTCGAGAACTGGAAGCGGTCGGACTCCGAGGTGTCCACCCTGATGGCGCTTTTGAAGGAGTACCTCCGGCGCGAGCTGGAGAACCTCATGCGCCATGAGATCCGGCTGAATGTCCTGGGGGATCTGGAGGGTCTGCCGGCCGCGGTGGGCAGCCAGCTCCGGCGCGTGATGGAGGAGACGGCGCAGAATCAGCGGATGGTCTTAAACCTCGCCCTCAACTACGGGGGGCGGGCGGAGATCGTTCAGGCGGTGAAACAGATTGCCCACCAGGTCAGGTCCGGCCGCCTCAAGCTGAGCTCCGTCGACGAGCAGACCTTCAGCCGCTTCCTGTACACGCAGGGCCAGCCGGACCCGGACCTCCTCATCCGGACGAGCGGCGAGCAGCGCCTCTCGAATTTCCTGCTCTGGCAGATCTCCTACGCCGAGCTGTACCTCACCCCGAAGCTGTGGCCGGATTTCGGAAAGGCCGACCTGCTCCGGGCGGTCGCGGAGTTCCAGCAGAGGGAGCGGCGCTTCGGGGCGTGAACCTCCTCCAGCGCAGCCTCACCGGCTCCCTCCTCATCCTCCTGGTGGCGTGGATCCTCTTCGCCGGGCCCCTCTGGCTCTTCGGCCTCGTGGCGACCGTCTTCACCGGTCTGGCCCTCAACGAATTCTTCGCGCTGGTCGAGCGCAAGGGGATCGTGATCGAGCGCTGGATCGGGCTGGGGATTGGGCTCCTCATCCCCCTTTCGATTCAATGGCGGTTCGAGCCGACCAAGGGCTGGGAGCTTTTCTTCGTGCTGGTGGCGTTCCTGACGCTCTTCCTCCTGCAGCTGCGCCGGAGGGACAGCTCCCAGGCGATCGTCGGGGTCTCCACCGCCCTCTTCGGGATCCTCTACGTCTCCTGGTGCTTCAGCTTCCTGGTCCGCCTGCGGTTCCTGGAAGGACCCGGGCTGCCCGGCGGGGAGTGGCTGGTGGCGTATCTCCTGCTGGTCACCAAAGGCGGGGACATCGGGGCCTACGCGGTGGGATCGGCGATCGGCCGGCATACCCTGATCCCGCGGATCAGCCCGTCCAAGACCTGGGAGGGGACGCTGGGAGGGCTCGCCTTCAGCGTCGGGGCGGCGGCCGCGTTGCGGTCGGTCTTTCCGGCGGTGGGGCTGAGGAACCTGCTGATCCTCGGCGGGCTGCTGGGGATTCTGGGTCAGCTCGGGGATCTCTCCGAATCGCTCGTGAAGCGGGACTGCCAGGTGAAGGATTCCGGGGCACTCCTTCCCGGGCTGGGCGGGGTGCTCGATCTCCTGGACAGTTTGCTCTTCACCTCCCCCATCTGCTATTTTTACATTCAGAAATTCTGGGTGGGCGGATGAAACGGATCGTCCTCTTGGGTTCGACCGGCTCCATCGGGGTGAACACCCTCAAGGTGGTGGAGGAGCACCGGGACCGGTTTGAGGTCGTCGGCCTGGCCGCGGGACGCAGGGCCGACCTCCTGGCGGAGCAGGCGCGGGCCTTCCGGCCGAGGGCGGTCGCCCTCCAGGATGCGGGGCAGCTCGACCCGCTCCGGGCCCGGCTTGACGGCACCGGGACGGAGATTCTTTCAGGGGATGAGGGGGTCGCCCGCCTGGCCGGGCTAGACGGGGTGGACCTGGTGGTGGTCGCCATCACGGGTGCCGCGGCCTTGAGGCCCGCGCTGGAGGCGATCTCGCGCGGCCGGTCGATCGGGCTGGCCAACAAGGAGACGCTTGTGATGGCGGGGGAGCTGGTGACCCGCCTGAGCCGGTCGCACGGGGCGCGCCTCATCCCCATCGACAGCGAGCACTCGGCGATCTTCCAGTGCCTGCAGGGGCATGCCGGATCTCAGATCCGCAGGATCCATCTGAGCACCTCCGGGGGGCCGCTCAAGGATGTCCCGATCGGCCGGTTTTCCTCGCTGAGCAAGCAGGAGATCATGAACCATCCGCGCTGGAGGATGGGGCCGAAGATCACGGTGGACTCCGCCACCATGATGAACAAGGCCCTGGAGGTCATCGAGGCCCGGTGGCTCTTCGGCGTGCCGGTGGAGAGGATCGAGGTCGTGGTGCATCCGGAGGCGATCGTCCATTCGATGGTCGAGTTCATTGACGGATCGTGGCTCGCCCAGCTGGCGGTGACCGACATGCGGATCCCGATCCAGTATGCGCTCACCTATCCGGAACGGCTGGCCTGCTCCCTTCCCGGCCTGGACCTGGTGGCCTTGAGGCAGCTCACCTTTGAGGCGCCGGACCGGGCCAAGTTCCCCTGCCTGGATTTCGGCGCCGCGGCCGCGCGCGCCGGCGGAACGATGCCGGCGGTGCTCAACGCCGCCAACGAGGTGTGCGTGGCGGCCTTTCTCGACGATGCGCTCCCCTTCCCGCAGATCCCCGTGATTCTCGAGAAGGTGCTGAGCCGGCATCGGGCGGTGGCGCAGCCCGGCCTGGAGGAGATCGTCCAGGCAGACGCCTGGGCCCGGGAGCAGGTGACGGGGCTCATCGGCGGCTCGAGGCGGCGCCCCGTCGTTGCGAGCCCCGCAGGGGCGAAGCAATCCCCATGACCTCCTGGCTGGCGTTTCTGGTCACCTTGAGCCTCATCATCCTGGTCCACGAGTGGGGCCATTTTGCCGTGGCCCGGCGGATCGGGGTCAAGGTGGAGCGCTTCTCCTTCGGATTCGGCCCCCGGCTGGTGACCTGGACCCACCGGGGGACGGAGTACGCCCTGAGCCTTCTGCCGTTTGGCGGGTACGTGAAGCTGGCCGGCGAGTCGGAGGAGACGCCGGGGCCGATGCGGTCGTGGGAGTACCGGGCCCGGTCGGTCGGGGAGCGGGCGCTCATCGTCCTGGCGGGGCCGGGGATCAACTACCTGCTGGCCTTTCTCCTCTTCTTCGTCGTTTTCACGGTGGGCGCCCCCACCGCCATGACGAAGGTGGGGCGCGTGCTGGAGGGATACCCGGCCGCCGAGGCGGGTGTCCAGACGGGCGATCGGATCCTGGAGGTGGGCGGCCGTCCGGTCACGAGCTGGGAGGAGATGACGCGGGCGATCCAGGGGCAGACCGGGCCGTTCCCCATGGTCGTGGAGCGGGCCGGCCGGCGTTTCACCAGGGAAGTGGAGCCGCGCGTCGGGGAGCGCCGGAGCTGGCTGGGAGGCGTGCGCCGGACCGGCATGGTCGGCATCACCCCCTCGGACGAGGTCGAGATCCGGCGCTATCCGCCAGGAGAGGCCCTCTCGAAGTCCGCGGCGCAGATCGGCTTTCTCACCCGCGTGACCCTGCTCGCCCTGTGGAACATCCTCACGGGGGCCTTATCCCTCAAGGAGACCATCACGGGCCCCATCGGGATCTTCGTCATCACCTCCTCGGTGGCCGAGCAGGGGATCCGGTCGCTGCTGCAGCTCATCGCGGTCTTAAGCACCAGCATCGGCCTCTTCAATCTTCTGCCGATTCCGGTCCTGGATGGAGGGCATCTGGCGTTTCTCGCGGCGGAGCGGTTTCGCGGCCGGCCGGTGAGTATCCGCGCGCAGGAGGCGATGACCCGGACGGGGCTGGTCTTCCTCCTGCTCCTTCTGGCGGTGGTGACCTACAACGACCTCGTGAAGTTTGAGATCGGCCAGCGTCTCCGCGGCCTCTTAGGGGGCCGCTGAGGAAGGGGTATAATGGCAGCGGCAGCGTCAAGCACAGCGATGGCGACGACAGAGACGATGATCCGGCGGCGCAGCCGGCCCGTCCGCGCGGGCGACCTCGAGATCGGCGGGGAGGCCCCCGTGCGGGTGCAGTCCATGACGACGACCCCCACACAGGACATTCCCCGGACGGTCCGGCAGACCGCGGATCTCGCCCGGGCGGGCTGCGACCTGGTGAGGATCACGGCCCAGACCACCGTCGAGGCAGCCGCCCTGGCCTCGATCCGGGCCGGCCTGCGCGCCGAGGGGATCCGGGTCCCGCTGGCGGCGGACATCCACTTCAATCCGAAGGCGGCGCTGGAGGCGGCGGAGCATGTGGAGAAGGTCCGGGTGAACCCGGGCAACTTCGCCGATTCGAAGCGATTCGCCCGGCGCGAGTACACGGAAGAAGAGTACCGCGCGGAGCTGGATCGGATCCGGGCGAGCTTCGCTCCCCTCGTCGAGAAATGCCGGGCGCTGCACCGCGCGATCCGGATCGGAACCAACCACGGCTCTCTCTCGGACCGGATCATGAACCGCTACGGAGACACAGCCGCCGGGATGGTGGAGTCGGCGCTGGAGTACCTGCGGGTCGCCGAATCGCTGGGGTTTGGAGACATCGTCTTCTCGATGAAGGCGTCCAACCCGGTCGTCATGCTGCATGCCAATCGCCTGCTGGTGCAGGCCCTGGACCGGCAGGGGGTCCCCTACCCGCTGCACCTGGGGGTCACCGAGGCGGGGGAGGGGCAGGATGCCCGGATCAAGTCGGCCCTGGGGATCGGCGTTCTCCTGGCGGAGGGGATCGGCGACACGATCCGGGTTTCGTTGACGGAGGATCCGGTCCGCGAGGTTCCCGTCGCGCGGGCGCTTTCCGGATGGGCCGCCGAGCGGTGGTCTCAAGGCCGGCAAGTGGCTGGCCCTCTGCATCCTTTTCAATGGGCCCGCCGGATCTCCGCCCCGGCGCTCTTCGGGACGATCCCGATCGGCGGAGAGGAGCCGGTCAAGGTCGGCCTGGCGCGGGCGGATGTTCCCCATCCCCGGCAGGCGGGCGGGCGGGACACCCCCTGCGAGTTTGTCTTGGAGACTGCCCCGGAACGGGGGGCCTCCCTTTCCCCCGACGGGAAGTTCCATCTGCTCCAGGCCGAGGAGCTTCTGGATGAGGGCAGGCGCCTCGCCCGGCGGTTGGAAGAGGCCGGGGATCGGCGGCCTCTGATCCTGGTCTGGGACGCCCGCCGGTTCGCGTCCGAAGAGATCCGGTTCCTCATCGGGGCGGCGGTGCAGGTGGGAGGGCTTCTCGTGGACGGGATCGGCGATGCGGTGGTGATCCGTTCCCGTTTCCCCGCGGATCGGATGCTGCAGCTTGCCTACGACATCCTCCAGGCGGCCCGGGTCCGTTCGGTGAAGACCGAGTACATCGCCTGCCCGGGATGCGGGCGGACCCTCTTCGATCTGGAGCCGGTGACACAGAAGATCAAGGCCAGGACCAGCCACCTCAAGGGGGTGAAGATCGCCATCATGGGCTGCATCGTCAACGGCCCCGGCGAGATGGCGGATGCGGACTTCGGCTACGTGGGCGGCTCCCCGGGCACGGTCAACCTCTACGTCGGCAAGGAGCTCGTCGAGCGCGGCATCCCCGTTGCGCAGGCGGACGAGCGCCTCATCTCCCTCATCAAGGCCCACGGCAAGTGGGCCGACCCCTCCTGACTTGCGCTGGTCCCTGACGTACATCCCCACTCTTCGCGAGACCCCCGCCGAGGCGGAGATCCCGAGCCACCGCCTGATGCTGCGGGCGGGCTTGATCCGGAAGCTTTCCGCAGGCACCTACTCCTACCTTCCACTGGGATTCCGTGTTCTCCACAAGGTCATCCAGGTGATCCGCGAGGAGATGACGCGGGCGGGGGCGCTCGAGGTTCTTCTGCCGGCGCTGCAGCCGGGCGAGCTGTGGAAGCGTTCCGGCCGGTATGCGCAGATGGGGGAGCAGATGATCCGCTTCAAGGATCGGCATGGGAAGGAGACGGTGCTCGGGCCCACCCACGAGGAGGTGGTGACCGATCTGGTCTCCGGCGAGCTGCGCTCGTACCGGGACCTGCCCAAGACCCTCTTTCAGATCCAGACCAAATTCCGGGATGAGCCCCGGCCGCGGTTCGGGGTGATCCGTTCCTGCGAGTTTCTCATGAAGGACGCCTACAGCTTCGACCGGGATGAGGCGGGGCTGGCGGTGAGCTACCAGAGGATGTACGACGCCTATTCAAGGATCTTCTCCCGCTGCGGGCTGGAGGCGATTCCCGTCGAGGCGGAGACCGGGGTGATGGGGGGCGAGGATTCGCACGAGTTCATGGTGCTGGCGGAGAACGGCGAGGACCGCGTGGTGCGCTGCTCCGCCTGCTCCTATGCGGCCTCGCTGGCCCGCGCGGCGGTGGGGATCCCGATCGTCCACACCCGGCCTGCGGGCGACTCGCCGAAGCCGGTCCAGGTGGTCGATACGCCGGGCGTCTCCTCCGTGGAGAAGGTGAGCCAGCTCCTGCGCGTGGAGCCGAGCCGGCTCGTGAAAACCTTGGTTTACCGGGCGGATTCCCAGCTGCTCGTCGCCCTGGTGCGGGGCGACCACGAGGTCAACCCCGAGAAGCTGCGAAAGGCCGCCGGCGTGCAGGCCCTGGAGATGGCGGATGCCGCCACCATCCAGAAGCTGACCGGCGCCCCGGTCGGTTTCGCCGGTCCGGTGAACCTCCAGGGGGGCCGGCTCATCGCGGACCCGGCGGTGATCCAGGTGGTCAACGCCGTCACCGGCGCCAATCAGGCGGACAGGCACCTCGTCAACGTCAACCCGGGGCGCGATTTCAAGCCGGAGGAGGTCGCGGACATCCGCTTCGCCGCCGAGGGTGATCCCTGCGCCCGATGCGGCAAGAAGCTGAAGCTGCTCGCCGCCATCGAGGTGGGGCACATCTTCCAGCTGGGGACCAAATACTCCGCAGCGATGGGCGCCACCTTCCTGGATGAGGACGGCAAACAGAGGCCCTTCGTCATGGGATGCTACGGGATCGGCGTCTCCCGGATTGTCCCGGCCGTCATTGAGACGCACCACGACGCCTCCGGGATCTCCTGGCCCTCTTCGATGGCGCCGTATCCGACGGTGCTCTTGCCCATCAATCCGGACGACGACGCTGTCCGGGAGGCGGCGGAGGGGCTCTATCGGGAGGCGGTGCAGGCCGGCGTCGAGGTCCTTCTGGATGACCGATCGGTGTCGGGCGGCGTCAAGCTCAAGGACGCCGACCTCATCGGATTCCCTTTGCGTGTCCTCTTGAGCGAGAAGAGCTTAGCGAAAAAGTCCGTCGAGCTTAAGCGCCGCACCGAATCCGAGGCCACGCTTCTGCCCCTCTCCAAGGCGGTGGATCACCTCAAAAAGCTCCTTGACAGGGAGCTGCAGCCCGCCCGATAATAAGAGCCTATTCGGAGTTTCTTCCCCTATTTTTTTATCTGGGAATGTCCCGCGGAGCGGGGCTTCCCCTTCAAGCCGGGGATGAAAGTGGGAACGATCCGTTTCCCACTTTTTTGTTGTTCAGAAGATGCAGGACCCGACGGAAGAGATCACCCATCGCGTGCGGGATCTCATCGATCCCCTCTTGCGCAGCCGAGCGGTCGAGTTGGTGGAGCTCGTCTGCCGGCCGGCGGGAGGGCGTCTGCTCCTGCGGTGCCTCGTGGACACGGCCCGCGGGGTGACGGTGCAGGAGCTGACCGAGCTCAACCGGGCCATCGGGGCGGTGCTGGACGAGCACGACGCGGTGCCGGAGCGCTACGTCCTGGAGGTGAGCTCCCCCGGGCTGGACCGGCCGCTCAAGGTGGCCTCCGATTTCGAGCGGGTGATTGGCCGCCGGGTGCGGGTGAGAACGAACCAGCCGCTTGATTCCCGGTGGGAGCACGTCGGGGAGCTGCTCGGCGCCGGCGAGCTGGTCGTGGTTCTGAAACTGGATTCCGGCGATAAGCTTCAGATTCCGCTGGCGCAGATCCTTTCCGCCGTGCAGGAAGTCCGATTGTAGGTGCCCGAATGAATGCAGAGTTCCTCGCTGTCATCGACCATCTGACGCGGGAGAAGGGGATTGACCGGGAGGTGATCATCGAGGCGGTGGAGGCCGCCCTGGTCAGCGCTGCCCGCAAGGCGCTGGGGTCTGTCACCGAGGAGGTGACGGCCAAGATCGACCGCCAGAGCGGCGAGATCACGATCCTGGCGGGCGGGAAGGAGCTGTCCAACGCCCGCTTCGGCCGGATCGCCGCCCAGACCGCCAAGCAGGTGATCTTCCACAAGATCCGGGAGGCCGAGCGCAGCGCCATCTACACCGAGTTCTCGCCCCGTTCCGGCACCCTGCTCACCGGGGCGATGCATCGGTTCGATCGGGGGGCGATCATCGTGGAGCTGGGCAAGACCGAGGGCCTGCTGCCGAAAAGGGAGCAGTCCCCCAAGGAGAGCTTCCGCCCCGGGGACCGGGTTCGCGCCTACTGCATCGAGGTGAACAAGACCGCCAAGGGGCCGCAGATCATCCTCTCCCGCGCGCATCCGAACCTGGTCCTGGAGCTGTTCAAGCTGGAGGTGCCGGAGATCGGCCAGGGGATCGTCGAGATCAAGTCGATCTCCCGTGAGCCGGGGGATCGCTCCAAGGTGGCCGTCACCTCCAAGGATGAGAAGGTGGATTGCGTCGGGGCCTGCGTGGGGATGCGGGGCACCCGCGTCAAGGACATCGTCCGGGAGCTCCACGGCGAGAAGATCGACATCATCCGATGGAGCCCGAAGCTGGAGGAGTTTGTGGGGGCCGCCCTTGCCCCGGCTAAGGTGGCCGAGATCCACGTCTCGCCTGACAAGAAGCGGGTGGAGGTCATCGTCGACGATGACCAGCTTTCCCTTGCGATCGGCAAGCGGGGGCAGAACGTTCGCCTCGCCTCCAGGCTGACCGGTGTGGAGATTGACGTCCGAAGCCGGGCCCAGGCGGAGCAACTCGCGAAGGTCTCGGTGGCAGACCTGCAGGGTGTGGGACCCAAGCTCCTGGAGGCGCTGAAGAAGAAGGGGTACGATACCGTTCCGGTGCTGGCCAAGCTCACACCCGAGGAGCTCACGGAGGTCAAGGGGGTGGGGGAGAAGACGGCGCTGAAGCTGATCCGCGGGGCGAAGGAGCTGCTGGCCAAGGTGGAGGCCGAGATGCCCGCGCCGGTTGTTCCCGAGGAGGCGCCGGCGGGACCGCAACCCCCTTCCGAAGGGGCCCCGGCCGGGTAAAGATGACCGCGCACAGCTCGAAGAAAAAGGGTGCGGCCGCGACGAAAAGGAAGGCAGCAGCTGCCCCGAAGAAGCCGCGGGTGAAACCCGCGGCCAGGGCGCCAGCCAGGCCGAAGAAGGTCAAGAAGCCGGAAGCGCCCAGGCGGAGCGTTGTGCCGCCGACGGCAGCCGTCACTCGACCGACGGCGCCGCCAGCGAGGCCTGCGCCGATCGCGCCCGTGGCCCCGCCCGCGCCCAGGCCGGCACCACCCGCGCCCAAGCCAGTTGCTCCGCCGCCTGTGCCCAGGCCCGCAGCGCCTGCGCCTCCACCGCCCACGCCTCCGAAGCCGGCGCCGCCTGCACCCGCGAAGCCGGAGCCGGCTGCGCCGGCGGCTCCGGCACCCGCTGCCGTCGTGGCGACGCAGATCGCTCCACCGACGGAACCGGCCGCCCCGGCAGTGCTCAAGCCGCTGGCAGTCAAGGTTCCGCTGACGGTGAAGGAGTTGGCGGAAAAACTTTCCGTCTCCCCCAGCGAGCTGATCAAACACCTCCTGGGGATGAAGATTCTTGCCACCATCAACCAGCTGCTCACCGACGAGCCGGTCGAGAAGATCCTCAAATGCTATGGTTACCAGCACGAGCGGCAGCCCACGCTCGAGGAGGAGATCCGGTCGGAAGAGGAGGAGACCGATCCCTCCAAGCTGGTCCAGCGCCCGCCGGTGGTCACCCTGATGGGTCATGTGGACCACGGCAAGACCTCTCTCCTGGATGCGATCCGGGAAAGCCGGGTGGTGGAAGGGGAGGCCGGCGGGATCACCCAGCACATCGGCGCCTACCGGGTGAATCTTCCCAAGGGGACGATCACCTTCCTGGACACGCCGGGCCATGAGGCGTTCACCGCGATGCGGGCACGGGGGGCCCACGTGACCGACATCGTGATCCTCGTCGTGGCCGCCGACGACGGCGTCATGCCCCAGACGGTGGAGGCGATCGATCACGCGAAGGCGGCCGAGGCGACCATCGTGGTGGCCTTGAACAAGATCGACAAGCCCTCGGCAAACCCGGACCGGGTCAAGAAGCAGCTCATGGAGCTGGGGCTCATGAGCGAGGAATGGGGAGGCAAGACCGTGGTGGTTCCGGTCTCGGCGAAGAGCGGGGAGGGGATCGATCAGCTGCTGGAGATGATCCTCCTCGAATCGGAGCTTCTGGAGCTGAAGGCCAATCCGGACCGGCTGGCCCGCGGGGTGGTCCTGGAGGGGAAGCTCAGCAAGGGGGGCGGTCCCATTGCGCATGTGCTGGTGCAGAGCGGGACCCTGCGTGTGGGCGACGTCCTGGTGAGCGGCACCGCGTGGGGCCGGGCGCGCGCGCTCCTCGATGCGAGGGGCCATCGGCTGAAGGAGGCCGGCCCGTCGGCGCCCGTGGAGGCGCTGGGCCTCAATGGGGTTCCGGCGGCGGGCGAGACCTTCCTCGTCGTGCCGGAGGAGCGCCGGGCCCGGGAGATTGCGATGAGCCGGCAGGAGCAGAGGAAGGAATCGAAACAGCCGGCGCGGCGGGTGATGACGCTGGAGGAATTCCACGAGCGGCTGGAGGAAGGCCGGGTGAAAAGCCTGAACCTCATCCTCAAGGCGGATGTCCAGGGCTCCGTAGGGGCGCTGCGGGATGCGCTCTCCAAGATCCCGACGGAAAAGGCGGGCCTGCGGTTCCTCCATGCGGGGGTAGGGTCGGTGACCGAATCGGACGTCCTGCTGGCCGAGGCCTCGGACGCGGTGGTGATCGGCTTCAACGTCGGGATGACGCCGGAGGCGGACGAGCTGGCCAAGCTGGAGAAGGTGGATGTGCGGGCTTACCGGATCATCTACGAGGCGGTCAACGACATCCGCGCCGCGCTCGAGGGCCTTCTGGAGCCGCGCCGGGTGGAGCAGGTGGTCGGCCGGGCCAAGGTCCTGCAGGTGTTCAAGGTATCGAAGGTGGGGACGGTGGCCGGCTGCCAGGTGGTGAAGGGCAAGATCCTCCGCGGATCGCTCGGCCGGCTTCTGCGCGGGGCCGAGGTCATCCACCAGGGGAAGATCAGCTCCCTCAAGCGGTTCAAGGACGATGTGCGTGAGGTGGCGGAGGGGATGCAGTGCGGGCTGTCTCTCGCCGACTGGACCGACTACCAGCCCGACGACCTGATCGAGTCGGTCGAGGTGGAGGAAGTCGCCCAAAAGCTGTGAAACAGCGCGTTCTCTCCGGCATGCGTCCCACCGGACCCCTGCACCTGGGCCACTGGGTGGGTGCGCTGAAAAACTGGGTGTCCCTCCAGCGGGATCACGATTGCTTCTTCATGGTGGCGGACTGGCACGCCCTGATGAGCGAGTATGAACGGCCCCGGGAGATCCGCGAGCGCAGCCGGCAGATGGTGATGGATTGGGTGGCGGCCGGCGTGGATCCGGGCCGGGCAGTGCTGTTCCGCCAGTCGGATGTCCCGGAGCATCTGGAGCTGTACATGGTCCTCTCCATCATCGCCCCGCTGGGCTGGGTCGAGCGGGTTCCCACCTACAAGGAGCAGCTTCGGGAGGTGACCGGCCGGGATCTGGCCACCTACGGGTTCCTCGGCTATCCGGTCCTGCAGGCGGCGGACATCCTCCTCTATCGCGCCCATGCCGTCCCGGTGGGGGAGGATCAGATCCCGCACCTGGAGCTTTGCCGCGAGATCGTCCGCCGGTTCAAGTTCCTGTACGGGCGGGACCTCTTTCCGGAGCCCAAGCCGCTGCTCGCCGAGGAGGCAAGGCTGCTGGGGATCGACGGGCGGAAGATGTCGAAGTCGTTCGACAACTTCGTCGCCTTGGCCGACGAGCCGGGCCAGATCCGGAAAAAGACGCAGAAGATGTTCACCGATCCGAAGCGGGTGAAGTTCACCGATCCGGGGCATCCGGAGGAGTGCAACGTCTGCCACTACTGGAAGCTCTTTGTGCCGGAGGAGGCCCCGCGGGTCTGGGAAGAGTGCCGGACCTCCAAGCGGGGCTGCACGCAGAACAAGGAGGAGCTCGCGGAGGCCCTGATCCGGGCGACGGAGCCGTTCCGGGCGCAGCGCAAGGCGCTTGACGTGGAGAAGGTCTTGCAGGAGGGAGCGGCTCGCGCTCGTCAGGTGGCGCAGGAGACGATGCGCGAGGTCCGCGCGGCCGTCGGTTTAGGAATGATATGATTGAAATGAGCAGGAGGGTGCTTGAATGAAGTTCAGCCGTATCACGCTGGATCCAACTGTCTGCACGGGGAAGCGCTGCATTCGGGGTCTGCGCTTTCCCGTTTCCAGACTCCTGGGTCTCTTGGCGGCGGGGGAGACGAAGGAGACGATCTTAAAAGCCTACCCCTATCTGCAAGCGGCCGATATCGACGAGGCCCCTGCGGTACGCTGCCTGCCTTGCTGAGGAGGAAACGGTCGAGCTGGGTTGATGAGATTTTTGATCGACATGCCGCTTCCCCCGGCCCTGGCCGCATGGCTTCGATCAGAAGGCCACGAGGCATCCCATGCCGCTGATGCAGGTCTTGCGCAAGCTTCGGACAGCGTCGTCCTGGATTACGCCCGGAGCAAAGGTCAGGTCATTATTACGGCGGATTTGGATTATCCGCGCCTCCTGGCCTTAACCTATGAATCCAGGATCGGGCTGATTCTTTTCCGAGGCGGCGAATATTCTGAGGCGGAGGCGCTTCGACTTCTGCAATGGCTGCTGGAGGGTATCCTGGAGGCGGAACTGATGGGCGGGATTTTGGTGATTGAACGCACTCGGATCCTGGAGAACCCGCCTGCCCTTGAAATCTCCGGGAGAAGATGAGTGAGCACGGCAGATTTTCTCAAGCTCAAATCCAGCTACGAACGGATTTACGCTGAGACAGGTCTGAGTGTGGACGATCCCCTCTTTTATCCGTGGATCGTGAGGTTGCTGTTGAAAAGCGGGGGGGCGCGGCAGCTGAAGGTTGATCCAAGTTGTGGCGCCGGAGGAGCGGGGTGAGCTACAAGGTCAGGCTGCAGATCTTCGAGGGGCCGCTGGACCTGCTCCTCTACCTGGTCAAGCAGAATCATCTCGAGATCGCCGCCATCCCGATCGCCCAGGTGACCGAGCAGTACCTGCGGTACCTGGAGCTCATGCAGGCGCTGGACCTGGAGGTGGCGGGGGAGTTCCTCGTCGTGGCCGCCACCCTGATGCAGATCAAATCGAGGATGCTCCTGCCCCCGGAGGCGGTGCCGCCGGAGCAGGCGGAGGAGCCGGACCCGGCCCAGGAGCTCATCGAGCGCCTGAAGGAGTACCAGAAGTTCAAGCAAGCGGCGGAGTTCTTAAGCGGCATGGAGAAGGAGCGGATGGTGACCTTCCCCCGCCCCGCGCGTCCCGATGGGGAACCGGGGCCGACCGAGGAGGAGCTCAAGGAGGCGTCTCTCTTTGACCTGCTGAGCGCCTTCTCGCAGTTCATGTCGGAAGCGGTTTCGGCGCAGATGGTCCACGAGATCCTGCAGGATGAGTTCACGGTGGAGCAGAAGGTGGCATCCCTGCGCGAGATCGTCAAGGAGCGCGGGCGGGTCAGCTTCCTGGAGCTGTTCCGAGGGGCGAAGTCCAAGCTGGAGGCGGTGGCCACCTTCCTGGCCCTCCTGGAGCTCATCCGTTTGAAGGAGGTGACGATCCGCCAGGCGGAGCTGTTCGGCGCGATCCTGATCCTCTCCGCTGCGGAGGGGGCGCAGGCCACCGCGTGAGGAGCCGGTGAACGACGTCGAGCTGAAGAGGATCCTGGAAGCACTGCTCCTGGTCTCGGAGAAATCGTTGCTCATCGACCAGGTTCGGGAAGTGCTGGGGCCGGAGGTCGAGCCCTCCGAGATCCGCCGGCTCCTCACAGAGATGGGGCAGGAGTACGCCTCGGCGGGGCGCGGGATCCGGATCGTGGAGGTGGCGGAAGGATTCCAGATGGTGACCGATCCGGCGCTGGCGCCGTACGTGACGCAGCTCACCCGGAGGGTGCGGGCGGTGCGGCTGACGCGGCCTTCACTGGAAACCCTGGCGATCGTGGCCTACCGCCAGCCGGTCACGCGGGTGGAGATGGAGCAGGTGCGCGGGGTGGACGTGGACGGGGTGCTGGAAACGCTGCTCAAGCTCAACCTCATCCGCGTCGTGGGCCGCAAGGAGACGGTCGGCCGGCCGATCCTGTACAGCACCACACGCGAGTTTCTGGATCACTTCGGGCTCAAGAGCCTGGACAGCCTGCCCTCGCTTGAGGAGCTCCAGGGGGCGGCCCCGGTTCCAGGGCCGGCCTCACCGCCTCCGGCAGCGCGGCAGACGGAGGAGTCGGTTTCCGATGACCAACAGACTGAACCGGTGGCGTAAAGAGATCGACCGGATCGACCAGGTCCTCTTGCGGCTCCTCAACCGCCGTGCGGCCGCCGTGCTCCAGATCGGACGGGTCAAGAAGGGCAAGGGGCTTCCGATCTTCGACGGCCGGCGGGAGGAGCGGGTCCTGCGGCGGCTCTCCCGAGCCAACCACGGGCCGCTGCCGGCTTCCTCAATCCGGCAGATCTTCCGCCGGATCCTGAAGGAGAGCCGGTCGCTGCAGACGCGGGGGCACGAGCGGTGAGCCGGCGCGAGCGCGGAGTAACCGATCCCTCCGGCCGAAGGTCGGGGAGGCGGGGTTC